>DATFPH010000556.1:0-7698 GCA_035264905.1 Thermoanaerobaculia bacterium
TGCCGCGCCTGGGGATCTCCGACGACTTCTTTGTCTTGGGCGGCCATTCGCTTCTTGCCACGCGGATCACGGCGCGCATCCGCGCCGCGTTCGGCGTGGCGCTGCCCGTCCGCGCGCTGTTCGAGGCGCCCACGGTGGCCCGCCTGGCGGCGCGCATCGACGAGGCCGCGGAGACGGCCGGCGCTCCGGCCGCGCCGCCGATCGAACGGGTGCCGCGCGGCGGCGACTTCCCGCTGTCCTTCGCGCAGCGGCGCCTCTGGTTCCTCCAGACGCTCGATCCCGACTCCGCGGCCTACAACATGATCGGCGCGTTCCGCCTGGCCGGGACGCTCGATCCGGCGGCGCTCGCCGGAGCGCTGCGGGAGGTCGCGCGCCGCCACGAGGCGCTGCGCACCACGTTCCACCCGGAAGCGGGCGAGCCGGTGCAGCGGATCGCTCCGGAGCCGTCTCTCGTCCTCCCCCTGGTGGATCTGGGCGGCCTGCCGGCGGAGGCCCGGGGCGCCGAGGCCCTGCGCCTGGCGGAGCTCGTCGGCCGGCAGACGTTCGATCTCGAGACCGGGCCGCTGCTGCGCACGGTCCTGCTCCGCGTGGAGCCGATGGAGCACGTGCTGGCCACCTCCCTGAATCACGTCGTGGGCGATGGCTGGTCGCTCGGCGTGCTGGTGCGCGAATTGGGGGCGCTCTATCCGGCGCTCGCTGCCGGAGAGAGCCCCGTCCTGCCGGTCCTGCCGGTGCAGATGGCCGACTATGCGGTCTGGCAGCGCCAGTGGCTCCATGGCGAGACGTTGCAGCGCCTCCTCGTCTGGTGGCGCACGCGGCTCGCCGGGACCGATCCGGAGCTGCGGCTGCCCACCGACCGGCCGCGGCCGGCGGGGATTCTCCGCCGCGCGCAGACCTTGCGCTTCCGTCTCTCCGGCGAGCTGGCGGACGGCCTGGAGGCGCTCGGCCGGCAGCTCGGGACGACGCCGTTCATGACGCTCCTGGCCGGCTGGGAAGCCGTGCTCCACCGCTGGTCGGGCCAGGGCGACTTCACCGTGGGAACGCCGGTCGCCAACCGGCATCCGGCCGAGATCGAAGGGGTGATCGGCTGCTTCCTGAACACCCTGGCCCTGCGGGCGCGGGTGGCGGGGGAGGAGCCGTTCCGCGATCTGCTGGCGCGGGTGCGCGAGGAGACGCTCGGCGCCTACGAGCACCAGGACCTGCCGTTCGAGGCGCTCGTCGAGGAGCTGCAGCCCGACCGCGCCCTGTCGCGCGCGCCGGTCTTCCAGGTCCTCTTCGCGTTGCAGAACACGCCCATGCCGCGCCTGGAGCTGCCCGGGCTCACCCTGGAAGGGCTGCCGGTCGACCTCGACACACCGAAGCTCGATCTCACGCTCATCCTGGAGAGGCGGGGCGAGGAGATCGAGGCGTCGCTCGAATTCGCCGAGGATCTCTTCGACCGCGCGACGATCGCCCGCCTGGCAAAGCACTGGGAGCTTCTCCTGGCCGGCGCCCTGGCCGCTCCGGAGCGGCCGGTGGGCCTCCTTCCGTTGATCACAGAGGAGGAGCGCGAGGAGCTGCTGCACGCCTGGGTGCCGGCGGCCCGGCCGGTCGGCGGCACGCCGCTCATCCACGAGCGCTTCGCCGGGTGGGTGCTGCGGACGCCGGATGCGCCGGCTCTCCGCGACGGCGGCCGGCAGCTGACCTACCGGGAGCTCGACCGCAAGACCGGCCAGGTCGCGGCCGAGCTGCTCGCGGCCGGCGTGCGTCCGGGCGACCGGGTCGGCGTCGGCATGCCCCGGTGCGCCGAGACGATCGTGGCGATCCTGGGCATCCTGAAGGCCGGCGCGGCCTGGCTCTATCTCGACCCGGCCTTCCCGCGGGAGCGCCTCGCCTTGACCGCGAGCGACGCCCGGATCGCCGCCCTGATGACGACGGAAGCCCAGATCGCGGCCGGCGGCTCGCTGCTGGAGGCACTGCCGGAGGGGACCCCCGTGCTCCGCATCGACGCCGAGCCGGTCGATCCGGCAGCTCCGACGCCGGTCCTGCCGCGCCTGGACCTGCCAGGAATTGCGCTCGCGTACGTGATCTACACCTCGGGCTCGACGGGACGGCCGAAGGGCGTCCTGGGCACGCACGCCGGCGTCATCAACCTCGTGGAGGCATTGCAGCGCGGCTCGCAGCTGCCGCCGGGGACGGTGTGCAGCCAGTGGGCGAGCTTCCTGTTCGACGCGTCGGCCCTGGAGGTCTTCAACTGCTGGGTGGCCGGCGGCTGCCTGGACGTCGTGCCGGAGGAGATCCGCACCGACGGCCTCGCGCTCGCCCGATGGATGGAGGAGCGCCAGGTGAGCTGCGTCTTCATGGCGCCGGCCATGCTGACCGACTTCGCGGCGGGGTTCGTTCAGACCGACGTGCCGCTGCGCCAGCTCACCTCGGGCGGCGAGGCGATCCTGATGGCGCCGCTCCAGGCGATGGCCGAGAAGCGTCCCGAGGCGGCCATCTACGACATCTACGGACCGGTCGAGACCTCGATCGTCATCTCCTTCTGGCGCTTCCCGAACGGGCAAGATCTGGCATCGTCCGCGACGTTCGCGCCGGTCGGCAAGCCGTTTCCCAATCTCCGGGCGTACCTGTTGAGCCCGCAGCTCGAGCCGGTGCCGGTGGGGGTGCCCGGGGAGGTCTTCGCCGGCGGGCCGTTCCTGGCGCATGGCTATCTGGCGCGTCCCGAGCTGACCGCCGAGCGCTTCCTTCCCGATCCGTTCTACCCGGGGGGCGAGCGGATGTACCGGACCGGCGACCTGGCACGGTGGCGGCCGGACGGCATTCTGGAGTTCATCGGCCGGGTGGATCACCAGGTGAAGATCCGCGGCCTGCGCATCGAGCTGGGGGAGATCGAGGCCACGCTGCTGCGCCACCCCGAAGTGGCCGAGGCCGCGGTGCTGGCCAACCTGCGGGACGGGGAGAAGCGCCTGGAGGCGTACGTGGTGGCCGCGCCGGGATCTCCGGATCTCTCGGCGATGGACCTCCGCCAGGCTCTCGGAGCCAGCCTGCCGGAGTACATGATCCCGTCCGCCTTCGTCTTCCTCGACGCCCTGCCGCGCAACACCAGCGACAAGGTGGACCGCCGCAAGCTCGCCGAGATCGTTCCCGAGGCCGGCGCCGCGGAAGAGACGTACGTGGCGCCGCGCACCCCGCAGGAGGAGCTGCTGGCGGCCGTCTGGTCCGAGGTGCTCGGCGTGCCGCGGGTCGGAGCGCGCGACGACTTCTTCACCCTGGGCGGCCACTCCCTCCTCGCCACCCGCGTCGTCTCGCGTCTCCAGAAGCTCCTGGATGTGTCTCTCCCCGTCCGAGCCCTCTTCGAAAGTCCGACCGTGGAGGCACTGGCGCTCCGAATCCAGGGGCTGGGAGGGGGCGCCCCTCTCCCGACCGGGGGTGGGGCGATGGGAGAGGGGTCGGGGGTGAGGTCCATTCCCCGCCTGCCACACGACCGGCCTCTGCCACTGTCGTTCGCGCAGGAGCGCATCTGGTTCCTGGAGCAGCTCCAGCCGGGCAGCACCGCCTACCACCTGCCGGCCGCGCTGGATCTGCGCGGCATGCTCGACGCCCAGGCGCTCGCCGCGGCCCTGGGGGAGATCCTCCGCCGCCACGAGGCGCTGCGCACGGTCTTCCGCGAAGAGGGAGGGAAGCCGGTCCAGGAGATCCTGCCGCCGCCTCCGTCGACCTTGCCGCTGATCGACCTGCGCGGTCTGCCGGCGCAGGCGCGGGAGGACGAAGCCGGGCGGCTCGCGGTGGCCTGGTTCCGCCGCCCGTTCGACCTGCGGGGCGAGCCCATGCTGCGCGCAGCGCTGCTCCATCTGGAGGCGGACCTCCACCGGCTGCTCCTCCTCCAGCACCACATCGCCTCGGACGGCTGGTCGCTCGGCGTGCTGGTCCAGGAGGTCGTGGCCCTCTATCCGCTGTTCGCCGGCCTTCCAGGCGGGACGCCGCTGCCGGAGCCGCCGATCCAGTTCGCCGACTTCGCGGTCTGGCAGCGGGAGCAGCTCCGCGGCGCGATGCTCGAACGGCTGGTCGAGGCCGGGCGGGATCTGCTCGCCGGAGCGCCGCCGGCCACGGACCTGCCCACCGACCGGCCGCGCCCGCGGGCGCAGGACTTCCATGGCGAGCTGCTCAACGTGACCTATGGCGAGCGGGGGGCCGCGCCCATGGCGGTTCTCGCGCGGGAGGAGGGGGCGACCCCCTTCATGGCGCTCCTCGCGGTCTTCCAGATGCTTCTCCAGCGCTGGAGCGGCGAGGACGACGTGGTGGTCGGCACGCCGGTCGCGGGACGCACCCGGCCGGAGCTCGAAGGGCTGATCGGCGTGTTCATCAACACCCTGGCGCTGCGCGGGCGGCTGGACGGCGATCCGACGTTCCGCGAGCTGGTGGGGAGGGCGCGCGAGGCCGCGCTCGACACCTTCCCGCTCCAGGAGCTCCCGTTCGAGATGCTGGTGGAGCGGCTGCAACCGGTGCGCGACCTGGCCCGGCCTCCGGTCTTCCAGACCATGTTCGCCCTGCAGAACGCGCCGTTTGGCCGGCTGGAGCTGCCGGGCTTGGTGCTGGAGCCGCGGCCGGCGGATGCGCGCGGCGCCAAGCTGGAGCTTCTCCTCTCCTTGACCGAGGAGGGGGGCGGGCTGGCCGGCGGGCTGGAGTACAACACGACGCTCTTCGACCGCTCCACGGCCGAGCGCTTCCTGCGCCACTTCGGCGCCCTCCTGGAAGAGGCCGCGGCCGCGCCTGACCTCCCGATCTCCCGGCTCTCGCTGCTGGGCGCCGAGGAGCGGCTCCAACTGCTCGGCGGGTGGGCGGACGGCGGGGAGGTGCCCTCGAGCACAGACGACCTCCTTCACACCCGCTTTGCGGCGCTCGCCGTGGAGCGTCCGGAAGCGGTCGCGCTCACCTGGAACAACCGGGACCTCGCCTATGGCGATCTCGCCGCGCGGTCCTGGAGGCTGGCGCGGCACCTGCGCGAGCTGGGCGTCGGCCCGGAGGTCCGGGTGGGGGTCTGCCTGGAGCGCTCGCCGGACCTGGTGGTCGCGATTCTGGCCGTCCTCGCGGCGGGCGGCGCCTACGTGCCGATCGAGCCGGCGCTCCCGGCCGAGCGGCGGGCGTTCATCGTCCAGGACACGCGGATGCCGATCCTTCTCTCGCGCCGGGGCCTGCTCGGGAGCCTGCCGCTCGCCGGTCTCCGGCTCGTTGATCCGGGAGAGGAGGCGGACGTGATCGCCGGCCGTGACGCGGCGCCGCTGCCGCCGCTGCCGCCGCTCGCGGCACCGGACAATCTCGCCTATCTCATCTACACCTCGGGCTCGACCGGCGTGCCCAAGGGCGTGGCCATCCCGCACCGGAGCGCCGCGGCCTTCCTGCGCTGGGCCGAGACGACGTGGAGCCGGGAGGATCTGGCCGCGGTGCTCGCCGCGACCTCGGTGAGCTTCGACCTCTCGGTCTTCGAGCTGTTCGCGCCCCTCTCCGTAGGCGGGCGGGTGGTGCTCGTGGACAACGCCCTGCGTGTGCAGGAGATCGCGAAGAGCGGCGGCGTGACGCTGGTGAACACCGTGCCCTCGGCCATGGCCGAGATGCTGCGGCTGGGCGCGCTGCCGCCCTCGGTGCGGGTGGTGAACCTGGCCGGCGAGCCGCTGCGCCGGCGCCTGGCGGACGAGATCTTCCGGGCCGGCGTGCCGCGTCTCCTCAACCTGTACGGCCCCTCCGAGGATACGACGTATTCGACCTGGGAGGAGGTCGCGGCCGGCGACGCGGCGGAGCCCGGGATCGGCCGGCCGATCGCCGGCACGCGGGCCTTCGTGCTGGACCGGACCCTGGAGCCCGCGCCCGCGGGCGTGTCGGGCGAGCTGTGCCTGGCGGGAGCGGGGCTGGCCCGCGGCTATCTCGACCGGCCGGACCTCACGGCGGAGCGCTTCGTGCCCGATCCGTTCGGCGAGCCGGGCGCGCGTCTCTACCGCACGGGCGACCGCGCGCGCTGGCGGCCGGACGGGCGGATCGAGTTCCTGGGACGGCTCGACCACCAGGTCAAGGTGCGCGGATTCCGCATCGAGCTGGGCGAGATCGAAGCGGCGCTCCTCGCCAACCCCGGGATCGCCGAGGCCGCGGTGCTCGTCCGCGATCGGAATGCTTCTGAGGGGGACCGCCGCCTGGAGGCCTATCTGGTGGCTGCGGCGGGTCCGGAGCCCGGGCTGGCGGCGATCCGCGCGGATCTCGGGCGGCGCCTGCCCGACTACATGATCCCGTCGGGCGTCGTCTTCCTCCCGTCCTTGCCGCACACCGCGACCGGCAAGGTGGACCGCCGGGCGCTCGCCGAGGTCGAGGCGACGCCGGGCGGCGTCCGCCGCGAGTACGTGCCGCCGCGGACGGAGATCGAGACGTGGGTGGCCGAGACCTGCTCGGCGCTCTTGGGCGTGCCGAAGATCGGTCTGCGCGACCGCTTCTTCGACCTCGGCGGCCACTCGCTGCTGGCCACCCAGCTCATCGCCCGGCTGCGCGACGAATGGCAGATCGAGCTGCCGCTCCAGGACGTGTTCGCCGCCACGGACGTCGGAGACCTGGCCGACCGGATCACCGAGCGGGGCCTGGGGCAGGCGGGCGACGAGGACCTCGCCGAGGCGCTCGCCGAGCTCGGGGTCTCGGCCGAGGATCTGGACTCGCTGCTGCAAGAAGGTTGAGGGGATGTCGATGCAGGGCCAAGAGCTCGAGAGCTGGCTGAGCGCCCGGGCGGCGGAAGCGCTCCAGATCCCGGTCGAGCAGCTCGATCCCTCCCGTCCGCTGATCGACCAGGGGCTCGACTCGCTCGGCGCGATCGAGCTGGGGCAGGCGGTGGAGACGGCGCTGGGGGTGGTTCTGCCTCCGGGGGTCTTGCTGGAGGGGGCGTCGGTGCGGGACCTCACCCCCCTGGCCCCCCTCTCCCATCGCCCCCCCGCCACCCGGGAGAGGGGGGAACCCACTCCTTCCCAGCAGCTCTCATATACGCAGCGGGGGCTCTGGTTTCTTCACCGGCTGCATCCGGAGAGCACGGCGTATCACCTGTCGACGATGACGCGGGTGTTCGGTGAGGCTTCGAACGAGGCGATCCGCGCGACGTTCCAGGCGATGATGGACCGCCATCCGGCGCTGCGGACGACGTTCCCTCTGGTGGGGGACGAGCCGGTGCAGGTGGTCCCGGAGCAGGGGGAGATGGCGTTCGAGATGATCGACGCCTCAGGGTGGAACGCGGACGCGCTGTGCGCGCGGATGGAGGAGGCCGCGTTCCGTCCGTTCGACCTGGAGCGGGGACCGATCTTCCGGGCGAGCCTGTTCGACCGCGGGAGCGAGCGCTTCCTGGTCGTCGCGATGCACCACATCGTCTCGGACTTCGGCGCGCTGGTGAACCTGCTCCAGAAGGCGCCGCGCGAGGGGACGAAGAGCTTCGCGCAGTTCGTCGCCTGGCAGGCGGAGATGCTGGCCGGCCCCGAAGGCGCGCGGCTGGAGGCGTTCTGGCGCGAGCGGCTGGCCGGGCTGCCCGAGCTGGATCTGCCGGGCGATCGGATGAAGCCGGCGAACGCGCCGGAGCAGGGGGGCGCGGAGTGGCGCGAGGTCTCCCCGCAGACGCTCGCCCGCCTCAAGGCCCTCGCGCGGTCGCAAAGCGCCACGCTCTACGTCGTCCTCCTCGCCGCCTTCCAAGCGCTCCTCCAT
>DATFPH010000557.1:0-9750 GCA_035264905.1 Thermoanaerobaculia bacterium
CGCCCGTACCGGGTCGCCGCTCCAGAAGACGTCCGCCTGCGGGCGCTCCTTCTCGGCGATCAGGCGATTCAAAAGACCGGTGCTCTTGGTCTCCTCGGTGTCCGGCACGAGCCGGACCTCGATGCCGGTCTCCTCCTGGAAGCGCTGAGCGACGGGCCGAGCGAAGACGTCATCCACCGAGGAGTAGACGACCACCGGCCCCTGTGGCTCCGCTCCCGCCCCGCCCTCCGGCTCCTCGCGCCCGCACCCGGCAAGGAGCACCCATCCGGCGAGGGCCAGCGCAGCCACCGCTTGCCGGAGCGCGGGCAGTTTCCCCTCTCCCGGGCGGGCGGGCGTGCGTGTGGGAGAGGGGCCAGGGGTGAGGGTCTTTGGGCGGAGACTCACCGTCATCCTCCATCCAGCCCGGCGAACCGCAGGTCGTCGAACCGCGTCACGCTGTCGGCCTTCGTCCACAGTCCGACCCGGCCGGCCTCGCGGAAGGTGCCGTCCTCGACCTGGAAGAGCTCCTGGCCGTTGAGGTACACCGTAAAGAGGCTCCCGCGGGCGATCACCCGGAGCTCGCTCCAGGCGTCCTTCGGCACCTCGGCCTTGACCCCGTAGGTGCGCCCCGCACCTTTGACATCCAGGTCCGTCCGCTTGCCATCTTCCACTTTATAGAGGACCACGTTGTCCTCCAGAGCATTGGCCCGCACGATGTAGTAATTGTTCGCGTCGCGGTAACGCCACACGAGCCCGGCCGCCCGGTCCACCGCGCCGGAGACCGGCCGGAAGCGCACGGCTAGATCCACGTCGCGCGCCGTGAACCCTTCGACCACCGCGAGGGGAAAGCGGTAGCCCGTCGTATCCGTGCTGGTCTGGGCAAGGGCCTTGCCGCCCGAGGGAGCGCCGTCCACCGCGACGACCTCCCAGCGCCCCGGCCCGCCTTTGCCGGTCCGCGCCAGGGTGAACCCCTCGGGCGGAGCACCCACCGCCATCCCCTCGAAATCGATCACACGTGCCCCTGCCGGGGCGGGAGGCGCCGGCGGCCGGTTCGGGTCCGCCTTCATCGGCTCACCCGAGCAGGCGCCGGCCAGGCAGCCGTGGAGCAGAAGCGTGAGCAAGACAGGGCGAGACGCTCGCATCGTAGGGCTCCTTTCGAGTCGAAGCTCATTTGGAGGTCGAAGCCGCGGCCTGGGCGTCGAGCGCCGAGCGCAAGCCGCGGGCGAGGTCGGCCGCCGGACCGATCCCCCAGAAGTGGAGGAAGACCACCCGCGGCTCCTCCCCGATCATGTGGTTGTGCAGAGCGACCACCGAGATCCCCGCCTTGCGCAGCGCCTTCAGGACCGCCTGCACCTCCGTCTCGTACATGGCGAAGTCCCCGTCCACCAGCGCTTCGCGCTCGCCTCCCGCGAAGGCGGCCCAGGTGTTCACTCCCATGGCCGCGCCCACCGTCTCGCCGTGCATCCGGGTCGTCTTCGCGATCGTCACCTTGTAGACGCCGTCCGCCAGCTCGCCGCGAGCGCCCAGAATCTCCGCGATCTCCTCCGTCTTGAGCGCGGTCCGGGCGGGGTCCACGTCCACGGTCTGCGCCTTCCGGCCCCGCGCTGCTTCCAGGGCTCGGAAGACCTTGCCCACGGCCGTCGCGAGCTCGTCGGCCGGGCCGTGCCCACCGATGTGCATGAACATCACCCGCGGCTCGTCCCACAGGAAATGGTTGTGCAGGGCTGTGACCTCGAGACCCGCGTCCAGAGCGGCCGACATCACGGGATCGACCTCGGCCTCCAGCACCACGATGTCTCCCATGACCATCGTCCTCTCCCCGGCGCGCTGGAAGGCCGCCCAGGAGGTGAGCCCCAGCCGCGGGTTGAGCTTCGCTCCGCCCACCCGCACGGCGAGGTCTTTTCGGGGAACGCTCACCTTGAAGACGCCTGCCTTGGCATCCAGCGCCCCTTTGGCGCCGGTGAGCTGCTCGATGCGGGCCGTATCCAGCCCGGCCGGTGTCTGCGCCGAGGCGGCTGAGCTTGGAGTGAGGATAAGGATCGGAACCAGAAACAAAAGCCAACTCGGATGCTTCAACGAGAGCCTCCTTCCGTTGCGAAAGTCGTATCCCCCTCCTGCTCCGCTCCGCGCTCCTCAGGCGGCCGGAGGCGCCGGAACGAAAAGAAGAGCAGGAGGTCATACGTCACCTTGAGCGCGGCCCCCGCCACCAGGGGAGCGGCGAGGGCGAGCCCCCCCATCATCCATCCCGCGAGCGCCGGGCCGATCGCCCAGCTTCCCAGCCGCACCAGATTGGTCACCCCCGACGCCGCCGTGCGCTCCTCGGGCCGGACCACCGCCATCACATACGACTGCCGGGTCGGCACGTCCATCTCCACCAGCGCCTCGCGCAGCAGGAAAAGGATCGTAGCCACCCAGAAGCTCGGAGTGAACGCGACCGTCACCAGCAGCAGGCTCGACGGCACGTGCGTCCAGAACATCGTGTTCACCAGCCCGATGCGCCGCGCCAGCCAGGCCGCACCGAAGTGCGAGACGACATTGGCCATCCGGCCGGCGAAGAAGAGGACCCCCACCGTCGTGGCTCCCACTCCGAAGCGCTCGAAAAAGAAGTAGGACAGCAGGGCAGTGACCAGGAACCCGCCGCCCAGACCATCGAGCGCGAACAGCAGAGAGATCCGCGTCAGCACCCGCCGGCTCCGGGGGGAGATCGTCCCCTGAGTCGCGCTCGTGCCTTCGCGGCTTGTCGGCGGAAGCCACAGGTAGAGCAGCGCCGACGCTCCCACTAGCGCGGCATAGAGGCCGATCGCGAGGCGGAAAGACCCCTTCTCATCGACCGGGAGCATCGCCGCGAGGAGCGCCGGAAGGCCCGCCGCGAGGCTCCCGAGAGCATGCCCCACATCCTGGAGAGCGGTATACCAGGCGAACGCGGTCGTGCGGCCCGCGGCCGTCGTGGTCGCCGGAATCAGCGCCTGTTCGAGCACCGTCGCGGGCCCGCGGTCCCGCCCCATTCCGTTGACCATCCCCAGGAAGGCCGCCGCCGCGAGAGCCACGGGATGAGAAACCACCGCCAGCAGCGCACCCCCGACCGTCGCCAGCAGACCGAGGACCAGAAGCGCGCGGCGCAGCTCCCAGAGTCTTCCCCGCAGAGTGACCGCCAGAGCCCCGGCGGTTGCCCCCGCCAGCCCCGCCCCCGCGATCAGGCCGACAGCCCCCGGTGCGAGGCCGAGCTTGGCCAGGTAGATGCCCAGCAACACCCCCGCCATGCCGGTCGCCGACGCGCGGATGAAGGCCGCCGCCAGAAGCACGCGGCGCCCGCCCGTCCCGGCGTTCATCTCGACTTCGCTCCCGCCGTGCCCTTCCGGGTCCGGCGCGGACGGCGGCGAGCCGGGGAGCTCGCAGCGGGTTGGGCGGCTTCCTCCAGGCGTGCGCCGGAGCAGGCGCCGTACAGACCCTCGAACAACGCGATGCCGAGCCGCTCGAGCTCGCTGTCCGGAAGGCTCAACGTCGACCATCCGGCAAGGATGCTGTCCACCCCGGCGATCTCGGGACGCGCCGAGCGGCCGTCGCGCAGGTCGATCTCATGGACGATCTCGGCGAGAGCGGCAAGGCCGGGATCGTCCAGGCCGAAAGCGGCCAGCATCGTCTCGAAGCTGCAGCGGTTCCCGATGTGCCCGAACTCCGCCCGGCGCATGTCGAAGGCGACCTCGTCCGGTTCGGGAGCTTCCGCATAGCGGATCTCCGCCTCGGGGTCGAGGAAGCGCCGGATCAGCCAGGCGCACGCCAGGCGGTCCACGTGCGGGCGCGGCCGGGTCACCCAACACCGGCCGCGGTAGCGCTCGCGAGAAGCGGCCGGGACCTCTCCCGCGGCCGGCTCGCGGCGCCCCAGAGCCTCCTCCAGACGCGCGACCATCGCGCTGGCCGCCACCCTCTCCGCCGCTTGGAAAAAGTCGATCCGGGCCACCTCGGCTAGGCGGCGGCGCAGGCGCGCCACCAGCTCCCGGAGGCGTTCCTGCGCTTCGAGGTCCGGCTCCTTCCCGGCAAGGCTCGCCGCCTCCTCGGCCTCGGCCGCGATCTTCCGGTAGTCCTCATCGCGGGCGCTCTTGAACAGCTCGACGAGGCGCCCCTCGGCGGCTCCCTGGAGCCCTTCGATCCGCAGCACCAGCGCTTCGCCCCCCTCCGTCTCGATCTCCTGAGCCAGCCAGTCGAGAGCCTCCACATGGGCCTCGCTGGCCGGAAGCAGGTATAGCGATCCGGCCGGCGCAATCGCCCCGAGCTGGCGAAGCCGGCGCCAGACCGCCACCCTCCGGCTCGACGAGGAGCTGGCGACCAGCGCCGAAGTAAATCCAACCCATCGCACAACGCCATTGTAACAGGTGATACACTCCCTGCGTGCGAGAGTTTCATCAGGACGCCTCCCCGATCCCATTCCGGGAAGCCCTGCGGGTCTGGACGCTGGTCGCCATCCAGAGCTTCGGCGGGCCGGCGGGCCAGATCGCGGTGATGCACCGCATCCTGGTCGAGGAGAAACGGTGGGTGAGCGAGAGCCGGTTTCTCCACGCCCTCAACTACTGCATGCTGCTGCCCGGTCCCGAGGCACAGCAGCTCGCGATCTACATCGGATGGCTCCTCAACCGGGCCCTCGGCGGACTCGCGGCGGGCATTCTCTTCGTGCTCCCGGGCTTCCTCTCCATCCTGACCCTCTCCATCCTCTACGCCACCTATGGGGACACGACGTTCGTCTCCGGCCTGTTCTTCGGGTTGAAGCCGGCGGTGATGGCCGTGGTCGTCGAGGCCGTCTTCCGGATCGGCCGGCGGACGCTCAAGACCCGCGTCCTCCAGACCATGGCCGGCGCCGCGTTCATCGCGATCTTCTTCCTGGACGTTCCCTTTCCCGTGATCGTCGCCGCCGCGGGGCTCGCCGGCTGGCTCGGCGGGCGCCTGATGCCGGAGCAGTTTCCCGGCGCGCAGCCGCACGCTCCCGGAGGCGCGCACGGCACCGAGGTCGTGCCGGTGGCCGATTCCCTGGTGCACCAGGTCCAGCCCTCTCTGGGGCGCTCCCTCCGCGTCCTCGCGGTCGGCTTGACCCTCTGGTTCCTCCCGCTGCTCGCGTTGATCGCCCTCTTCGGCAGCGAGCACGTCCTGGTGCAACAAGGGATCTTCTTCAGCAAAGCGGCGGTCGTCACCTTCGGCGGCGCCTACGCGGTGCTCGCCTACGTCGGCCAGCAGGCCGTCGAGACCTATGGCTGGCTCCGGCCGGGCGAGATGCTGGACGGCCTGGGAATGGCCGAGACCACGCCCGGCCCCCTCATCATGGTGCTCCAGTTCGTCGGCTTCATGGGGGCCTATCGCCTCGCGGAAGGGCTCGATCCATTGACGGCTGGGATCCTGGGCTCGATCGTGACGACCTGGGTCACCTTCGTCCCCTGTTTCCTCTGGATCTTCCTCGGCGCCCCCTACATCGAGCGCCTGCGCGGCAACCGCTCCCTGAGCACCGCCCTGACCGGCATCACGGCAGCGGTGGTGGGGGTTGTCCTGAACCTCGCCGTCTGGTTCTCCCTCCACACCCTCTTCAGCCAGGTGGACGAAGTCCGCCGGCTGGGCATGCGCCTGCTGGTGCCCGTCTGGAGCACCCTCGATCCGACGGCCCTCGTCATCGCGGCCTTTGCCTTCCTCGCTCTCTTCCGCTGGAAGCTCGGCATGCTGAAGACCCTCGCGGCGAGCGCCGCGGCGGGCCTGGTGTGGGTCCTCGTCGTGCGGCCGCTTCTGGGAGGATGAATGAAAATAATGCCCCTGGCGCTGCTCCTCGGCGCTCTGATGGCTGCACCGGAGCCAACGTCTGTTGGGACCGTCCTGTTCATCTGCGAGCACGGCTCCGCCAAGAGCGTCGTCGCCGCAGCCCACTTCAATCGGATCGCAGCCGACCGCGGCCTTCCCTTCCGCGCCATCTCGCGAGGTACGGTCCCCGACCCCGAAATGGCGCCCGCGGCCGTCCAGGGCCTCCTCGCAGACGGGCTGAAGCCAGCCGATCCAGCGCCAACAAAGCTGACCCAATCCGATCTGGACACCGCCATCCGAGTCGTCACCTTCTGCGATCTCCCGCCCGAGCTTGAGGTCGCCACACCCATCGAACGCTGGGAAGTGCCCCCCGTCAGCACCGAGTACGCCAAATCGCGAGATGCCATGCTCACGCAGATCGAGCAACTTCTCCGCGAGCTGGCGGTGTAGCGCCGATCACCCAGCACCACCTCCTCCAGCTCACCCCCATCGAGCCCCCACCCGGAGGCACCCCGAATCGCTGATCAACCAGGGTGCCCCCGCCGTCCCTGTCGTCCCTGCTGTCCCTATCGTCCGTGTTGGTCCGTGCTCGTCCGTGTAAGTCCGTTTCTCTAGTCTGGACGAGTCCCGTCCTCCAAACAGAAGGGGGTCTTTTTTTTTAACGCCGCGCAACTCGCACCCCCTTTCTAGGGCGGCGATGATGGTCCCTTGCGGCTGAGGGCGGAGGAGGTCCTGCAGCCAGCCTCCTAAGCTGAGCCTCAATAGCCCGCAGGACTCTAGAAGCCGCTGATTTTCCGGGGCGTAGTCCGTTCTCCCCTCTCTGTTCGACCGGGAGGATCGGTAACACTCCCGGTGGGGTGGTTCCAGAGGTGATCGTCGGCGGGGGCGGTTCGGAGGGAGCCCGGAGGGAGCCCGGAGGGCGACCGGAGGACCGCCCCCGCCGACGATCGGTTTAGCCATACATCCTGCGCTCCTGCTCATCGAAACGAGCGATCAGCACGGAGGTCAGGTAGACACTCCACTGACCTTCCTCGACCTCCTCCAGGCCGATCCGCTCCCCCCGCAGCGAATGACTGACGAACAGCGCTTGGCCTCTCCACCAGATCTCACCCTTGTCTCCCACAGAGCGCACCTCGAAGTGCCCTGGATACTCGCAAGGCTCGAGCCGGGACGGATAAGAACGCGGTGAAGGCTCATGCACCTGCGCCGGAGGAATCTGACCCAGCGCCTCATGGGGGCCATGTCCGGCCGCCCCGCTGATCTCGATGGCTTCCGTCCAGTCCGAATCCGCCACCGGCTCCAACGCGGTCTCGCCCAGCGCGCCGCCGGCCGGGAGCCGCACGGCCGACACGCGATACCGGACGGTCTGTCCGCTGTTGGCGCCGTGATCGGTCCAGTCGAAGCACTGGAACGGCCAGATGCTCGAAGGCTTCGTCGGCGCTGAGCCGGCGTCGTCCGCCGGGTCGGACGAGAAGCCGACGCGATTCCTGATTACCTCAGTGTTGCCCCACGTGCCACCGGAATGCAGGCGTTGGCGCTCGAGCATGAAACCGAGCAACCTCTGGAATGGGTGCGTCGCGCTCGCCCGCGACGGAAGCGCGCCAAAAGAGCTCGACATCGTCACCGTTGTGGTAGGCCACCACGCGGAGCTAGACATCCCCGGTTGTCTTCGAAGCTGCTGTCGCCATGGTTCACCTCAACAGTTTTCGTCAACAATCCTGGCGGGTAAACCGTCACCGTGGACGCACCCCCAGGGAACGTAACAAGGTGTAGGCCGCGGCATTCCCCCCGTCCCAGGACAATTGCAGATAATAGGCCGCTTTCTCCTTGTCGATCGTTCCAGTCTCGCCGGACGCATACATCTCGCCCAGGGCGTAGAAAGCGTGCCGCGGATCGGTTTCCGCCGTTCGCTCATACCATGAAATCGCTGCCTGGATATCCTTCTCGACTCCTTCTCCCAGGCGATAGCAGGCAGCCAGGTTGAACATTCCATCGGAGCAGCCGGCCTTGGCTGATTTCTCGAACAGTGAGAATGCCATCGAGAGGTCCTTCTTGACTCCCTCACCAAAGCTGTAGCAATTACCCAGGCTGAACAAGGCTTTTGGATCCCCCTCCGCGGCCTTCGCACGCAGCTCCAGCAAAGAGGCCTTGGCGCGGAGCGCGTCGGCGCGTCGCTGAAACTGCTTGACGCGTCGCCGGCACTCCTTCTCGTCCGCCTTTGTAATCGGTTCGTTCTGAGGATCAAAGAAGACCATTCCTTCTCTTTGGGCAAGGGTGGCGAACCACTCCACGGACAAATCGGGAGTGGAGCCGTGAGCTTCCAGGAAGATGACCGATTCGGCAAAATTGACGATCAGCCCCAGAGCGCCCGGATCAGGGAAGGCTGTTCCGATTTGATGCTTGAGACTCTCGATGTCGAGAGGAGCAGCTTCGGGACAGTCAACACCTTCGGCCAGCAGGAGGTAACACAGGCCGGCCGTGATCCTTGGGGGCACCTCGTTCCATTTCCATAAAGCGTAATCGATGCTCATGGCTCTGGCAGCCGAATTTCACGTTGCGGAGCTCCCGGGTGGCCTTGCCGGATGACGACTCGGAGCTGGACGGTCATCCCCGCAATTGACGTCCGGACATGAGTTATGGAAGATCGTCTTCTCCCACACCGCCTCAGGCACCTCCCTATGTCGGATCAGGCGTTCCACTTCGTGAGGATGCCAAGTAAACCGAGCGTCAAAGCTGCCCGATCCATCTCCACCCAAGAGGTGCAGCTCGACCTCGCCTCCGACCTCCTTCACTTCAGCCTTAAATATCTCCGAAAGATCCTGATATAGCTTGCGCACAAGAGGCAGCTTCTCTCCGTTTAGCGTGAGCTCCAGATTTTCTATGTAACTCTTCGGAAAGCCTCCGTCAATTCCCCAGCGGCTTCCATCGTCCTCAGGCTCTCCAGGACGTGGGCTATAAGGCTTCTCCTGGATCACTAAGCTGTATGTGCGTCCCGACGGCAATTTACCCTTTTCCGAAAGCTCGAACACTTTACTGGGTGCGGCTGGTGCCGCAGCGAGGGACGCGGCCATCACCAAAATCATCAGGTAATAACTCATAGGTCTCTACCTCACGCAGAACCAGGTTGTCCCTATCTGCTTTGGCGTCTGTAAGTTGCGTCGAGACTAAGGCCTCATACCAGCTGCAAAGCACGTCTATAATATCACTGAGAGCCGTATAGGCACCGTCCCGGCTAGCGTGCTTGGGAACAGCCGCCGGTCCAGCTCTTCTCGGTAGGCAAGCCGGCCTGCGGTGGCAGTGGCTTGACCTTCGGCGGCTGCGATCCGACCCAACTCGGACGCGATCCGCCCCAAACTTGAAGAGTCCTGACCCGCGGTCGATGCGGTTGGACCTTCGGCGGACGCGCGCCGACCCGAAATGGACGCGATTTGACCTTCGGCGGAAGCGATCTGACCCGCGGCGGACGCGGTTCGACCTGCGGCGGAAGCGGTCTGACCTGCGGGGCGAGCGGTTCGACCTTTGGGTCAGCCCTCTCGACCTTCGGGTCAGACCCCGTCCAGTCTGGGTCAGACCCCTCGACCTTCGGGTCAAACCGCCACAATTTCGGGTCAGATCGCGGCGACCTCGGAGCAGGGGGCGCCAAGTTTGGGTCAGATCGCTCCAATTCCGGGTCAGCTGGCTTCCAGTTCGGAGCAGATCGCTTCAAGTTCGGGTCAGCCCGCTCCCATCCCAGGTCAAACCGCTCGACCTTCGGGAGAGCCCTCTTGACCTTCGGGTCAGATCGCGCCAAATTCGGGAAGCCCTCCTGCAACCTTCCCCTCTCCTCCCTCGTAGCTACACCTGTCGTCGAGGGAGGAAGAGATGAACAGCACCCCGGAAAGCCGTAGGACCAGTCTATCCTGGATTGAAGACCTGGGCCGCGACGTGCGCCTGGGTTTGCGGTCTTTGCTCCGCTCACCGGCTTTCGCCACGGTGGCGGTCCTCTGCCTCGCTCTGGGG
>DATFPH010000558.1:0-11227 GCA_035264905.1 Thermoanaerobaculia bacterium
CGGACAACCTCGGAGAGGGCCGCCTCGAGCGCTTGCGCGTCGAGTGGGCCACGGAGGCGGAGCGCGCCCGAAATGTTGTAGGCGCTGCTGCCCGGCTCCAGCTGGTCGAGGAACCAGAGCCGCTGCTGCGCGAACGACAGCGGGAGGTCCCGCCCATCGCGCGGCACCGGCACGATCGGCGGCGCCGGCCGCGACGAGCGCAGCGCGCGCACGGCCTGCGCCAGCTCCGCGACCGTCGGCGCATCGAACAGCGTGCGCAGCGGCAGCTCCACGTCGAGCGCGCCACGCAGGCGCGACATCACCCGGGTCGCGAGCAGCGAATGGCCGCCCAAGGCGAAGAAGTCGTCGTGGACTCCCACCCGCTCGACGCCCAGCACGTCGGCCCAGATCCCGGCCAGCAGCTCCTCCACCGGGTCCGCCGGAGCCCCCGAGCCCTCCATTTCCCCTCGGCCTGCCTGCTCCGGCGTTGGCAGAGCCCGGCGGTCCACCTTGCCGTTCGGCGTCAGCGGCAGAGCCTCCAACACCACGAAGGCCGAGGGCACCATGTACTCCGGCAGCCGCTCGCGGAGCCAGGCGGCAAGAGCGGTTTTTGCATCCGACCGATCGGTCCGATCCAGGGCAACATACCCCACCAGCCGCAGCGACCCCGGCACGTCCTCGCGCACCGCCACCGCGCACGCGCGCACCGCCGGATGGCTGCCGAGCACCGCCTCGACCTCGCCGGGCTCGATGCGGAAGCCGCGGATCTTGACCTGGTCGTCGATGCGCCCCTGGAACTCCAGGACGCCGTCCGCCCGGCGGCGCACCAGGTCGCCCGTGCGGTAGAGCCGGCCGCCCGGCTGCGCGCTCCACGGGTCCGGCACGAAGCGCTCCGCCGTCAGATCCGGACGGTTCCAGTACCCCCAGGCCAGCCCCTCGCCGCCGAGGAACAGCTCGCCCGTCTGCTCCAGCGGCGCGGGCTGCCGCCACCGGTCCAGCACGACCGCGGTGGTGTTCGCGAGCGGCCGGCCGATCGGCACCGTCTTCGCGCCCGGCGGCACCTCGGTGATCGGCTGCCAGGTGGCGAACGCGGTGCTCTCCGTCGGGCCATACATCTGGAGCAGCCGCCGCGGCCGGCCCGCCTCCAGAGCGCGGGCCACCGCGGCCGGAGCCGACGCTTCGCCGCCGAACAGCACGCAGCGCGGCCCGGCGAGAGCCGCCGGGGCCTCATGGGCCACCTGCGCGAACAGCGCCGCCGTCAGATGCAGCACCGTCACCCGCTCGCGCTCCAGCCGCTCCGCCAGGACCGCGGGCGCGAGCAGCTCCTCCCGCGAGATCACCACCAGCGCGCCGCCATGCAGCAGCGTCGCCCAGATCTCGAACGTGGCCGCGTCGAAGCTCGTGTTCGCGTTGAACGCCAGGCGGTCGTCCGCCCGCAAGGTCAGATAGTCCGTCTCCATCACCAGGCGCACGATCGCCCGGTGGGACACCGCCACCCCCTTGGGCCGGCCGGTCGAGCCGGAGGTGTAGATGATGTAGGCCAGGGAGTCCGGATCTGGTCCTGGTCCTGGTCCCCCCTCTCCCGGGCGGGTGTGAGTGCGGGTGGGAGAGGGGGTCAGGGGGTGAGGGTCCTCCAACGCATCCAGCACCACCTCGACCCCCGAGTCCTCCACCAGGAACCGCAGCCGCTCCTCCGGCAACCCCGGATCGAGCGGCACGTAAGCCGCGCCCGCCTTCAGGATGCCGAGCAGCGCCACGATCAGCCCGGCCGAGCGCTCCATCGCCACGCCGACCCGCGCTCCCGGCGCGACGCCCTGCTGCCGGAGCTGCCGGGCCAGGCGGTTGGACTCTTCATCCAGCCGGCGATAGCTCCAGGTCTCCCCGTCCGCCTCCACCACCGCCGGAGCCTCCGGCGCGGCAGCCGCCACGGCCGCGAACAATGCCGGCAGGCTCGCCTCCCGCGGCAACGCGCTCCGCGTGTCGTTGAGCTCCATCAGGACCTGATGCCGCTCCTCCGCGGGCAGCAGCGGCAGCTCTCCCAGCATCGCGTCCCGGTCCTCCGCCAGAGCGGTCAGCAGCACCGCCAGATGCTCCAGCATCCGCGCCACCTGCGCGTCCTCGAAACGCCCGGCGTCATAGCGCAGCGACAGCGTCAGGTCGCGTCCGGGGAGGGCCACCACCATCAGCGGGTAGTTGGCCAGCGAGCTCGCCGCCTCCTCCACGACCTCCAGGTCCAGCCGCGTATGCGACAGCTCCGCCGGCTGCGACAGGTTCTCGAAGACCAGCACGTGATCGAACAGCGCCGTCCCGGCCGGCACCTCGCTCCACCGCTGCACCTCGACCAGAGGCGCGTGCTCCGCGCGGCGCATCGCCACCTGGCTCGCCTGCAGAGCGGCGAGCCACTCCCGCACCCGCCGCTCCGGCCGCACCTCCACCCGCACGGGCAACGTATTGATGAACGGCCCCACGATCGATTCGACGCCTGGCAGATCCGCCGGTCTTCCGGCCGCCGTCGCGCCGAAGACCACGTCCTCACGGCCGGTCGCCTGCGCCAGCAGCAGGGTCCACGCGCCCTGGACCAGCGTGTTCAGCGTCAGCCGGTGCCGCCGCGCCACCTCGCGGAGTGCGGCGCTCGTCGCCGGAGACAGCGTGAGATCGCGCCGCCGCGACTCCTGCCAGCTCGGCCCGTCCACCCGGCCCTTTCCATTTCCATTGGCGATGAACGTCGGAGCGGTGAACCCCGCGAGACTCTCGCGCCAGAACGCCTCCGCCTTGCCCAGGTCCTGGCGCCGCAGCCAGCCGACATAGTCCGCGAAGCTCCGCGCCTTCTCCTGCCGCGGCTCCCGTCCGGCGGCGAGCTCCGCGTACGTGCTCAGCAGCTCCTGGAGCACCTGCCCCTGCGACCAGCCATCCACCACCAGGTGATGCTGCGTCCAGACGTGCTGATGCACCCCCTCCGCGAGCTCGATGAGCGCCAGGCGCATCAGCGGCGCCTCCGACAGGTCGAACCCCCGCGCGCGGTCCTCGTCCAGGAACCGGGCGAGACGCTCGCGCTGCTCCTTCGCTCCGAGACCGCGCCACGACTCCCGCGCCACCGTCAGGCCGACCTGCCGGTAGACCACCTGCGCCGGCTTCTCCAGGTTGTCCCAGAAGAACGCGGTGCGCAGAATGCCGTGCCGCTCGACGATGCGCCGCCAGGCCCGCTCGAACGCGGGGACGTTCAGCCGGCCGGTCAGGCGCAGGCTCATCTGAAGCACGTACATCCCCGTGCCCGGGGCATACAAACTATGGAAGAGCATCGCCTGCTGCATGGGCGACAGCTCGTAGATCAGCTCGATATCCGGACTCATCGTAAATTCCAATCCGCGAGAGGCACTCGTCCAGGCGCTCAACGCATCCCCGCCAGCTCTCCTCTCAAAACGCGGCCTGGGCCGCGCCCAGCGCGCGCACCCCTCAGCCCCTGTCGTCTTGCTCAGATTGATAAATTCGAAATGGCAGAGCCGCGCGAATCAACCAGAACCAGACAGGTTGTGCGCTGGCTGGCTCGAATCATAGCACCGGATGGGGCGGACCGCCCTCGCCTGTGAGAGAAGGAATCAGGCCCGCGGACCTGATCGTTGGATCAGAACGGCTCGAAGCAATCGTAATTACGTTGCTTACACGAAGCCGAAACGATCAGTACGCCGAGAACCGGCGACGAACGACTTTCGGCTCATTGTCAGTGTCCGACTCGACAATTTCGTGCGTGGCGCCGGCCGGAAGCTTACCTCTCTTGTCAGGTCTGGCTGCTTGGCCCGTAGCGATCAGAGATTCAATAAACGCCTTCTCTGCAGCTTCGTCCCTTTCTCTATCTTCGCAAACGGGCGGCTCGGGCGCGGGCTTCGATGTTTTGGGATTGGGCATCGCAGGTCTCCTGGGGTGGCTTCAGAGGTGCATCTCTTGCCGCGGCTCTCCTCAGCCCGCGGCAAGAAGCAATCTCCATTGTACAGGGACCCGGCTCGCACTCAACAGCCGCAGTCGAAGATCAGACGCTGCAGCTCGAAGCCGTCATCGAGGCGGACCAGTTGGTGAGTCAGACGGTGATGGGAGACGGCTTCCATCAGCGGAGCCACACCTGTCCGGCGGGGACTCATGGTAACGCGGCCTCGGAGAACCAGCCCCTCGACAAAAGCCTGGACTGCCGTGGAGCGGTCTGGACCTCCAGCTGCTATGCCCAGAGCCGGGAAGGCAGCAGCACTGTCATCCACAGCGGGCGCGTTCACATAGACCGTCCCGACCGGCAGCCCCAAGGAGGCGCCATCGAGAGCCAACTTGAAAGGTTCGGCAGCCACTGCTTCCCCTTCTTGGTCCACTCCGCCCGCTCGCGCCGCCGCTGCTCGTGCCACTATGGCGGCAGCTTTCGCGGGTGTCTTGGCCTCTGCTGCCGACGTTGCGGAGAGCGCCCGAATCGGCAAGAGCCCGCGCCGGACCAGGGCATTCGTGAGCGGCTCGGCGTACTTGCCGTTCAACAGACTGCTATCGGCGAGCACCAGTTGCTCAGCGACGGCCTGAAAGAAACGCGTACGGACCGGAGCGTTCGCCACCGCGCGAGCCAAAAGCCGCCCCATGTCATGACTGGCTTCGAGAACATCATCGGGACCGGGAGTTTCGGCCAGCACGAGAGCCATGCCACCCAGCGCCTCCAGGAAAGCTCCGGTGAAGATCCGTGAAAAATTGTGCGGCGCACGCGACAAGCTCGAGGCCGGCCCTTCGGGAGGAAGGTGGGTTGGGTCGATGTAGACGAAGGAATTGGAAGCATTGCGCAGGCTGTCCCGATCCACGCCAGCAAGGTTGCGTTGCCGGATCGCAAAGCCGAGTTGCTCGGCCAGGCGGGAGACAGACGAGTTGCGCCACAACCTGCCGTTGGTCTCCTCCAAGATCGCCTGGCGAACGGTTGGCAGTTGAAGAGCCGTCAAGAGGGCACTCATGTCGCCGAATCCTTCGTGAAAGGCTGCCGCTTCGGTGGTGGCGACCTCCCAGAGAGCCGGCTTCAGAGCATCCAGCACGGCATGACCGAGCTCATGGGTGACCACGTCGGGGCTCTCGCCGGAGAAGACCGTGACCCTCTGGCCGGTCGCCGCATCCCGGACCGTGTCGTGGAAGAAGGAGAGACCTTGCTTGATGTCCTGAGGCGGGAAGTCATTGCGGGCGTAGTAGGCGTTCAGGTCCACGCCATCATTCAGCCGAACGGGCAACGCCGCCCCGATGTCGGGATTCCATCCCGCGAGACCGACTCCACGCCAGAAGGCTGCGCAGCGGCGCAGAGCCTCAGCCGCTGTCCAGAAACGGAACTCGGCAGTTCCCGTCATATAAACCCTTGGCGGTGGGGCTTGAGCCGGGTCAATGATCTGCGTCGGCAGGGCCGCTCCGGGAAGCTCCGGGGCGGAGACCTGAATGGGGGGCAAGCCACCCATCGGGTCCGTGCTCCAGCATTGGACGACAGCAGCCACGGCTGCACCGCGAGCTCCTGGCGCGCGCTTCTTCTTGTCGGCAGCTCCCTTCTTGGCAGCTGGGTTCTTCCGGGGTTTGGTCATACAGGACCTCCTGGTTCGTTGATCGAGCCCGATCCACATCTTGAGACGGACGGGCTTCTCGGTTCGCGACAGGTGGTCCCTCAGCTCAAAGTTGATGCCAGGGAATGCTCCGGCGCTAAGTACCTCAGTCTTTGAAAGTTCCGGTCCGGATCCCACTTTGCCGGACGACCTCGGCCGTCAAGGCTCCGAGACACACCTGGGGCCAAATCGCTGTTCAAAAGCCCGCCGAAGCTGGGAAACTCGTCTGTGTCAGGAATCCGAGACAATGTCCTGGAGATTTGACAGAGCTCCCCAGAAGTCGGTGGTCCCATCACCGGTGCTCGAAAAACCGCGCGCTCTCCGGATGACTCGCCATGGGACCTCCTCAGCGCTCCGTGGTAAATGCCGCGAGCATTTCATTCTCTGTTGGCGGCCGCAACACGTACCGTTCCGCGAACTCCTGAGCTTGCGGATAGCTCGTGGCTTCGATGCGCTCCGCGGCTTTTGTGAGGTCGTAGGGCGTGTGCCGCAACTGAACGTCCGGTCCGAGCAGGAGCCAATCGGCACCTGGCTCCCCAAAGGGCATCCCCACACTGCCCGCATTGAGGACTCGAACCTTTCCGATCATCCGGTCAAACTGCATGTGGCTGTGGCCGCAGACGGCGATCGAGGCGTCGGCTCCCTCGAAAATCGGTACGAGACGCTCTTCAGGCGTCAAGCGGGTAAAGATGTCCGTATCGTTGCGCGGCGTTGCATGACAGAACAGCACCTCGCCCAGCCCTTGAATTTCGCAACGGAACGTTTTCGGCCAGCCGGCGATCCACCGCTCGTGCTCGGGATCAAGCTGCTGAGCCGTCCAGCGCACGGCCTCTCGGGCCTGCTCCGGGACTTCGGGGATCTCCACGCCTGCCCTCACCGCAAGCACCACACGGTCGCCATTGCCTTGGATGAGCTGGACTGGAAGCTCCAGGTCCAACAACAACGCGAGCGTCTCCCGCGGCATCGGGCCCGGAAGCACGTCGCCTCCGACGAGGACCTGGTCGACATCCGCTTGGCGGATCTCTTCGAGCACGGCCTCCAGCGCGGGGAGGTTCCCGTGAATATCGTAGATTGCAGCGACCTGCATGGCGTACAAGTCTCCGATGCGCTCAACCTGTTGTCAATCTTGGCACTGCTCCTGCATCGATGGCTGGAGGGAGGGGAAGGAGACTGTATGAAGCTCTCGACCTGTCTGATTCTGCTCATGACGGGGACCCTTGCAGGATGCGCGTCCTCTGGCGGCGGCCCCCCTGTGGCCGTGGCCGAGGTGAGCGAGGCCGAGGCGGCGCTGCGGAGCGCTGAAGAGGCGGGCGCGGCGGAGCGGGCTCCCCAGCTTTTCGAAGAAGCACGCATCGCCCTCGCCGCTGCGCGGCGGGCCTCCGGAGAGGAAGCGCGCCAGCGCCTGCTCGAAGCTCGAGGCTATGCGGCCGCCGCGGAGGCGCAGGCGAGGGCGGAGCGCCTCACGAGCGAAGCCGACCGTCTCCGGCGCGAAGCGGACGATCTCGAGCGGAGGGCTGACGAGATCCGGGACGCGGCGGGACGGCCGCCGGGTTCCTGAGGCAACGAGAGGAAGAGGAAGATGAACATGTCCAAGCTGCTCCCGTCCGTCACGACTCCCCTCCGGCTCTGCGCCGCCGTCTTGGCTTGCACGCTCGCGGCCTGCTCGGCCGGCCCGCCGCCTCCGCAGATCGCCGAGGCGCGCATCGCTCTGCAGGAGGCGAAGCGAGCGCGAGCCGATGAGCTCGCCGCGCGAGAGTACGACGCGGCGGCTCGCTACCTGAGCGTCGCCGAGAGCACCTGGAGTGAGCGGAAGGACGCGCGAGCGGCGGCTCATTGGGCCCGGCGGGCGGAGGCCGGGGCGCGCGAGGCGCAGTATCGGGCGGAAGCCCGGGCCGCCGAGGAGGCGATTCGCCGGGAGACCGACCGGCGCAGCCGCGCCGAACTCGCGATCCGCGACGCGGAGATCGCGCGCCTGCACTCCGCCGCGCGGACCGAAGCCGAGATCCGGGCCGCCGAGGCGGAGCAGCAGGTGCGCGAGGAGAGGCGCAGGGCACGGGAGGAGCAGGAGCGCCGGGAGGTTGCGTCCGAGCAGGTCCGCCGTGAGACCGAGGCGCGCCTGGAAGCGGAGGAGAGAGCCCGCGAGGCCGAGCGGAGGGAGGCCGAAGCCCGCACGGCCGAGGAAGAGCGCCAGCGCCTCGACGAGCAGCAGCGCCGCGAAGCCGAAGAGGCCCGCGCCGCGGAGGTCGCCCGGCTGCGGGAAGAGCAGGAACGGACCCGGGAAGAGCTCCGGGCCACCTTGTCCCGTCTCGGCCAGGTGCGGCAGGAGGCGCGCGGCCTGGTCTTGACCTTGCCCGGCAGCGTCTACTTCGAGGTGAACAAATCGATCGTACAGCCCGCCATGCGCTCCCGGCTCACCGAGATCGCCCGCGCCCTCGCGACCGCGGGAGACTCCTCGATCCTGATCGAAGGCCACACCGACGCCGACGGCTCCAACGAGTACAACCTGGAGCTCTCCCGTCTGCGGGCTGAAGCCGTGCGCTCGGTCCTGGTGGCCGGCGGCGTCTCGCCGGACCGCGTCGAGACCCAGGGCTACGGAGAAACGAGACCGATCGCCTCGAACAGCACCACCGCGGGCAAGGCGCAGAACCGCCGGGTCGAAATCATCCTGCAGGGCTCGGCCGCGGCGCCGAGCCCGCGGTAGCGGCGCCGAACCATCCATTCCGGCGCTCCTCTTCCAGACGGGCTTCCAGATACGCCCACAGCGCAGGACAGCCGGCCTGGATCGGCGGAGCGACACGCCGGATCACACGTTCATGGGTGATGCCGTTCTCCCGCCAGCTTTGGCCCCCACTGGCCAGGTTGAGCAAGACCGGCATCGCTCGGTCCGCGGCATGGGCAAAACGGGCTTCGGGAGTTCCGGCGTCCTCGAACTCCTGCCACAACGCCAGAAACGCCGAACCTTGCGGCTCCGGCAGCAGACCAAAAATCCGCTGCACCGCCGCCAGCTCGGCGGCCTTGCGCTCGGTCAAACCCTCTTCGGCGTAGAAGATGGTGTCCCCGGTATCGATCTCGCCGATGTCATGAACCAGCAGCATCCTGATCACGTGATCGATATCGATCGCCGTCTCGGCATGATGGGCCAGCGAGGCCGCCAACAGTGCGATCTGCCAGCTGTGCTCCGCGGAATTCTCGTAGCGTTCGAGACCCAGCGGACGGACCTTGCGGGTCACCCCTTTGAGCTTGTCCAGCTCCAGAATGAAGTCGACGATCTGCTGCATGGTGCGTGTCTCCCTCAGGCGTGCTCATACCAAGGGCGAAGAACAAAAGCAAGCTCGACGGCCAACCCGGAGCCGGCAGGGACCCGCCCGTCAGGTCAGGTCGAGAATCTACATGGGGCGCTGAGCGCCCTCCAGAAATAAGTCGAGCTGGCCGAGGCAATTCTCGACCTGACCCAGGCAAGACTCGACTTGACCCGGAACGGACGCCACGGAGGTCGAGCAAGAAGCCGAGAATCTGCCCTCTGGCATGCCTCTCCCGGGAAGGAAGCCGAGCAACCCGTCCCGGAGGCCGAGCAACAGCTCCTCGAAGCCGAGCAATAGTCGACAGGCATCGCGACTCCCGGAGGGCAGGTCGAGCTAGCCCTCCCCGAGGTCGGGGTTTGCGAAGGGGCAGTGAGCGCCCTCCAGGGAAAAGCCGAGCAAAGTCTCACTTCCTCGACCTGAAGATCGGGAAGCGTGGTATCTTTCTCGGCCTGCACAGACCGCACACCGGGTGAAGCCGCGTCCTGTTCGAGGGCGCTCAGCGCCCGCTGAGGAAAAGCCGAGAAGCGCCTGGGGCAGGTCGCGCCGTGCCCGGAGCAGGAAGGCGCGTCTCGCCCCGCCGTCGGGTCCCGCGGACGAGGGGATGGAAATCGGTCCCGCCTCGAAGCCCCGTCTGACCCTCATTCTGGAGTCGATCGCCGACGAGCTCGGTCCCGACCAGAGCTTCGGCGCCAGCTGGCTCACCGGCGAGGCCAACCGCCGTTTCGGGGAGAAGCTCCGCAAGCCCGTCACCCAACGGCAGATGTCCGACGTCCTCCGCCGCCTGACCCGCATCGGCCGCCTGCGCCAGGTGAGGCAAGGCAAGGGGCGCTACGAGTCGCGGTTCGTCAAGGTGGAGTGAAACGCTCGAGCAGAGACTCTACGTCAGGCTCATTCTCAGGCGGGTTCAGAGCGCAGCCCCGGGCGATGTTCAGCCTTCGGCAGAGTCGACGTCGATGACGATTTCGACCGGCTCCACACCTCCGATGGCCGCGCGGGAGGAGGGGTCAATCGCCTGGATCGAGATCACCGATCGACCTGGGCGCAACGCGCGCGCGTGCACCTTGCGGGGCAGCATCGCGCCCTCGAGAACGTCCGCCCCCCCCGCGACTTCGATGGCGTCGCTGCCCTGGAGGGAAGCAGAAAGCTCGACAAACTGCGTCTCGGCTGTGAGCGGCACTCGTGGGAGTTGAATGTCGAGCTCCTCGCCGACGCGAGCTGTGTGGTACTGCGGCACGGGTCGGGAGCGCAGGAGGTAGTTCAGCCGCTCAGGAGTGATCATGGTGGTTAGATTCTAGGCCATTTCGCTGCGGACCGCTAAGACGACGTACCCGTACTTGGAATAGTAGCGAACGTAGTCGTAGGAGAGGTAGTAATAGCCGCTCACCCCCGTGCTGCCCCAGCTATTCTTGAAGATGAAGTACGGCAGCGGTGCGCTCCGGACGTACCCAACGAGGAGCATCGCGTGACCGCCGCGGGAGCGCAATGGATTGCCGTAGGGGTCGCGGATCAGGTCGAACACGCCGGCAGCGTCCGGGTGACCCCAGGCGACGTGCGTGCCAAAGACAATGTCGTAGCCCGCGCTGAGAAGGCACTCAAGGTAGGTGGTGTTAGCGATGCTTGGCCCGTTGAGGCCTGGGCGGTCAATGATGACGTACCGCCCGACGCCATATCTGGCCTGCTGCTGCACCGGCGCCGGCGGCTGCGCCGAGCAATGCTGGTTGACGTTGGCGTCGTCTTCATAGGGGTAGAGGGCCTCCTCGCACACCCCCTTCCGCGAGAGGTAGGAAGCAGCATCGGTCGTCTTCATCCCGTCATCGCACTGGTCGCGGCCCTCAAAGTGCATGAAGAGCCAATTGGCATACTGCTCGGAGAGGTCGAGGATGGTCCCCTGCCGCTGAAAGATGGCCTCGAGGCAGGCGAGCGACGCGAAGCAAACACAGGTGCCGCGATCTTCCTGGTTGCGGATGCCTGTCTGGTCCGGGCGATGGTCGACCACAGTTGGCGTCGATAGGCACTGCGGGCGAAGGTTCTGCTCGTCCCAGAGTAGGCGCTCCTGCGCCGCCTGCTCGATCTCCTCGGGACTCAGGTTGTCGGTCTCGTCCTCCCGTTGAAGCCGGAAGACGCTGCCCTCCACCTCGATGTGGGGCCGGTGTTCCTCGACGAAGTAAGCGAGGAGCTCCTCCGGCTTGGCAAAGCGCTTGCTCGCCAAGCTTGCGGCGAAGTCTTCGGGTGTGGTTACGCCGGGGGCGGCCGCTCGGAAGGGCAAAACGGCAATGTTGGCCTCCGTTTGCTGTTGCTCCAGAAGATGCAGCTCTTCCTGTGTAACTCCGAACGGGCGTCTTGCTGCCATCGCTT
>DATFPH010000559.1:0-2540 GCA_035264905.1 Thermoanaerobaculia bacterium
GGGCCTTCTAAGGCGTCGTCGCAGCAGAGGTGGTGGATCGGAGCCGTCGCCAGGGGTTTCAACCCCTGGCCAAGCCGGCTCCGCTACTCCGCCCGGATCGCCACCATCGGGCTCACCCGCGACGCGCGCCGCGCCGGCACCCAGCTGGCGAGCAGGGCGACCGCGGCAAGGAGCGCCGCCAACGCGGCGAAGGTCAGCGGATCGCGGGCGCTCACTCCATAGAGCAGACTGTCGAGCACGCGGGTGAAGGCGAGGGCGCCGGCCAGGCCCAGCAGGATGCCGAACCCGGCGAGGAACGCCGCCTGGCGCAGGACGAGCCCCTGGACGTCGCGCTTCTGGGCGCCGAGCGCCATGCGCACGCCGATCTCCCGCGTGCGCTGCGCCACGAGATACGAGATCACTCCATAGAGGCCGGTGGCCGCCAGGACCAGCGCCACGGCCGCGAAAAAGCCCAGGAGCCACAGGTTGAGACGGCGGCTGGCCAGGGACTTGTCGATCACCTCCCGCATGGTCAGCACGTCGTACAGCGGCAGGGTGGGATCCACCTTCTTGAGCGCGGCCCGGAGCGGACCGGCCAGGCTCTCCGGCGCTCCGGCGGTGCGGAGGACGAGGACCGCGTCGCTGAGGAACCCGACGGCCTCATTCAGGCCATAAGGGAAGTACATCTCCGCGAGCGGCGCCTCGTCGAGCCCGGCCTGCCGGACGTCGCCCACCACGCCGACGATGGTCAATGGGATGGGACCGTAGAGCAGTCGCCGGCCGAGAGGGTCCTCGCCGGGGAAGTACCGGCTCGCCAGGGTGTTGTTGATGATCACCACATCCGGCCCGTGCTCGCCGTCCCGCTCCGTGAAGTCGCGTCCGTGGAGCAGGGGGACCCCGAGCGTGGCGAAAAATCCCGGGCTCGCCACGCGCGTCTCGGCGATCGGTTCCTGACCCGGCGGCGGAGCCGGACGCCCCTCGACCGCGAAGCCGCCGTTCGTCCAGGCCTCCTGGATCGGCAGCATCGAGATCACCGCGGCGGAGCGGACACCCGGCAGGCTCCGGACCTCTTCGAGCAGCGGGCGGAAGAGCCGGGGCGTGGCCCGTTCGATCTGCGTGGCGGGAACCGGGAGATGAGCGGAGAGTACGTTCTCGGCAACCAGCCCCGGCTCCGTGCCGCTCAGCTTGGCGAACCCGCGGAGGAGCAGGCCCGCGCCCACCAGCAGCACGAGCGAGAGAGCGATCTCGGCGACCACCAAGGTGTGGCGGACGAGCTGCTGCCGCCGGGTCCCGGTCGCCTTCCCGCCCCCTTCGGACAGACTCTCCCGCACGTCGCCGCGGGACGCCTGGAGCGCCGGCACGATCCCGAAGAGAAGGCCGCTCAGCACGGCCACGCCGAGCAGGAACGCGAACACCCGACCATCCAGCGGAAACTCCCGGAACACCGGCAGCGCGCTCTCCGCCAAGGGCGCGAGCACCCCCAGGAGCCACCGCGCCAGGAGCAGACCCAGAGCCGCGCCGGCGAACGCCAGCACCAGGCTCTCCATCAGAAACTGCCGGACCAGCCGTCCCCGGGTGGCACCCAGAGCGAGGCGCACCGCCACCTCGCGCCGCCGGGTCGCCGCGCGAGCCAGCAGGAGGTTCGCCACGTTCGCGCAAGCGATCAGCAGCACCAGCCCGACTGCGCCGAACAGGATGAGGAGAGTCGGCCGCACCTGTCCCACCAGGCTCTCCTGGAGCGACAGGACGAGCACGCTCCGCCCCGTCTGCTGGTCCGGGTACTCCTTTTCGAGCCGAGCCGCCACGGTCACGAGCTGCGCGGTCGCCTGCTCCGGAGACACCCCATTCTTCACGCGGCCGATGACGGAGAGATAGTGAGCGCCGCGGTTGGCCTGCCGTGGCTGGCCGGTCTGGTGGAGCACCCACACGTCCGTCGCATTGCCACCGGGCGGGAAGTCGAACGCGCGAGGCATCACCCCGATCACCGTATGGGGCAGACCGTCGAGCCGGATCGTCCGGCCGATCAGAGCTGGATCGGCGCCGAGTCGCGTCCGCCAGAGCTCCTCGCTCACCACGGCCACCAGATCGCGGCCAGGCTCATCCGTGCCAGCCTGGAAGGCGCGCCCGCGCAGAGGAGGCACCCGCAGGATCGAAAACAGCTCGGGAGTCGTCTCGCAAGCCCGGATCCGCTCCGGCTCCTCGCCCCCCTCAAGATTGCGGCTCCCCATCTCATAACCCGCCAGCCGCTCGAACCCGGTGTTCTGCTTCTGCCAGTCCTGGAAGTTCAGGAAAGACACGGAGCCCTGCCCGCCATCGCCCATCTTCTCGTAGATCCGGACCAGCCGGTCCGGCTCCACGAACGGCAGCGGGCGCAGCAGCACGGCATTGAGCACGCTGAACAGAGCCGCGTTGGCACCGATCCCCAGAGCGAGGCAGAGGACCGCCACCGTGGCGAAAGCCGGTGAGCGGAGCAAAGACCGCAAACCCAGGCGCACGTCGCGGCCCAGGTCTTCAATCCAGGATAGACTGGTCCTACGGCTTTCCGGGGTGCTGTTCATCTC
>DATFPH010000560.1:0-8768 GCA_035264905.1 Thermoanaerobaculia bacterium
AGCCAGCCGCGGGCGTCGTCCGCCCAGCGGGTGGTGAAGATGACGATGCGGAAGCCCTGCTCGTCCAGGGCGCGGAGGAAGTCTTCGGCCCCGGGACGCGGAACGTCCCAGTGGTCGGGACCGCGCCAGCCCGTGTAGGCGTCCAGCACGCCGTTCAGGTCGACACAGACGACAGGGCGGGGGTCTTCCAGGACCTCCATGGGAGATCTCCGGCCGCGAGGCGGCGGTAGAGGTCGAGATAGCGGCGGGCCATCCGGTCCACCGGAAAGCGCTCCTCGGCGACGCGGCGGCACTCCTGCGGATCGAGGGTCGGAACGCGGCGGAGGGCGGCGGCGATCCCGTTCACGTCGTGGACCAGGAAGCCGGTGCGGCCGTCCTCCACGATCTCGGAGACGGCACCGGCCGGGAAGGCGATGACCGGGGTGCCGCTCGCCAGGGCTTCCATGGCCACGAGCGAGCTGGTCTCGTCGATCTGACTGGCGATCACCAGACAGCAAGCGGCGGCCAGCAGGCGGGCCTTGCGCCGCAGATCCAGCGGTCCGAGGAAACGGCGATGAGCGTCGAGCCGCGGCTGGATCTCCTCGGCGAAGTAGCGCTGATGGTTTGGATAGGGGAACACCTCGCCGCCCAGAGCCAAGGGGAGGTCCGCGCTCTTCGCCGCCTCCAGGGCCAGGTGGAACCCCTTCTCCGGACAGACCCGGCCGAGGGAGAGGGCGAACGCCCGTTTGCGGCTGCGGGGATGAAAGACGTTCAGGTCCACCCCGTTGGGGATCGGGTCGAGCAGCGGAGCGTCCGGCGGGAAGGTGCGCCGCTGGCTGGCCGAGACGCAGCCGTACCAGGTCTTGGGACGGTCGGGGAACGGGTAGTCGCCGGGATACTGGTGCTTCGGCAGATGGACCGTCACCAACGCCGGAGGGCCCGGAGGCGGGAGATAGGCGTTGAAGTCGACGCCGTGGAGATGGACCAGGTCCACGTCGTAGCCGCGCAAGGCCTCGCCGATCGCTTGCCGGTGCGCCCGGTGGGCGGGTCCCCACACAGCCTCGCTGAACCTCTCCCAGCGTGGAGTGAGGAGAAGCGTCCCGGCGCAAGATGAGCCTTCGCAGGCGATGACCAGAGAGAGGTGGCCGGCGCGGACCAGGGATGAGTCGAGGGCGCCGATCACCTGCTCGGCTCCGCCGACCGCGTCCGGCCCCACTCGCGCCAGCGGATAGGCCACCTGGAGGACGGTCAGCCTCTCCATCCGGGCATCTCAGGACGGGGCGTAGCGGCGCGTCATGCGCGCGCAGAACTCCGCGAACTCCTCGACGCACTTCGGCGGGCTCGTGTGGTGGGGCCGGACGCCGCAATGCTCGGGGGTGAAACAGTAGGTCAGGGTCACGTCGAACTCATCCAACGCCTTCATCTGCCGGTCGAACCAGGCGTCGGCGTCCGGCCGGAAGCTGTCGGCCCAGGAGAGCCCGGTGCGCAGCTTGCGGACGCCGAGCTGGCGGAGCCAGCGCACGGCATCGTCGAGCCGGTGGTCCTCGAAATGGAACCACTGGCAGATGCCCAGCTCGGGGGTGAAATTGGAGAACTCCTTCAGCGCGAGCTTGGGGGTTCCGTCCTCGCGGATCAGCCCCAGATAGAAATGCCGGTAGTAGGAGGAGCCTTCGGCCTCGCGGTGGCGGGTGGTGGCCGGCCAGGCCTTGGGCAGGTCGAACAGGCTGTACCAGTGGATGCGGGGGGAGCGGCCGGAGAGCAGCTCGGCGGTGCGCTGCAAGCCGAAGACCTGCACCTCCTCGGCGCCGAACGTGGAGACCCCGACCTCGGTGACCCAGACCGGCAGATCGGTCAGCGCCTGGATCTCGGCGAGGCGGTCGGGCCACTCATGGATCTGCCAGTGGTTCCAGTCCAGGGGGAACCCGTGGATGGCGACCGCGTCCACGGAATCGAGGACTCCCTGCTCCTCCATCAGACGGATGAAATGCGGGTCGATCGGCGAGATCCCGCCGAGCACCCGCGGCAGATCGCGGCTCTCGGCGCGGACGGCGTCGCCGGCCCGCTTGGCCATCTCGGCGAAGATCGTCCACCCGGCGTCGATTTCGAAATCCCAATGGGACATGTTGTTCGGCTCGTTCCACAGCTTGACGGCTTCGATCATGTCACCTCAACCTCTTCTCGGGCACCCAGGAGCTGAATAGCCTCGCGATATCCATTGAGAGTGCCCACGTCGACGTAGGCCTCCCCGGCGCGGACGCCGTGGGCCGCGCCCCCCCGCTCCAGCCAGGCGTTCACCAGCGTGCCCATGTAGGCGTCGCTCCGGTCCCGTTCGCGCCAGAGCGCGTGCAGCTCGTGGAAGATCGCGGCGGGCATGCGGAACGCCCCCCAGATCCAGGAGGAGCTCGCGAGCTTCGTCTTGACCTGGATCTGCTGGACGCGGCCATCGGCGTCGGTCACCACGGCATCGAACAGCTCCGGCCTTTCGACCGGAAAGAGCAGGAAGGAAAGCCGGTCCTCCGCGAGCCGGCGGAAGCCGTCCTCCGGGAACCAGACCGTGTCCGGCAGGCCGATCAGCACGTGGTCGCCCGGAGCGATCAGCGGCGCGGCATGGAACAGGGCATCGCACAGGCCGCGCGGGTGTTGCTGGACCACGTAGCAGAGGCTGACGTCTCCCAGGCTGCCGCCAAAGTACTGGATGATGTCGTACTTGCCCGGGGAGATGACGAGGCAGACCTTTTCGGCGCCGCCCAGGAGCATGCGGTCGATCAGGTATTCGCTGACGGCGCGCGGCCGTTCGGTGTCGCCGTCGCCGCGGCTCCCCACCGGCAGGAGCTCCTTGGAGAAGGCCAGGGGCTGGATGCGGCTGCCCATGCCGGCGGCCGGCACGATCCCCCAGATGCTCACGCCCGCGCCTCCTTATCGCGCCGGGACGAGACGGGAGGTGGCGCCGCGGCGAGAGAGCCGCTCCCGGAGGAGGCGAGGATCTCCAGCATCTCGCGGGCGCGCTGGTCCGCGGTATGGGCGGCCAGCGCGCGCTCCCGCGCCGCCCGCGCGATCCGCGCCACCTCGTCGCGGGGGAGGGAGATGGCAGCCATGGCCTCGACGGGGGTCGTGGCGAGCAGGATCTCCCGGCCGGGCTCGAAGAAATCGCCGAGCCCTTCCCAGGTGTCGGACAGCACGGCCGTGCCGCAGGCCGCGGCTTCGAAGAGCCGGCCCGACGGGCACCACCCCATGCGCGCCATGTCAGCCCGGGTCACGTTCAGGGTGAGAGGGGACGAGGCGAAGAACGCCGGATGGTCGGCCGGGGGGAGGTGGCGGACGAACCAGACGTTCGGCTCCCACGGGAAGCTTTCGGGGTACTGGGCCCCGGCGATCACGAAGCGGCGGTCCGGCAGCCGCCGCGCCGGCTCGAGCAGCAGGTTTTCCAGGACCGGCTGGCGGTCGGCCGCGTAGGTCCCCAGGTAGGAGAGGTCGGCCTGGTACTGCGGCAGCGGCTCCGAGGGGCGGTGGACCTCGGGATCGACGCTGCCGTAGAGCGGCGCGACCCGCCGCGCGCCGAGGCGCTCGCGCAGCTCGGCGAGGGCGGCGCCGCCCGTGTAGCTGAGCACCAGGTCGAAGCCCCCGAGGCCGCTCGGTCCGATGTAGGCCATGGGCTCGCCCGCTTCGAGGCGCGCCAGGGTCACCGGCGTGTCCAGGTCATAGAACACCCGCTGCGGACCGTCGCTGTCGAGGACCAGGCCGGTGGCGGCGATGCCGTCGGGACAGTACGACGTGACCATCGCCACATCCGCATCCGCCACCTCGCGCCGTGCCTCGGAAAGGATCTCGTCCCAGCTCCGATAGAGACGGAGCTCGGTGCCGGGCAGCTCGACCAGGTCGCGGTTGAACGAGTAGTAGGGCACGTCGCGCTCGAAGAAGACCACGCGATGCCCAAGGCGGTGCAGGGCGCGGCAGAGCCCCCGCCAGATCGTCGCGTGACCATTTCCCCACGAGGAGCTGAGTGTCAGACCAAAGATGACCAACTTCATGCGAGCGACCTCCCCCCACGCGTCTTGGTTCGTCCTGATGCAATCGGGTAGTCTCCGAGCGTCGGCTCGGAGTTGCCAAAATGCAAGTCGCGAGCCAAACCCTCACCCCCGGCCCCTCTCCCGCAAGCGGGAGAGGGGAGCACAGCGAAGACACTTTGGGCCATAATTTGGCACTCTGATGAGCCCCCCTTTCCCGAGCCCGCTGCGGCTCCAGATCGTCGGCATCCTGCTGTTCCTGTTCATCCCGCTCGTCCTTTTCCTCTACGTCCGCCATCCGGAGCCGGTGGGGCTCTCGCTGGGGGCCGGCGTGAGCCTGATGATCGGGCACCGCCGCCTGGCGCGGCCGTACATGCGGCGGGCGCTCCCCTGGAAATGCGCCTGGTGCAACCGGGTTTTTCCTGGGGACCAGCGGCCGGAGGGGGAAGGAGAGATCCTGGAGCTCCGCGCCGGAACGGAGACCCTGACGGCGCGCTGCTGCGCGGGGCACCGCGAGCCGGCGGCGCGGTACTTCACCTTTCTGCATGCCTGGCGCTGGCCGTTGCGCCTGGGGATCTTCGTCCCCCTGCTCGCCTTGCTGGTGACCCTGCTCGCCGCGGCGCTCGGGCGGCAGATCGCGCCGCTGCCGGCGGTCACGGCTCTCTTTCAGCTCGTCATCGGGATCACCGTGAACGTCGCGGCCTTCGGATACCTCCTGGTCCGCGAGCGGACCCCGGTGGAGGTCCCGTTCCCGGTCCACAACTTCTTCCTGCTGGGAGTCCGGGCGCTCCTCTGGGTCTTCCGGCTGGTGGGGATCTGGTGGATCTGGAAGGGGCTGTCCTACTTCCTCGGGTCCTGACGGCCTCCCCAGAGGGGCGGACTGTTCCGCAGCTCCAGCAAAAACTGGGCGTTCTCGATCTTCCAACTGTCCGCCACGTCCTCGGCGAGCACCATGTCGCTCCGTCCGAACGGGTAGTAGAGCACCCCGATCACCTGCTGGGGGATCGAGAGGAGGACCGCCGCGACGAACGCGATGCGCAGACCGCGGCCCATCCGGGCGAGCACGGGCACGAGCATCCAGAGGAAGATCGGCAGGAGGTCGGTCAGGAAGCGGGGGCCGTAGCAGAACCCGCCGCGCCAGTCCGCCCGGGCGAGGACGAAGAGGAGGGCCGCGGCGCCGGCGGCGAGGCAGAGGTTCAGCCGCCGGTCCTCGGGCGCTCCCGGGACGAACGGGCGGGCGAGCAGGAACAGGAGGAACGGCGAGAAGACGAACAGTCCCTTGGCGGGGCTCAGGAAGAGGCCGGCGAGCCCGGCGAAGGCCGAGTGGTCGAAGAAGGTCGCCCTCATGAGCAGCGGATATCCGCCGAGCGGATGGCCGAACACGGCCACGTTGTACGCTGCGAAGGCGAGCCCGGCCGCGGCGGCCGGAAGCAAGAAAGCGGCCAGGCGCCGCTTCTCCGGCAGGTCGAGCACGAGATAGGCCGCGACGGCTACGGCCAGCAGGGCGTCCGGCGGGCGGTTGGCCGCGAGCAGGCCGCAGCAGACGCCCGCGATGGCGAGACGCCCCGTCGTCCGTTCTCCGGTGGCCGCGAGCAGCGCGGCAGCGAGCAGGAGCTGCGACGCGCCGTGCTGCCAGAGCGCCTGGCTGCTCGTCGCCCAGGTGTTGGTCCCGAACGCACAGGCGAGGGTCAGGAGGAGCGCGTCCCCGCGCGGCGCGCGCCGCCGGAGCAGCAGGTAGAGCAGGCCGACCGAGACCGCGGTGAGGATCGACGCCGCAAGTTTTTCCGAGAGAGCCGCGGCGAAGGCGAGCGGGCGGTCCTGCCAGCCGGCCCTCTGCAGATAGACCGCGGCCGGAACGTAGAACGGAGTCGCCAGGAGCGGCGTCACCACGGGATACATGGAGACGAGCCGCCCATCGATCTCACGGGCCCAGTAGGCGTTCTTGAAGAACCCGGTGACGTGGAGCCGGAAGTCGTCGAGCGCGAGGGTGCCGGAGCGCAGGAGCGCCAGCGGGACGAACCGGGTGGCCCGCGAGTCCCCCGAGGCGACGACCCGCAGATTGGCGTTGTAGAGGACGAACGCCAGCAGGACGAGAAGAGCGGCCCGGGTCAGCTCGGGACGGGAGCGCAAGGCGGACATGGAGCACGCGAAACCTATCACAAGGATTGGAGGAGCATTTCGGCGCGAAGCTTGCATTAATTCTAAAGGTTCTGAGCGGCAATTTCGCCGTGGCGACCTGCCCGAAGCAGGGGCCGCCGATCTGCGGCTGCGACAACAGGACCTATCCCAACGACTGCGAGCGACGCGTGGCCGGTGTGTCCCTGCAGTCGGAAGGAGAGTGCCCCGCCCCCGCCGCCGGCAAGGGCTGAAAACCGGCAGACCTCCCGGTCGGCTATGATCACCGGGTGCGACGTCCAGCGCAGCTCGCCCTGGTTTCCGCCGTCCTCCTCGGGGTGGCTCCGGGAGCCGTGCGCGGAGCGGGGCTCGAAGAGGAGCTCAACGGGCGGTGGCGGGGCGGAGCGGTCGTGGTGCGAATCCCCGTCGCTTCGAGCTGCGATGGGTATTACAACGACAACGACGTGATCGGCTCCCGGGTCGACAGCAAGAGCCGGCGCCGCTTTGCCGCGGGCGAGCTCGCCCGTGTCGAGCGGATCGGGGTGAAACGGGGCCGGGTGGACGTCTTCCTCGATCTGGCCGAGGGGGTGCTGGAGGAATTCCAGGACGGACCGTTCACCCTCTACGATCCACGGGTCTGCAAGGTCCAGCTCAAGGTTCCCATTCCCGACCGGTCTGACGCGGGAGCCGTGGAGAAGCGGCTCGCGGAGCTGTTCGAGCTGCACGATTCCATCCGAGCGGCCGAGGCCTCGCCGGCCTGGAACGGCCGCCGGCGCGAGCCCTTCCCGGAAGGCTACGAGGCGACGCTGGCCGCCCATGAGTCGTGGAAGGCGGCCCGGACCAACGCCGCCGTCCAGGAGCGGATGGACGATGCCATCGAGGAGGCCGCGCGTATCGCCGACCGGGTCCGCACCGATCCCGACTCCGCGCAAGGATTCGCCGCCGGGCTGGAGAAGGCGCGCGATCTCTCTTTCGGAGACTGCCCGAGCCTGTTGACCCGGACGTTCAGCCCGTCCTCCGGTGGAGGCGGGAAGAGCTCGGACTGGAAGCGCGGCTATGAGGACGGCCAGCGCCTGGGCTTCGACCTGGAGCTGCTCCGGCGCCTGCGCGACTGTTTCGTCCCGGTGCCGCCGCCGCCGGAGTAGAGGAACGGCGCTACCCGATCTTCTCCCCCCGGTGATCGAGGAACTGGTCGAGCCGGGACTGCTCGGCCGGGGTGAGGATCTCTCCGAGCCAGCGGCTGAGCTCCGCCGGATCGCGGAAGGCCTTGCGGTTGGAGCTCGCCGCGTTGCGGATGACGCGCTCGATCTGCAGGGAGAACAGGGCACTCTCCCCGATCAGGAAAGCGGACCGCTCCACCCGTTCGGCCATCACGGACAGGAGTTGGATCAGACGCTGCGCGGCGTCCGCCGGGAAGACGTCGGCGTGCAGCAGGTCGACCACTCCGACATACCGTCCCGGGATCCTGCCGATGGCCGCCTGGTGCTCCCCGACGAACTGCTGGACCTCCTCCAGGGTCAACGGCGTCGCGACCCGAACCTCGACCAGCCTGCCTGTCACGTTCTGGACCGTGTGCATCCCATCCCTCCCCTTGACAGAAGTCTGCCAAGTCTATCCTCCTTCCGGGTCGTGCTAAGCTCACCAAAGGCATGGATGGGTTCCATCGGCTGTTCTCTTCCAAGAGGCTGCCCTGCGCCTTCACGGTCCACACCGAAGCGGGTGTGCGGCAGATCGGCGAGGGCGAGCCGTCTTTCGCCGTGCACCTGCGCAACAGCCATGGGCTGAGGGCGCTCCAGTCCTTGGACGAGCTGACCATCGCGGAGGCCTACGTCCGCGGCGATCTCGAGATCGAAGGCGACGTCGTCCGGGCCATGTGGCTCCGCAACTTCCTGTCGGACGACAAGCTCTGGCTGAAGGTCTGGCGCCGGCTGCAGCCGGCCCTGGTGGGGAGGGAGAAGCTGAACCCCGAGTGGATCGCCAAGCACTACGACTCGGGGAACATCCAGCTCTACGCCACCGACCGCGAGTACCGGGCCTATACGCCCGGCATCTACGAGAGCGACGACGACACACTGGAGGAAAGTACCCGCCGGAAGTACGACTTCGCCTTCGAGTCGCTGCGCCTGAAGGCCGGGGACGAGGTGCTCGACGTCGGCCACGGTTGGGGCGGCTTCATTCAGTACTGCGCCGGCCGGGGTGTGCGCGTCGAGGGCATCACCCTGTCGAAAGACCAGCTCGGCTGGGTCACCCGCATGATCGAGGAGAAGAAGCTCGATGCCTCGGCGTCGTATCAAGACTTCTTCACCTACCGGCCGGGCAAGAGGTACGACGGCATCTCCATGATGGGAGTGATCGAGGACCTCTCCGACTACCCCTATGTCCTGGAGCGGCTCGCCGGGCTGCTGGAACCCGGGGGCCGGGTCTATCTCGACTTTGCCGCGGGGAAAGTGCCGTTCGGGACCTCCAGCTTCATCACGAAATATGTCTGGCCCGGGACGTTCCGGATGACCTATGTGCCCGAGCTGATGGCCGCGCTTGACCGGTCGCCGCTCCAGCTTGTCGGGCTGTACACCGACCGCCGCAACTATCACCTCTGGGCGAAGAACGGCCACCAGCGCTGGCTCGAGAACCGGGAGGAGATCGTCCGCTTGAAGGGCGAGGAGACCTGGC
>DATFPH010000561.1:0-6571 GCA_035264905.1 Thermoanaerobaculia bacterium
CGCCCCCTCATCCGGACAACCCCGAAGATCCGGAGGGCGCGGGAGAGGTCCTGGTTCGCACCTCGTCGATGGCCAGCGGGTATCTCAACCATCCGGGGCTGTTCGAGGCGCGCGTCGACGCCGACGGCTTCTACCACTCCGGAGACCGGGGGCGGATCGTCGACGGACGGCTGCATCTGGTCGGCCGCACCCAGGACCACATCAACGTCGCGGGGCGCAAGATCGATCCGACCGAGATCGTCGCCGTCGTCACAGCGCTCGACGGGGTGGCGGACGCCGTCGCCTTCCCCGACGAGGACCTGAACCGCGAGGCGCTGGTGCACCTCGTGGTCGTCGCCGCGGACAGAGAATCAAATAACGAGCTGACCAAGGCCGCGGTCGCGGAGGCCTGCCGCTCGCGGCTCGCCCCCTACAAAGTCCCGGGCCGCATCAGCTTCGTCGACGAGATCCCGCGCACCGGGATCGGCAAGCCGCGGATCGCCGTGCTCCGCGAACAGCTCAACACGAGCGCCTAAGAAAGGAAACCGTTGGGATGAATGATCACGAGTTGGTGGCGATGAAGAAGCGGGTGCAGCGCCTGGTCTACATCGCCGCTGGAGGCAAGATCAAAGAGGAGGAGCTCGGGCGCTGGGACACCGACCTGCGGACCATCGGGCTCGACTCGCTCGGCTACCTGAATCTGCTGGAAGGCCTGGAGAGGACGTTCGGCGTCGCCATCGACCTCGACCAGGAGGAGGATCACAGCTTCCTCCACACGATCGACAACATCGTGCGCTACGTGGTGGCGCAGCAGGGGCAGGCGGCGTGATCGAGCTGGAGCACCGCTCCGGCGTGCTGCCGCTGATCGAGGCGTTCTTCGACAGGGGGGCCCTCGCCGAGGTGGCGTCGGGCGGGAAGCGCGGCGCGCTGGGCCTGTTCACGCCGACACCTGAGATGGGGTGGGCCGGCGCGGCGGTGGAGGGTGAGCGCTCCGGGACCGCGGTGCTCCTGCGCGGCGCGGTCCGCCTGCCGAGCCCGGCTTCGGACGGCTCGATCGTGCTGGTGCGGATGGGGGAGGAGCTGCGGCTCGCCTGGGTGGACCATGGGGCGCGCGGCGTCGAGCGGCGCGGCTCCCGGTCGGGCGGCGAGGTCCGCGGCGATGCGCCGTGCTGGCTCGCGCTCGACGGGGTCGCGGTCGGTTCCGATCGTCTCTCATGGCCGGTGACGCTCGATCCCGGCTCCCAGCTGGTCCGCCATCTGGAGGCCTACGCGGCCCTCTGGGCGGCGGCCGCCGCGCAGTGTGCCCGCGACGGCGTCCAGGCGCTCCGGCGCGCCGCCCGGACGGCCGCGTTCAACAGCTCGCAGCTCGTCTCGATGGGCATCACCGAGGTGGAGATCGAAACGGAGCTGACCTCCGCCGCCGTGCAGCGCCTCGACGGCCTCCAGGGTCTCGCCGTGGCCGCCGCGGCGGCCCGGACGCTGGCGGCGGTCGCCGCGCGGACGGAGGAGCTGCGCGACACGTTCGGTCTGGAGATCGACGGGCCTCTGGCGTCGGACGCGAAGGTGCTGACCGCTTTCCTGGGCGGAGCGCTGATGCTGGAGCACGAGCTCGCCCGCTCGCTCGGCATCGGTCCGGAGGCCCAGGGATGAAAGTGGCTCTCGTCGGGTACGGCAAGATGGGGCGGGTCGTCGAGGAGATCGCGCCGGCGAAGGGGATCGAGGTGGTCGACCGCTTCACCCGCGATCGGCCGCTGCGCGCGGACGCGGCCACGCGCCAGGCGCTCTCCGGAGGGTCGCTCTCCGGAGTCAGGGCGCTCGTCGACTTCTCCGTGCCCGATGCCGTGCCCGACACCGTGCGGGCGGCGGCGGAGCTGTCGCTCCCCCTGGTCATCGGGACCACCGGCTGGCACGACCGGCTCGACGAGGTCCGCGCGGTCGCCGAAGGCGCCGGCATCGGCGTCGTCCAGGCCTCGAACTTCTCGCTGGGCGTCAACGTCTTCTACCGCGTCGTCGAGCGGGCCGCGCAGCTCCTCGCGGCGCTCGACGGCTACGATCCGTTCATCCACGACTGGCATCACCGGTTCAAGCTCGACAGCCCGTCGGGCACGGCGTTGGAGATCCAGCGGCGGATGGCGCGGTTTTACGGATCGCGGGAAGTGCCGATCACCTGCCAGCGCTCCGGCTACGTCCCCTCGGTCCACTGGGTCGGCTTCGACTCGGCGGCCGACACGATCCATCTGGAGCACCGGGCGCGCAACCGCCAGGGGCTCGCCGAGGGGGCGCTCCTCGCGGTGAAGTGGATCTCCGGCCGCTCGGGCTTCCACGATTTTCGCGAGGTGTTGGACGACCTTCTTTCCGTCCAGCTCGAATCATGACGATTTCGTCGATCCTCACAGGAGCCTTGCTATTCATCATGACGATGACGAATGTCAGTGTGCCGCAAGCCGTGCCCTTCGACTCCGGGCGCTGGGAATGGAAAGCCAAGGAGAGCCGGGTGGTCGACCACCTCGGCCGCAAGAGCCTTTATTTGAAAGGTGGAATCGCCACCGTCGCCGACGTGTCCTTCACCAATGGATCGATCGAGTTTGACGTCGCGCTGACCGGCGAGCGGGGGTTCATGGGCGGCATCTGGCGCGTTCAGGACACCAAGAACTACGAGGAGCTCTACCTGCGGCCGCACCAGTCGGGGAATCAGGACGCCAACCAGTACACGCCCGTGTTCAACGGCGTCTCGGGCTGGCAGCTCTACCACGGCAAGAAGTACTCGGTCCCCGTCGCCTACCGCTTCGACGAATGGATCCGCGTGAAGGTCCTCTTCTCGGGCGCGCAGGCGGAGCTCTACCTCGGAGACATGGACAAGCCCGCGCTCTTCGTCGACGAGCTCAAGCGCGGGATCGAGACGGGAGGCGTGGGCGTCTCCGCGCTGAATTTCGCTCCCGGCTACTTTTCCAACTTCTCCTACACGGCGACGGATGCGCCTCCGATCCAGGGACATCCCGGGAAGCCCGAGCCCGTCCCGGATCACACCATCACCTCCTGGTGGATCTCGGACGCCTTCCGTGAAAGCTCCCTCGCCGACAAGACCTCGCTGGGACCGGACGATCTGGCGGACCGCCGCTGGACTCGCCTCGCCACGGAGCGCTCGGGGCTCGCCAACCTCGCCCGAGTGCAAGGAGTCGAATTCCGCAAGGACACGGTTTTCGCGAAGAAGGTCCTGCGCTCCGACCGCGAGCAGACCCGGCGCCTCGACTTTGGCTTCAGCGATCGAATCCGGGTCTACCTGAACGGACGGCTGCTCTACCGCGGCGACGACCCCGCCCGCTCGCGGGACTACCGGTTTCTGGGCAGCATCGGGTATTGGGACGCGCTCTACCTTCCGTTGCGCGAAGGGGAGAACGAAATCTTGCTGGCCGTCTCCGAAGACCACGAGGATCTGGGAGGCTGGGGTGTCCAGGCCAAGCTCGACCATCTCAATGGGCTCACTCTCGAGGATTAGTCCGCAGGCTCGCTTCAAAGGAAAGGAAAGATCATGCTCGATATCACACAGGACAAACCACAGACTCCCCGTCAGGACCCGCAGCCCGAGCCGGTGAGCGGAATCGCTCCGGCGGAGCTTTCGAGGAAGGGCGTCATCCTCACCTATCCGATGTTCCGCTACTGGACCAAGGACGGGGTCGAGGAGGGGAGGCCGCAGCCGCTCAACGTCTACATCCACACGCCGTACTGCATCCAGCGTTGCGCCTACTGTTATTTCAAGACGACGACGCTCAAGGACAACCGGCTCCAGGAGATCGACCGCTACGTCAGTGCCGTCTGCCGGGAGATGGAGCTCGGCTCAGAGCGGTTCCATCTGAAGGACCGGCCGGTCGAAAGCGTCTACTTCGGCGGCGGCACGCCGACCCTGATGACCGAGGACAACATCGACAAGCTGTTCTCCACCCTGCGCGCGAATTTCACGGTGGCCGATCCGCAGATCACGTTCGAGGGGGAGCCGGTCACTTTGACCGAGCGCAAGGCGAAAGCCCTGGAGCGCAACAAGGTCAACCGCATCAGCCTCGGCATCCAGTCGTTCAGCGAGGAGATCGTCAAGAACACCGGGCGCGCGGACACCGAGGAGCAGACGGTCCGGGCGATCGAGCTGGCCAAGAAGACCGGCGCCGACGTCAACATCGACCTGATCAGCGGCCTGGCCGGTGAGACGCCCGAGACCTGGGCCTACTCGGTGCGGCGGGCGCTCGAGGTCGACGTGCCCAGCATCACCATCTACAAGCTCGAGCTCTACGCGAATACGCCGTATTACACCGCCGAGAAGCACGAGCAGATCGCCCTCCCCACCGAGGAAGAGGAGCTGGAGCTGATCAAGTACGCTCTCGGCGAGCTCGAGAAGCACGACTACCGGCCGGTCAACGCGTTCACCTTCACCAAGGGCGGCAAGCACGACCAGATCAACACCCGCAGCCGCTGGCTGGGCAACGACAGCTACGCCTGCGGCGTCTCGGCGTACGGCTCCCTGGGCAAGTGGAACTATCAGAATACGAGCGACATCAAGGCCTACACCGAGATCGTCGAGAACGGCGAGCTCCCCGCCTACCGCGGCTACACCTGCACCAGCCTCGACCTGATGGTGCGCGACGCGGTCATGGCGATCAAGCTGATCGACCTCGACCACGTCTGGTTCCGCGAGAAGCACGGCATCGACCTGCTGAAGATCTGCGAAAGCGATCTGGCCCAGCTCGAAGCGGGCGGGTTCATCACGATCGACAGCCAGAACATCTCGCTGACCCAACTCGGGGTCATCTATGGCGACCACGTGAGCCGGACCTTTGAAGCTTCGTTGAAGAAGCTCAGCGGCAAGAGCTCCGGAAGCCGCGCGCGGGTCCTCTTCTAGAACCAGAAAGGATAAGAATCCGATGTCGGATCAAGTGCTGGAGCAAGTCAAGCGCATTGTCGCGGAGGACCTGGACGTCAACCTCGCCTACGAGGAGATCGACGACACGGTGCCTCTCTTCGAGGAGGGCCTCGCTCTCGACTCGGTCATCCTCGTCGAGCTGATCAGCTTCATCGAGAAGCGTTTCAACATCGAGCTGCGCGACGACGTGCTCAACATGGAGACGTTTCACAACCTGCAGTCGGTCGCGCGGGTCATCCGTGAGCACCTGGCGGAGCAGCGGGTCTAGAAAGCGATCTGTGCGCACGCCGAACTTTTTCATCGCCGGCGCTCCGAGGTGCGGAACCACTTCGATGTACGCCTATCTCCGGCAGCATCCGGAGATCTATGTTTCACCGCACAAAGAGCCGCACTTCTTCGGCAGCGACCTGTCGCCCCTGCCCGGAGGCATCCGGGAGGAAGAGCTCTACCAGGAGCTCTTCGCCGGGGCCGGAGACCGGCCGCGCGCCGGCGAGGGCTCGGTCTGGTATCTGCTGTCGGAGAGGGCGCCGTACGAGATCAAAGAGCGCGTGCCCAACGCGAAGATCCTTATTCTTCTCCGCGCTCCGCAGCCGATGCTCGAATCGCTCCATGCGCTCTTCCTGCGCACGGGCAACGAGGACCTCCCCACGCTGGAAGAGGCCCTCGCCGCCGAGCCGGAGCGCCGGCAAAGGCGCCACCTGCCGCCGGGGGCCTACCTCCCCGAAGGGTTGTTGTACACCAGCGTCGCGCGGCATGCCCCGAAGGTCGAGCGCTACCTCTCGGTGTTCGGCCGCGAGAACGTTCACTGCATCGTTTTCGACGACATGGTGCGCGACACCGCCGCGGTCTACCGGCAGGCGCTGGATTTCCTGGGAGTCGATCCGGACTTCGAGGCGGAGCTCGATCCCCGGCGCGCGAACGAGCGGGTCCGCATGATGGCAATCCGCCAACTGGCCCGGACTCCGCCGGAGGTGCGGCGCCGGCTCCAGTTCAAGGAGATGCGGCAGCACGAGAGCGCCTCCCGGAGCCCGCTCCCGGCGGAAGCCGCGGCGCGGCTGCGCGAGCTTTTCGTCGAGGACGTCGCGCGCCTCGGCGATCTGCTGGGCCGCGATCTCAGCGCGTGGACGCGGGGGGAGGCGGTGGAGCCTCCCGCCGCACGAACCGCGATCGATCGAGGACGAGACGCTGATGCGTACCGGTGCTGATGATGCCCGCGGGCGCCTCGACTTCCGTGTCGAAGCTGAGCAGGCGGCGCTGCGTGACCTTCGTCAGCATCACGCGGATCGTCACCTCCTCGCCTGCCCAGGCGGTGCCGACGTGGGTGACGTCGACGCGGGTGCCGACGCTGGTCTGTCCATCGTCGAGGAGCGGCTGGACGAGATCGAGACAGGTGTCTTCGATGAGACTGATCATTCGGGAGGTCGCAAGGATGCCGTCCACATGAGGGGGCCGCATGTCCGGGGTCACCAGGTACGTCGCTTCGCGGGTCAGGCCGGCGCTGAGCACGTCGGAGGGCATGATGCGTAATCTATCGCATCAGCCATCCCGACAGCCGCTCGTCGCTCCCTCGGGCCCTGCCTTGATCCAATGGCTCGCGACCGAAGCCGGGGTGCGCGGCCATGTCCTGACCGACGGCCGCCACACCGTGACCTACGCCGAGACCGCGGGGCTGCTGGAGCGGCT
>DATFPH010000562.1:0-3382 GCA_035264905.1 Thermoanaerobaculia bacterium
AAGAAAGCGTCTTGCAGGAGCGGAGTAACGAATGTCAGGGCGAAGAACCCGTATACGATGGTCGGAACCCCCGCCAGAATCTCCAGCGCCGGCTTGAGCCAGCGTCTCAGGCCAACCGGGGCGTACTCGCTCAGAAAGAGGGCGGCCCCGAGCCCGACGGGCAGCGCCACGACGCAGGCGATCGCCGTGGTCAGGACGGTACCCGAGACCAGCGGCAAGATGCCGTACTGGGCGGACGGTCCCGGGAAGGCGGCGGTCCACGTGGTCGAGGTCAGGAACTCCACAATGGAGACCTTGCGGAAGAACTGCAGGGTCTCTTCGAGGAGCACCAAGACGATGCCGAAGGTGGTCAGCACCGACAGGTAGGCGCAGGCGGCGAGCACGCCTTTCACGATCCGCTCCCGGATCACCCTTCCGCGGCTCTCGCGCCGCCAGATCTGGGGGTCCGACTTTACGCCACTACCCGTCTCAACAGCCATCTTCTCCGACCTCCGGGAGACAAACTATCAAAAGGTCATGGGGACCGGCCAAAACCGGTCCCCATACTACAGCCAGAATCCTCCGCCTACAAACCGTGTGCTACTGCGACTGCTTGAACGCGGTCTCGAGGTCGCCGCCCTTGGGTTCGCCGTTTTCGTTGTAGACGGTGCCCGTGACGCGGTTCTCCCAATGCTGCTTGCTCGCCTGCTCCAGCGACGACGGGAGCGTGACGTACTGCGCCTGCTCCACGAACGTGTCGAGATCGCCGAGATAGAAGTCGACGAACGGCTGCACGGCCTTGTTCTCCTTGAGGGCATCGGTGCTCACGTAGAAAAAGAGCGGGCGCGAGAGCGGATACTCGCCCGAGCGGATGGTCTGCGTGGTCGGCGGGACGCCGTCCAGGGCGAGCGCCCTGAGCCTGTCCTGGTTGTTCTCGTAGTAGGAGTAGCCGAAGAACCCGAGCGCGTTCGGGTTGCCGGCGACGCCCTCGACGAGCTGGTTGTCGTTCTCGCTGGCCTGGTAGTTGGTGCGCAGCGCGGGCTCCTCTGCGTCGGGGTCGGCAATCTCCTCGGCGAAGAAGTCGAAGGTGCCCGACTCGCTCCCCGGACCGAACAGCTCGGACGGGCCGAGCGGGTTGTCCGGCCACGAAGAGCGCACCTGGCTCCAGGAATTCACGTTCGAGCCCGGCTCCCAGATTTTCTTGAGCTCCGCGCTCGTGATGTCCTGGGCCCAGTTGTTGCCCTGCTTGTTGACCACGAACGTGATGCCGTCAAAGGCGATCACGACCTCGATGTACTCGACGCCGCCCTCCTTGCAGGCCTCCTGCTCGTCGGGCTCTATGGGACGGGAAGCGTCCGAGATCTGGGTCTCGCCCTTGCAGAAGACCTCGAAGCCGTCGCCGGTGCCGGCGCCGCCTACCGAGATCCGCGCGTCCGGGTTCTCCTGGGAGAATCCCTCTGCCACGGCCTGCGTGATCGGCTGCACGGTGCTCGAACCCTCGATTGCGATCTTGCCCGAAACGTTTCCGCCGCCACCGCCGTCCTGGCTCCCGCCACTCGCACTTCCGCAGGCGGCCAGGACGAGCAGCAGCGCCAAGAGCCCTGCTCCCACAAACGGCAGCCTCAATAACGCGCTCTTACCCAATACCTACTCTCCCTTCATCCGAGCAACACAAGATCATGAGCATTCCAGGGCCCGATGATAGGGCAAGAAAACACCCCCGTAGTTTCAACTACGTAAACTCCGCGCTAAATCTCTGTTAAACGGTGGTCGGCCTCCGGCGGTGCTCGTCATCCGGTTCTTCCCGGCCACTCCGTCGGTGATCTACGGGTATTCCGGTGTTCGCCTCGTGAGACTAGGGGCGCAGATTTGCGCCCTGCGCTAATCTTATAGTTATAGGCTCGAAAAGAGAGACGAGAGAGGATCTTCTGAGATAAGCGAGTGGCCGCGAGTATTTCCGCTCGGTACTCGGGAGGAGGGGGCCACAGTGGCAAACCGCTTTAGCTTGCTCTTTACGATGGGGCTGGCGATGCTGTTCGCCTGCGCCGGGGTCGCGCTGGCTCAAACTACGGAGTCCGGCTCCAGCGAGGAGGCGGGGGAGGTCATCCCGAACCGTTACATAGTCGTGCTCGACGAGGATGTCGACAACCCGGAGTCGGTGGCGCGCGATCTGTCGGGTAGGCTCGGCCTTGAGACCACACACGTCTACGACGATGCGCTCGAAGGCTTCGCCGCCGAGATCCCGGCCGAAAGCCTCTCCGCCGTGCGCTCCAACCCTCGCGTGGAGTCGGTGGCAAAAGACCGTGTGATCGAGGCCTCTGGCCAGGTGAGGCCGACAGGGATAAAGCGCGTGGACGCCCCTCAGAGCAGCACGTTGGCGGGGAACGGCAGCGGGAAGGTAAACGCCGACATAGCCATCCTGGACTCCGGCATCTACAAGCAGCACAGGGATCTCAACATCGCCGGCGGCTACAACTGCGTGGGCAGCGACAAGAAGGCCTGGTCCGATGGCGACGGCCACGGCACGCACGTGGCCGGGACGGCGGCGGCCAAAGACAACTCCATCGGGGTAGTCGGCGTCGCGCCGGGGGCCCGCCTGTGGGCGGTCAGGGTTCTCAACAACAGCGGCACGGGCAGCTTCTCCTCGGCCATCTGCGGCATCGACTGGGTAACCGGCAGGAACAGGAACGGCGATGCCACCAACGACATCGATGTTGCCAACATGAGCCTCGGCGCGACCGTTCCCGGCTCCGACAACGGCAACTGCGGCTGGATCGGCAACGGTGCCGCGGACGCGATGCACCGCGCCATCTGTAGGTCGGTCAAGGCCGGCGCGTTCTACGCGGTCGCCGCCGGCAACGACAGCAAAGACTTCATCACCGATGTCCCGGCCGCCTTCGATCAGGTGCTCACGGTGACGGCAATGGCCGACTTCGACGGCGGGCCAGGAGGCAGAGCGATCTCGACCTGCGGAGGCAACGCCGACGACACCTTCGCCAACTTCAGCAACCACACCACCGTAGGCACCAGCGACGTGAATCACACCATCGCCGCGCCCGGCGTGTGCATCAAGTCCACGTGGAAGGGCGGCGGCTACAGGACGCTCTCCGGCACGAGCATGGCCTCGCCGCACGTCGCGGGGACGGCCGCGCTCTGTATCGCCACCGGCGATTGCACCGGTTCTCCTTCGGCCGTCATGAACAAGCTCCGGAGCGACGCTGCTGCGCGGCCCGCGAGCTACGGGTTCGTAGGTGATCCTAACCCGAGCGATCCGATCGGGACCCCCTACTATGGTTATCTGGAGTACGCGGGCGGTTACTAGGTAGGACGGTCTGTAGCAGAGCCAGCACCGGGCTCAAAGCCCCGGGCCCCTCACTCCCACTCGATGGTGCCGGGGGGCTTG
>DATFPH010000563.1:0-3587 GCA_035264905.1 Thermoanaerobaculia bacterium
GCGCCGCCGGGTTCGTTGCCGCGCTGGTTAGCATCCTGACGCTCACCTTCTTCCTGATCCTGGGCAGCGAGCGGTATCTCAACGCCGGGGTGCAGCTCTTCGCCGAGGCACACCGGCCGCTCGTGCGACGCCTGCTCACGCAGTCGGCAAGGGCGGTCACCGGCTACGTCGGCGGCGACCTCGCCATCAGCGTGATCTGCGGTGTGACCACCTTTGTTGTGCTGGTGATCCTTGGCATGCCCTATGCCGCCGCGCTGGCACTTCTGGTTGCGGTGCTCGACCTCATACCGCTGGTTGGCGCGACGCTGGGCGGGGCGTTGCTCGTCATCGTGGGGTTGTTCGTCGCACCTTGGAAGGCCGTGGTGCTGCTCATCTTCATCGTGGTCTACCAGCAGGCGGAGGGCAGCATCCTCCAACCGATGGTTTACAGCCACGCCGTTCAACTCAATGGGCTGGTGATCTTCATCGCCATTCTGGTAGGGGGGCTGTTGGCTGGCATCCCCGGCGCACTGCTGGCCATCCCGGTGGCCGAGATCATCCGGATAGTCGTTGCCGAACTGGTGGCTTACCGGCGCTCGAGCCAGGAGGAGAACAACCCAGCCGTCTCGTCCCCGTCGCAGCCCACTACCTCTCCCAGCGCCGACTGATCTCCTCCCAGCCTGGTGGTGGGCCGGGCAGAGGGGGGCCCGGCGGAGAGTGCAGGGCGTCGAGGAGCAGCGCAAGGTAGCGGTGGCGAAGCTGGCGGGTCCGCTCCTCGTCCGCGACCCTAACGGCAGCCAGCTGCTCGAGGAGCAGCGTGATGTCGCCAACTTCGATGTCAGAGCGGACGGCGCCTGCGGCCTTGGTGCGCTCGAACAAGCGCACGTTGAGCTCCTGCGCCCTCGCGGCTTGGCGGTTCAGCTCCTCGGTGGGGGTGAAAGTGCCCGCCAGGCGCAGCGTCAGCGAGTGGGTGTCGGCGTCCACGATGCGGCGCATGAACTCGGTAAAGGCGCTCCAGGGCTCGCCATCGTCTCGGGCGAGAGCGTCCTCGACGGCAGCGATGTATTGTTGCAGGCCATCGGAGGAGAGCCGCCGCAGGAGATCCTCCTTGGAGGCATAGCGGCGGTAGAGGGCGCCGATGCCCACGCCAGCGCGCTCGGCCACAGCAGCGATCGGAGCGCCCGGATCAGATACGAATACCTCTCTGGCAGCATCGAGGATCCGCCGGTCGTTGCGCGCCGCTTCTGCCCTGCGGCCGCTCAACGGCGCAGAGGTGGTCTCCTTCTCCTTCATATGATCAGCATATCATATCTTGAACGGAGCAATCCGTTCTGTTATACTTTACGGAACAGAACATTTCGTTCCATGATTAAGAGGATCGCGGAGAGAGGAGTCCCACATGACCGCCCCCGACCGCCTGGACGCCGAGAACCGGCCGTTCCAGATTGACGTCCCGCAAGCCGACCTCGACGACCTGCACGATCGGCTGTCGCGTACCCGCTTCCCCGACGAGCTGCCCGGCGTCGGCTGGAGCCGCGGCGTCCCACTGGACTATCTGAAGGAGCTGGCCGGGTACTGGCGCACCACCTATGACTGGCGCAAACATGAGGCGAAGCTCAACGACTTCGCGCAGTTCACCACCGAGATCGACGGGCAGAACATCCACTTCCTGCACGTGAGATCGCCCGAGCCCGACGCGTTTCCGCTGATGCTCATCCACGGCTGGCCGGGCTCGATCGTAGAGTTTATGGAGGTCATTGGGCCGCTGACCGATCCTCGCGCCCACGGCGGGGATCCGGCGGACGCCTTCGACGTCGTGATCCCGTCGCTTCCCGGTCACGGCTTCTCCGCTCCGCTCAGCGCGCCGGGATGGACCCACGGCCGCATGGCCAAGGCGTTGACCGAGCTGATGGGCCGCCTCGGCTACGAGCGCTACGGCATCCAGGGTGGCGACGCGGGCGCAGTCATCGCCCCGGAGATGGGCCGGCTCGACCCCGACCACGTCATCGGGGTGCACGTCAACGCGCTGGTCACCTTCCTCTCCGGCGACCCGGCCGAGATGGCCGACCTCACCGAGGCCGAGCAGGAGCGCCTGGGGAGGCTCCAGCACTTCCGGGACGAGATGATGGGGTACGTGCAGATCCAGGGCACCCGCCCGCAGACTCTCGCTTACGGGCTCGCCGATTCCCCGGCCGGGCAGCTCGCCTGGATCGTGGAGAAGTTCAAGGAGTGGACCGACTCGGCGGCCGAGCTGCCTGAAGATGCGGTCGATCGGGATCACATCCTCACCAATGTCAGCATGTACTGGTTCACCAGCACCGCCGGATCATCGGCCAACCGGTACTACGAGTCGGCCCACGACCCCAGCGCCTGGACCCCGAAGGAGCGCTCCCCGGTGCCGACCGGCGTAGCGGTGTTCACCAGCTCGGACGTCGCCATCCGGCGCTTCGCCGAGCGCGACAACACCATCGTGCACTGGTCGGAGTTCGACCGAGGGGGCCACTTCGCCGCCATGGAAGCGCCAGACCTCCTGGTCGGTGACGTGCGGGCATTCTTTCACGACCTCCGCTGATGGCCCGAGGAGGGAGCGGTCCGGGTGAGGTGCTGAGCGTCCGGGCGCTCAACCGTGCGCTACTCGAGCGGCAACTGCTGCTGCGCCGCTCCGAGCTGTCCGCCTTCGAGGCAATCGAGCATCTGGCGGGCATGCAGGCCCAGTCGCCGCTCGCCCCCTATGTCGGCCTCTGGACGCGACTGGAAGGGTTCCGGCCCGACGAGCTCATCCGGCTCATGACCGAGCGCGAGGTGGTGCGCATCGCGCTCATGCGCAACACGCTCCACCTGGTCAGCGCAAGGGACTGCCTGATGCTACGCCCGCTCACGCAGGTAATCTTCGACCGCGACCTGCGCGTCAACACCACTTTCGCTCCTGGACTCAAGGGCGTAGATGTCGGCGCGCTCACCGCGGCCGGTCGTGCGCTGGTCGAGGAACGGCCGCGCACCAACAAGGAGCTGGGCGCGCTACTCCGGGAACGGTGGCCCGACCGCGACGCGGCCTCGCTCGTCTTTGCGATCCGCAGCCAGGTGCCGCTGGTGCAGGTGCCGCCGCGCGGCATCTGGGGGGAAGGCGGACAGGTCACCTGCACCTCGGCCGAGGCGTGGCTCGGCCGCCCTCTCGACGCTGCCCCCTCGCCAGACGAGATGGTCGTGCGGTACCTGGCAGCGTTCGGTCCGGCAACGGTTCGAGACGTCCAGCAATGGTGCGGGCTGAGCAGGCTGCGCGAGGTCGTCGAGCGGTTGCGAGTGCGTCTGGTGACCTTCCGTGACGAGGCGGGCAACGAGCTCTTTGATCTCCCCGATGCGCCGCGGCCGGATCCGGATACACCGGCACCCGTGCGCTTCCTGCCCGAGTACGACAACCTGTTCGTCTCTCACGCCGATCGAAGCCGGATCATAAGCGAGACGGATCTCAAGACGCTGCGTGCCATGGAACGCCTTACCCGCGGCTCCGTGCTGGTCGACGGCTTCTTCCGCGGCCTCTGGCAGATCAGACGTCAGCGAGGGGTTGCGACACTCCACATCGAGTCGTATGGGCCGCTCTCAAACCACGA
>DATFPH010000564.1:0-8575 GCA_035264905.1 Thermoanaerobaculia bacterium
GCGCCACCTGGGGTCCGCCCGCCCAGACCTCGGCGCTCGCACCGGGGGGCGCCGGCAGGCCCGTGGCTTCCAGCAGCCGGAGGCGGGTGCCGGGAAGAGGGTGACCCAGGTTTGGCGCATCTCCCTCGATCGGCCGCGCGGTGACGTCCACGGTGCACTCGGTGGGGCCGTAGACGTTCCAGAAGCGGGTGCCGGAGCGGGCGGCGAGGCGCTGCCAGAGCAGCGGCGGGATGGGCTCGCCGCCGATCAGCAGGAACCGCGGCGACCGGCCGGCGGCGTCGAGGGCGTCAAGGATCAGATCGAGCTGGCTCGGCGTGCAATCCAGGCCGTCGAGGTCCGTCTCCCGGAAGACATCGGCCAGGCGGTCGGCGTCGCGCCGGGCGTCCTCGGGGAGGACGTGGATGCAGCCGCCCATGAGGAGCGCCACCAGGGCCTGGAGGGAGGCGTCGAAGGCCAGAGAGGCGTTGAGGGCAAAGCGGGAGAGGGGGAAACTGAGGACGGACCCCAGGCTTCGGACGAAGGCGGTCAGGCTGCCGTGAGAGATCATGACTCCCTTGGGCCGGCCGGTTGATCCCGAGGTGTAGATCACGTAGGCGAGGTGCTCCGGCGCAAAGTCGAGAGGGAGCCGCTCGTCGCTTCCTTCAGAGAGACCCGCCAGGTCCGCGTTGGTCAGCTCCAGGAGAACCCCGGCGTCCTCTCGCAGGAACGCCAGGCGCTCGGGGGGCGTGGCGGGATCGACCGGCACGTAGGCTCCTCCGGCTTTCCAGACGGCCAGGAGCACGGCCAGCAGATCGGTCGAGCGCTCCAGCCGGAGCATCACCTTGGCCTCCGGTCCCACGCCCCGGCTCCGCAGGTGCCGCGCCAGGCGGTTCGCGCGGCGGTCGAGCTCGCGGTAGGTGAGGATCGTCCCCACAAAGGCCACTGCGGGGGCGTCGGGGCTCCGGTCTACCTGCGCCTCGAAAAGGGAAAGGAAGGTCTCCTCTCGCGGCGGCTCGCTCCGGCCGCTCCACTCCTCCAGCACCTGGAAGCGCTCCTCCTCGGTGAGGAGCGGCAGCTCCAGCACGGGCCGGTCGGGGTCCTCGGCCATCCCTGCGAGGAGGGCCTCCCAGTGACGGGCCAGACGTTGGATGGTTGGCTCCCAGAACAGGGCGGTGCGGTAGCGGATCGCCCCGGCGGCGTCGCCGGTCTCGGCCAGCTCGCTCAGGGCGACGGCGAGGTCGAACTGCGTGGTCCCGGTGTCGGCGTCCAGCAGCTCCACGTCGAGGCCCGGCAGGCGCGGCTCCTCGCGCGGCGCGCTCTGGAGGGCAAAGGAGACCTGAAAGAGCGGGGACCAGCGGGGATCGCGCTCCGGGTCGAGCGCCTCGACGAGCCTCTCAAACGGCAGGTCCTGGTGCGCGAAGGCGCCGAAGACCGCTTCGCGCACGCGGCCGATCAGGCCGCGGGACGACGGCTCTCCGGTCACGCTCGTGCAGATCACCACCGTGTTGACGAAGAACCCGATCAGCCCCTCGACCTCCAGGCGGTGGCGGCGGGCGACGGGGCTCCCTACGCAGACCGTCTCCTGCCCCGCCATCCGGGCGAGGAGCGCCTGGAAGCCGGCGAGGAGCGTCATGTAAAGGGTCGCCCCCTCGGCCACGGCGAGCCGCCGGAGCGCTTCCACCAAGGACTCCGGCAGCCGCAGCGGCACGCTCGCGCCGGCTGGGATCTCGATGGACGGACGCGGCCGGTCGGTGGGCAGGTCGAGCACCCGCGGGGCCTCAGCGAGCTGCTCGATCCACCAGCGCAGGTGGGCGTCCAGGAGCTCGCCGTGGAGCTGCTCACGCTGCCAAACAGCCCAGTCGACGTACTGCACCCGCGGCTCGGGGAGAGGCGAGGGCTCGCCGCGAAGAAAGGCGGCGTAGAGGACGGACAGCTCGCGCAGGAAGAGACCCGCGGACCAGCCGTCGCTGACCAGGTGGTGGACAACCAGGAAGAGGACGTGCTCCTCCGCGTCCAGCCGCAGGAGCGCACAGCGGAGCAGCGGCCCGCGGTCCAGGTCGAACCTCCGCGCGGCCTCGGCCGTAACCACCCGCCGCGCCTCGGCCTCGCACTCCCTTGTGAGCAGGGCGGCGAGGTCGAGCACGGGCAGGTCCGCCGGAGCCGCCGGAGCGATTTCCTGGACCGGCTCGGCGCCGCGCAGGGGGAACGCGGTGCGCAGCGCCTCGTGGCGCCGGAGGATCTCGGTGAGCGCGCCGCGCAGCACCGCGGTCTCCAAGGGGCCGCGCAGGCGCAGGCCCGCCGGGATGTGGTACGCGGTCAGCTCCGGGGCGAGCCGGTGGAGGACCCACAGCCGCTGCTGCGCGAGCGAGAGCGGGAGCGGCCGGTCGCGCGGCGCGCGGAGGACGGGCGGCAACCCGGCGTCTTCCTTCTCCATGCCGCGCAGCGCCTCGGCGAGACCGGCCGGCGTGGGAGTGGCGAACAGACGCGGCACGGCGATGCGCAGGCCGAAGCTCTCACGGATGCGGGTGGCGAGCCGGAAGGCCGTCAGCGAATGCCCCCCCAGCTCGAACAGACTGTCGGACGGGAGGACCCGCCGCACGCCCAGCACCTCGCGGAAGAGATCGAGGAGCCGGGCCTCGATCGGATCGGACGGCGACCCCACGGGCTCCTCGGCAACGCCGTCCGCGCTGTCCGGATCGGGCAGGGCGCGGCGGTCCAGCTTGCCGCTCGTGGTCTTGGGCAGGGCCTCGACCCGCAGGAGGACCGAGGGGACCATGGGGCCCGGCAGGCGCTCGCCGAGCCAGAGCCGCAGGGCGCGGAGATCAACCTCGGGATCGTCGGAGACAATCCATGCGACGAGCCGGTGCTCGCCGTGCGCGTCCCCGCGAAGACCGGCCGCCGCCTCGTGCACCGACGGATGGGCCAGGAGCTGCGTCTCGATCTCCCCGAGCTCGATGCGATGGCCGCGCAGCTTGACCTGCTGGTCGGCCCGGCCGAAGAGCTCGATCCGCCCGCCGGGAAGCCAGCGGCCGAGATCGCCGGTGCGATAGAGGCGCGCGCCGGGCTCGCCCGAGAAGGGATCGGGCCGGAAGCGGTCGGCGGTCAGATCCGGGCGGCCCAGATAGCCGCGGCCGACCTGAGCGCCGCCGGCCCAGATCTCCCCGTGCGCGCCCTCCGGAGCCGGCAGTCCGGAGGCTTCGAGCAGCCAGAGCCGCACGCCCGGCCACGGTTTCCCCACGTCGGGCTCGGGATTGGGTTTCCGGTCCGACAGCTCGGAGCCGATCCGCCGCGCTGAGACGTTCACGGTGCACTCCGTCGGCCCGTAGACGTTCCAGAAAAGGGTTCGAGCGGAAGACGCCATGCGGCGCCACAGGGCCGGCGGGACGGGCTCGCCGCCGACCAGCACGCAGCGGGGCGTCCGGCCCGAGGCGTCCATGGCGGCCAGAATCAGGTCGAGCTGGCTCGGCGTGCAATCGAGACCGTCGAGGTCCGCCGCGCGGAAAAAGGCGGCCAGGCGGTCGGCGTCGTGCCGCGCCTCCTCGGGGACGATCCAGACGCAGTCGCCGGCCAGGAGCCGCGCGACCGCCTGGAGCGAGGCGTCGAACGCCAGGGAGGCGTTGAGGGCGAAGCGCGCTCTCCTGCCCCGCCGCGCGGGGACGAGGATCTCGTCGAGCCCGCGGGCGAACGCGGCGAGGCTGCGGTGCGCGATCATCACTCCCTTGGGAAGGCCGGTCGAGCCCGACGTGTAGATCACGTAGGCCATCTGCTCGGAGAAGACCGGAGCCCCGGGCCGCTCGTCGCTCTCGCCGCTCACGTCGAGCCCGTCCAGATCCGCGGCGGTCAGCTCCAGCACGACCGCGGCGTCGTGGCGCAGGAAGGTCTGGCGCTCCGGCGGAGTCGCTCCATCGATCGGCACGTAGGTGGCGCCGGCCTTCCAGATCCCCAGGAGGGCGACCAGCATCTCCGGCGAGCGCTCCAGCCGGAGAGCCACTCGCGCTTCCGGCCCGATGCCGTGGCGGAGCAGCGAGCGGGCGAGGCGGTTCGCCCGGCGGTCGAGCTCGCGGTAGGTCAGCGTCCGCTCCGCGGCGACCACGGCCGGCGCGTCCGGGGTGCGGTCCGCCTGCGCCTCGAAGAGAGCCGGGAAGGTCTCTTCCCCAAGATGGTCCGGCACCGTGAGCCCGCTCCACACCCTCATCATCTCGGCGCTCTCCGCGGCGGTGAGGAGCGGCAGATCCAGGACGGGCCGCCCCGGGTCCGCGGCCAGGCCCTCCAGGAGCGCTTCGTAGTGCTCCGCCAGGCGGCGGAGGGTCGGCGCGGCCCATAGGGCTGTGCGGTAGCGGAGGCCGCCGGCGGCGCCGTCGCCGGTCTCGGTGAGCGTCAGCGCCAGGTCGAGCTGCACCGTGCCCGGCTCCACGTCCAGGACCTCCACCTCCAGCCCCGGCAGCCGGAGATCCTCGCGCGGCGCGTTCTGCAAGGTAAAGGAAGCCTGGATCAGAGGGGACCAGCGCGGATCGCGCACCGGGTTGAGCGCCTCGACGAGCTTCTCGAACGGGAGGTCCTGGTGCGCGAAGGCACCGAGGACGGATTCACGCACACGGGCGAGCAGCTCGCGGCCGGACGGGTTGCCGTCCAGATCCGCCCGGATCACCAGGGTGTTGACGAAGAAGCCGATCAGCTCCTCGCTCTCCAGCCGGTCGCGGCCGGCCACGTGCGTGCCGGCGCAGACGGTCTCCTCGCCGGCCCGGCGGGCGAGGAGCGTCTGGAAGGCGGCGAGGAGGACCATGTAGAGAGTCGCCCCCGCGGTGCGGGCGAGCCGCCGCAGCGCTGCCACCAGCGAGTCCGGGAGCCGCACAGGCACCACGGCTCCCGCCTGGCTCTCGACGGGGGGCCGCGGGAAGTCCGTAGGCAGGTCGAGCACGCGCGGGGCGGAGTCGAGCCGGTCCCGCCACCAGCGGATCTGCTCCTCCAGCACCTCGCCGCGGAGCCACTCGCGCTGCCAGAGCGCCCAGTCGGCGTACTGGAGCGGCGGCTCAGGCAGCGGCGACCCCGCGGAAAGCGCCGAGAGCTCGCGCAGGAACACCCCCGTGGACCATCCGTCGCTGACCAGGTGGTGCACCACCACGATGAGCGCGTGCTCCTCTTCGCCCAGGCGCAGAAGAGAGAGGCGCAGCAGCGGTCCGCGCTCCAGGTCGAACGGGCGGCGCGCGACGGCGGCCCCGATCCGCCGCGCTTCGGTCTCTCGTTTCCCAGGAGGCAGAGCGGTCAGATCGATCGCGGCCAGGGGGAACGGCGCGGCGGGATGGACGACCTGGGCCGGCTCGCCGCCCACGATCGGAAAGCTCGTGCGCAGCACCTCGTGGCGGTGGATGATCTCGGAGAGCGCCCGCTCCAGGGCGGACCGATCCAGCCGGCCGCGCAAACGGAGCCCGGCCGGAATGTGATACGCGAGGAGCTCGGGGTCGAGCTGATGGAGCAGCCAGAGGCGGCTCTGGGCGAAGGAGAGAGGCACGCGGGCTCCGTGCGGCCGGCGGCGCGGCGGGGGCACCGGAAGCGCATCCTGCCGGGAAAGACGATTGACTTCGGCGGTCAGCCCGGCCACGGTTGGATGCTCGAACAGCCGGCGGACCGGCAGGTCGACCCCGAACGCCGCACGGACCCGGGCCACCACCCGGGTGGCGAGCAGCGAGTGGCCGCCGTGCTGGAAGAAATCGTCGCCGCGGCGGAGCCCTTCGCGGCCCAGCACGTCGGCCCAGATCCCCGCCATCAGCTCCTCGGCCGGAGCCAGGCTCTCCCGTCCCCCCTCTCCGGCCTCGGGCTCGATCGTCTGATCGGGAGAGGGCAGCGCGTTCCAGTCGACCTTGCCGCGCTGGGTCAGCGGAAAGGCGTCCAGGACGACGAAGGCCGCGGGGATCATCACCTCCGGCAAGCGCTCGCGGAGCAGCTCCCGCAGCTCTCCGGTCGTCGGCGCTCCCCCGTCCGCCGGGACGATCCAGGCGACCAGCCGCTTGCCGCCCGCGGCATCCTCGCGCGCTCCCACCACGGCTCCGCCCACGGCCGGGTAGGCGAGCAGCGCGGCCTCGACCTCGGACGGCTCGACGCGGATGCCGCGGATCTTGATCTGGTGATCGATTCGTCCCAGGACCTCGACGGAGCCGGCCGGCCGCCAGCGCGCGACGTCGCCTGTACGGTACATCCGCTCTCCCGCTCGCCAGGGATCGGGGATGAACCTCTCCGCGGTCAGCTCCGGCCGCGCGAGATAGCCGCGCGCCAGGCCGATGCCCGCCAGGCAGAGCTCTCCGGAGACCCCGATCGGCAGCGGCTGGAGGTCCGCGTCAACCACCAACAGGCGCATGTTGTCCGCGGCGCGCCCCACAGGGAGGCGGCCGACAACGGCGATTTCCTCGGGCGTGGCGCGGTGGCAGGAGACCGTATCCGAGGCCTCCGAGGGGCCGTACATGTGAAGGATCTCGGCACGGCACCGCCCGCTCTCCAGCCACGGCCGCAGCTCCGCCCAGGGCGCGGCCTCCCCGCCCAGGATCAGCGTCTCCAGCGTCTCCAGCCCCGCCCACCCGTCCGCCGCGGCCCTCTGGAGAATCGGGATCATCTGGCCCGGCGTGGTGTTGAGGAAGGTGATTCGCTCGCGGCGGATCGCCTCCAGCATCTCGCCGGCGTCGTAGGGACCCGGCGGCGGCAGCACGGTGCGGCCTCCCACCAGGAGCGGCACGAGGATGTTTTTGAACGCCGCGTCGAAGCTGAACGAGAAGCCGAGGAGCGAGCGCGCGTGCGGCAGGATCGGACAGACGTCGCGAAACCAGAGGCAGAGGTTGAGCAGGCCCCGCGCTTCCAGCATCGTGGCCTTGGGCCGGCCGGTGGAGCCGGAGGTATAGAGGAGAGCCTGGAGGTGTCCCCCACCCCGTCCCTCCCCCGCGGAGCGGGAGAGGGCGCCCCCTCCCTCCCGGGAATCCAGAAGAATGACCTGACGGCCCTCGAAGCCCGCGGCCCAGCGTTCCTGGGTGAGGAGGATCGAGGCTCCGCCGTCCTCCAAAAGGAAGGCCTGCCGCTCCCGTGGATTCAGCGGATCGATCGGGAGATAGGCGGCGCCCGATTTCAGGATGCCGAGGAGGCCCACGGCCATCTCCAGCGAGCGATCCACGCAGATGGCCACGACCGTCTCGGGTCCGGCGCCGAGGTGGCCTAGGCGGTGGGCGAGCTGCGTCGAGCGGCGATCCAGCTCCCGGTAGGTCATCGACGCCGGGCCGCAGACCACGGCGATGTTCTCGGGGGTGCGGGCCACCTGCTGCTCGAACAGTCCGACCAGGTTGTCCTCGGGCCAGGCGTGCTCCGGCCCGGCCCACTCGATCAGGATCTGATGCCGCTCGGCCGCGGTGAGGAGCGCGATGGCGGAGAACGGCTGGCCGGGGTCCTCCGTGACGGCTTCGAGGAGAACGCGGAGGTGCCCGGCCATGCGCCGGGCTGCCGGATCGGACAGGACACCTCGGCGGTACTCCAGGTCACCGGTGAGCCCTCCCCCCTCCTCCGCCAGGGAGAGGGTGAGATCGAAACGCGCCGTGCCGTTGCGCACCGGCAGCAGCGTCATCTCCAGGCCGGAGAGGCGGGCCGCGCCGGCCGGCAGGTTCTGCAGGGCGAGGACCGCCGTAAAGAACGGAGTGTGGCCGAGCCGCCGCTCCGGGTGCAGCTCCTCGACCAGCTTCTCGAACGGCAGCTCCTGGTGGGCCAGGGCGTCCACCAGGGTCCGCTCGGCCCGGCCCAGGATCTCGGCGAACGAGGGATCGCCCGCCAGGTCGGCGCGCAGCACGAGGGTGTTGACGAAGAAGCCGATCAGGCCTTCGAGCTCCGGGCGGGTGCGGTTGGCGACCGGCGCGCCCACGCCGAAGTCGCGCTGGCCGGTCCAGCGGGAGAGCAGGACCTCGAAAACCGCGAGGAGGGCCATGAAGAGGGAGGCCCCGGCGTGGCGCGCGATCGCCTGGAGACGCTGCGTCAGCGCGGGCGGGATGATCACCGGCACCAGGGCGCCGCGGGAACCCTTATTCAGCTCCTGCTCGGGGGTCAGCCGCAGCGCGGGGAGCCCGGCGAGCCGCGCGCGCCAGTGCTCCACCTCTGCAGCCAGGCGCTCCCCCTGGAGACGCTCGCGCTGCCAGGCGGCGAAGTCGGCATAGGCGAGCGGGAGGGGCGGCAGGGCCGCGGGCCGTCCCGCCGCGAAGGCCGCAAAGAGCTCCGTCAGCTCGCGCAGGAGCACGCCGATCGACCACCCGTCCGCCGCGACGTGGTGGATCGTCAGAAGAAGGACCTGGTCGTCGCGGTCCGCGCGCAGCAGGAGGGTGCGCAGGAGCGGTCCGCGGGCGAGATCGAAGGGGCGGCGGGCCTCCTCCGTGGCGTGGCACAGGATCTCGGGCTCGCGGAGGCAGGCTGCCAGCGCACGCACGTCGACGACCGGCAGAGGGACCGGACCAGGGGGATCGACGATCTGCACCGGCTCTCCTTCGGCCGTAGCGAAGCGGGCGCGCAGCGGCTCGTGGCGCGCCGCGATGGCGGACAGCGCCTGCCCCAGGGCTCCGGCGTCCAGGGCGCCGCGCAG
>DATFPH010000565.1:0-33152 GCA_035264905.1 Thermoanaerobaculia bacterium
CGCGGCTATCTGGGCCGGCCCGACCTCACGGCGGAACGCTTCTTACCCGATCCGTTCGGCCCGGCCGGCGGGCGCCTCTACGCGGCCGGCGACCTGGCGCGCATCCTCCCCGGCGGCGCCCTGGAGATCCTGGGCCGGCGCGACCGCCAGGTGAAGATCCGGGGGTTTCGCATCGAGCCCGGAGAGATCGAGGCCGTGCTCGCCGAGCACCCCGCCGTGGCGCAGACGGCGGTCGTAGTGCAAGAAAGAGGATTGGTCGCCTTCGTGGTCCCGCGCGGCGCGGCGGACGCCGCGGAGCTGCGCGCCTTCCTGGCAGAGAAGCTCCCGGCGTTCATGGTCCCAACGGCCGTCGTGCTCCGGCCGGATCTCCCGCTCACGCCCAACGACAAGATTGACCGCGAGGCCCTGGCCCGCCTGCCTCTGGAGGCGCCACCCCGCACCGGCCGGCGGACGCCGAGCACCCCGGTCGAGCAGCGGCTCGCCGCGGTCTGGACGGACCTGCTCGGCGTCGCGCCCGGGCTGGACGACAGCTTCTTCGATCTGGGTGGAAACTCGCTGCTCGCCACCTGGGTGGTGGTGCGGGTCCACGAAGCCTTCGGCCTCGAGCTCCCCTTGCGGGCAGTCTTCGAAGCGCCGACCCTCGCCGGGATGGCGGCGCGGATCGAATCTCTGCTGGATCAGTGAGAGGGACGCAGCGCCTCGACCAGCCGCTGCTCGAAGCTCTCCGCGACCGCCGGGATCTCGGCATCCATGCCGGCGAGCAGCATCTCGGCCCCGAGGCGCAGGAACCTCTCGATGTACTCCCGCGACAGCCCCTGGCCCATCAGGTAGCCGATCGTCCACAGGTCGAAGCAGTACAGGGGGACCGGAATCGAGCCGTTGATCCGGTGATAACCGGAGGAGACGATCTCCGACGCCCGGCGCCAATCCATCGTGTCATGCTGCCAGGCATAGCTCGATCCGGTGAGCCCGAACTCTTCGGCGCGCGCGGCGATCGGGACCTTCTTGTCGTGGAAATAGCTCTCCAGACAGTAGTACGTCGGCTGCGCCTCGTCGATGAAGGCCAGGGTGTTCTCCGCCGATTCCTCGGTCTCGCCGGGGAAGCCGATGATGAACGAGGCGTACGAGAAGATGCCGTACTCGCGGAGCTTGGTCAGACCGTACCGGTACTTGTCGACCGTCGCGGTCTTGTACATCTCCTTGAGCATGCGGTTGTCGCCCGACTCGATGCCCAGGAAGACTCCGGTGCAGCCGGAGCGGGCCGCCAGATCGAACACTTCGTCGTCCGCGTTGGCGCAGCGGAAATAGGAGTACCACTTGAAGTCGAATTTTCGGTCGATCATCATCCGGCAGAGATCTTTGAAGCGGTTTTTCGGGATGTTGAACGTGTCGTCGATGAACAGCAGATGCGTGACGCCAGCCTCTTTGAGGTAGGTCAGCTCGCGCTCGACGACGTCCAGGCTCGTCAGGTTGAGATCGCCGGCGAGGATCGGATAGCGGCAAAACGCGCATTTGTACGCGCAGCTGCGGGCGGTCCGCAACTGCACCGACGGCACCAGCAGCTCGGTGGAGAAGTGGCGCCAGTCGATCGAGCTCTCGTCCATGTCGTTGTTCTCGATCTCGCGCGGCGTGCGCTCGAACGTGCGGTTGTCCGAGGTGTAGGTCAGATTCGGCACGGTGCTGAGATCCGGCCGGGTCGCCCGCAACGCCGCGCAGACCCGGCTCAACGTCAGCTCGCCCTGGGAGTCGAAGACGTAGACGTCCGCTCCCATTTCCGAGAACATTTGATTCTGAATGGGTTCCGAAAAATCGCTGCACACGTGGTAGATGTGCGGTCCGCCCACGATGATCTTGGTGTCCGGGCTGTGCTCGCGGATGAAATTCACCAGGTACCGGATCGGCGAGCTTTCAAAATAGAACGTCGTGGTGAGCGCCACGGCCTTGGGTGAGCCCGCCAGGATCTGCCGGAAGGCCTCCTGGTCGTGATTGAAGAAGTTGACCAGGGCGGCGTCCAACCCCTTCTTGCGCAGGAAGCTGGTGAGGTAGCAGGCCCCCAGGTTCGGCAGCCGGCCGACGTGATAGTCGCAAGTCTTGCCGGTCGCTTCCCGCAGGCCGAAGTTGAGCAGCTCGGGATAGCGCACCCGCTTGCCCCGGAACGGCACCGTGTTGGCGAGGAGGTGCTTGTAGCCACCCGAGTGCTCACGCATCTGCCTGGACGATTCCAGCAGGTCGTCCAAGGGTTGCTCGTAGTAACCGACCACCACGCAATCCAGCTGATTGCCCATGACACGCCTCCATCCATCGAAAGCTCTCGCCGGGGGCTCGACGGGCGAAAAAGATAGCATGGCGGACCCGCGGTAGACTACGCCGCATATGCCCGACGTCACACGCCTCCTCCGGCGCCGCCCGGGCCTGACGCTCCTCGCGGCGCTCCTGCTCGCCCTCGGCATCGGGGCGAACAGCGCCATCTTCAGCGCGGTCCATGGGATCCTCCTCGCCCCCTTCCCGTACGCCCAGCCCGATCGTCTCGTGGTCCTGTGGAAGACGCAGCCGGAGCTCGACGCTCCCATGGTCGAGGTCGCGTACGCCGAGTTCCGCGAGTGGCAGCGGCAGGCCAAGTCGTTCGTGGGGCTCGCCGCGGTGGGGGCGAGCCCCGCGAAGATGACGCTCACCGGGCGCGAGCGGCCCGAGAGCCTGTCGGGCGCCCTGGTCTCGGGCGAGCTGCTGTCGCTGCTGGGCGTCGAGCCCGCCGAGGGGCGGCTCCTCGCTCCCGCGGACGATCAGCCGGGCACGGAGCGGATAGTGATGCTGAGCGACAGCCTGCGCCGCCGCCTCTTCGGACCGCCCGGCCGGGGCCAGGAGGCGGTGGGGCAGAGGCTGATCCTCGCGGGAAAGAGCTACACGGTGGCCGGCGTCCTGCCGCCGCGCTTCGATTTCCCGACGGGGGCTGAATTCTGGGTGCCGGTGACCGCCGTCTACCCCGAGGTGGTCGGCGACCGGGGCACCGGCTTCCTTCGCGTCGTGGGGCGGCTGCGGGACGGGACCGGTCTCGCAGAGGCCCGGGAGGAGATGGATCAGACCGTGCGCCGGGTCGTCAAGACGTTCGGCGCCTCCGGACCCGAGCCGCAGGCCGTCGTGACGCCGCTCGCCGAGTTCCTGCTGGGGGATACGCGCGGCGGGCTTTGGGTCCTCTTCGGGCTGGTGACGCTCATCCTCCTGATCGCCTGCGCCGACGTGGCGAACCTCCTGCTGGCCCAGGCGACCGGCCGGCGCACCGAGCTGGCCGTGCGCTCCGCCCTCGGCGCCGATCAGCCGCGCCTGGTGCGGCAGCTGGTGGCCGAGAGCGCGCCGCTCGCCCTCCTCGGCGGCCTCGGCGGGCTCGCGCTCGCGGCCCTGGGCGTCCATCTCCTGACCGTCTTTGGCCCCTCCGAGGTCCCGCGCCTGTCCGAGGTCCGCCTGAGCGCCCTGGTCCTGGGCTTCACGGGTCTCCTGTCGCTCGCCGCGCTCGTCCTGTTCGCCACCCTGCCCGCCTGGCAGACCGCGCGGCAGGTCGACCTGCGGGAGGTGATGGGGGAGGGCGGCCGCGGCGCGCTCCACGGCAGGCAGAGCCGCCGCTGGATGTCGCTGCTCCTCGTCGTGCAGGCCGGCATGGCCGTCCTCCTGCTCATCGCGGCCGGCCTTCTGGTCAGCCGCTTCCGCGACCTGCAACAGGTCGAGCTCGGCTTCCGTCATCCCGAGAAGATCCTCACCGCGGAGATCCAATTGCCCGAAGACCTGGAGCCGGCCCAGGCGCGGGTCTTCTGGGACACGCTTCTGGAGCGCCTGCGCGCCTTGCCGGGAGCGACCTCGGCCGCCGCGGTCCTGCTCCGGCCGCTCGAAGGGGAGATCGGGTGGAACCTGTCCTACACCGCGGAAGGGCAGACGCAGGAGGAGCACGTGGCCAATCCGCAGGCGGACTACGAGTCGATCACCCCCGGCTACTTCGAGACCATGGGCATTCCGCTCATTGCAGGCCGCGACTTCACCCCGCAGGACCGGGCCGACGGGCTCCCGGTCGCCATCCTGAGCGAAGGCCTGGCGCGCCGTCTCTGGCCCCGCGGCGATGCGCTCGGGAAGCGGATCAAGAACAACGGGCCGAACGACCCGTCGCCCTGGAAGACCGTCGTGGGCGTGGCCGGCAACGTCCGCTACCGGGGGCTCGCCGCGCCCACGCTGGACTACTACGTGCCGTACACCCAGTCGCCGCTCATCCCCATCCACGTCGTCCTGCGGACGGACGGCGATCCGCTGGCGCTCGCCTCCGCCCTGGAGCGGGAGGTCTGGGGGCTCGCCCGCGACCAGCCGGTCGCCGGGGTCACCACCATGGAAGCGAAGGTCGCCTCGGTCCTCGCCGAGCCGCGCCTGCTGGCCTCGCTCGCCGGGCTTTTCTCCGTGCTCGCGACGCTCCTCGCCGCGCTGGGGATCTACGGAGTTGTGGCGTACTCCGTCTCGCGACGCACCCGCGAGGTCGGGCTGCGGATGGCCCTCGGGGCTTCACGGCGCGACGTGCTGCTGCTGCTCGCAAAAGAAGGGCTGCGGCCCACTCTCACCGGCGCCGCGCTCGGCCTCATCGCGGCCTTCTGGCTTCGCGAAGCCTTGGCGCGCTGGCTGACCGGTCCCGCCGCGGCCGACCCGGCGGTGTTCGCCGCGGTCGTGCTGCTGCTCGTCACGGCGGCGGGGCTCGCGGTGTATCTGCCGTCACGGCGTGCGATGGGGCTCCATCCGAGCCTGGCGCTGCGAGAGGAGTAGGGGGGCGGGGGAGAGCAGATCAAAGACCTAATCTGGAGCCCACATCATGAGCCGTCTCGCTCGCCCACTGTCCGTCTTCGTCGCTGCTCTCTGCCTCGCTGCAACCACGCTTCCAGCGCAGGAGATCAGCGCCGGGAATCCTCGCACCGTGATCCTTGGAACCCACGGCTTGATCGAGCCCGGCCAGGGCCCGGCCGGTCAAGGGCGGTGGAAGGGTTTTCCTATCAGTCTGAGCCTGCGCGACGCGCCGCTGCCGGAGGTCCTCCGGACCTTTGCCCGCCTCGCTCGCTTCAACCTGGTCCTCGATCCACGGGTCCAGGGATCCGTGACGGTCGAGCTCGAGAACGTGCCGTGGGACCAGGCGCTCTACGTGATCCTCAAGACCCACGGTCTGGGCGCTGAGGTCGATGGCCGGCTGTGGATGATCGCGCCGAGCTAAGGGCCCGCGGGCGTGCGTTCCAGAATTGCTTCTGCTTCAAGTAGAGATTGGCGTTCTGGTACTTGCAGGTCCGCACGTGCTCGGCAGCTACCTTGATGTAGTCGGCTTTCTTGTCCTTCCACTCCTTTGGGGAGAGAGGTCTCTCCATCCCGTTCTCTACCGTGGCTCCCGTCGCGACCTCAATCAGCAGGGGCCAGTCTTTGCGGGGAAAGTCGTAGTCGGCGCCGATGTCCCAGCTCTGGACCGTGCTGTCCAAGCTCTCCGTGACGACCTCGGCCTTGTCGGGAGAGAAGGAGGCTCGGATCAGCGAGCTCTCTGAGCGCATTGGTGGGATCACCGGGGTGCCGTCGACCGTGCTCCAGAGGCGCGCGCAGTCGCTGTCCCAAATCAGTACTAAGGAGTCGTCCCGGCTGAAGACCGCACCTGTCACGGGCTGGTCCTGCTTGATCGGCGGCAACGCGGCCTCTCCCCCCGGGACTTTCCAAAACTGGACCACTCCGTCGCCACGCCAAGTCAGGAGGAGATCGCCCTGATGGCTGAACAGCCCGCCGTATACGGTTCCGTTCGTCCGTAGCTCGATCGACACATCGCCGCCCGCAGTCTCCAGGCGCGCCCCTGCCTTTGGGTTCCACCTCAGGGTGTACCGTCCGTCAGGACTCGTCACGTTCCCTTCGGGCGCAATCTGGCTCGCGAGCGCCATTCCGTCACGATGAGACCTCGGCCGGGCCTCGTGGCGGAGGCCCTTTAAATTCCACCAGCGTGCGTCACCCCTGCGTCCCCTGGTGACGGCTTGGCCATCGACGAGCTGCGCGGCGACGAGCGATTCGCCATGAAGCAACTCGGCCTGCAGTGCGCCGTCCGCAGTGCTCCAGAGCCGCGCGATCCCGTCGTCGGTCCAGGTCAAGATTGAGCGACCATCTTTGCTGAGCTCCGCACCCAGAACCGCCCCTTGATGTCGAATTACCAGTGGAGGGCCTGTCACGTTCCAGAGTCGGACGCTCCCATCGACGCTCCAGGTCAGGACCTTCTTCTTGTCCGGGCTGATGCTGCCTCCAAGGACCATGTCCTCATGCTCCAGAGATCGAGGGGCCGGAGGGCTGCCGTCAGTGCTCCGGAGCTGTGCGGTCCGGAACTGCCAGGTCAGGACAAGACGTCTGTCCTGGCTGACGGCCTTGCCAGGGACCGCGCCGTTGCGATCCGCCGGGATCGAGTCGCTGGCCTCCGGAATCGCGTCGACCAGGAAGGCCTGCGAGCCGAATTGAGCGCTGAGGGCGCTGGGCCTCCCGCGGGACTCGTCCGTGCCGCTCTCCAGGTAGTGACCGGAAAAGTAGGTTGCTTTTAGAAGCTCCGACTCCTGCCGGGCGTGTGTTGCGCTCAACCACGAGCTCTCAGCGAGCGCATCCGACGTCCGCTTTTCCTGTCTCCACGCATGAACAGCCAGACCCGCAGCAATGATCAGCAATACGGCCAGTGCGCTCGCCAGGAGCCCGAGCCTCACACGTCCTCTCTCGATCCTGGCGAGCTCGGCGAGGTGCGCATGGTAGCTGTCGTCCAGGAACGACAGCGCACGAGGGAAACCAGGATGGTAGCGCTCAGCCCAGGCCTGGGTGGGCCTGCTCTCTTCGCGCCAGTGGAGCGCCTGGGCCAGGTTGGGATCGCGCCACAGGGCGGCCTTGCCCTCGGCATGGAGGGCCGCGTCTTCTGCCACCTTGCAGAACATCCGGGCGGACTGCGCCTCCTGGTCCACCCAGGCCTTCAAGCGCTGCCAGCCGCGGATCAGGCTCTCGTGGGAGATGTCGATGACCGTATCTTCCTGCAACGCCACATCGAAGCGCGGCACCAGGAAGGAGCGGCCTTCGCGCCGGAAGCTCTCGATCACCGCGCAGACCTCGTCTGTCGGGGCCTGGGCGACCTCGGCGAGCTCGGCGAGGCGTACCGGCCTGCGGATCTCCCGGTTGTCGGGTCCCTTTTCGGTGAGGCTCTTGAACAGGGACCCGGCGATCTCCCGGCCGCGCGGGTCCAGCTCCTCATAGGCCTCGTCCGCGTGCCGCGACAGAGCCATGGCCATCCCGCCGACGGCTTCGTCATGCTCGAGGTCGACCTCTCCCCCTCGGCCCTGGCGCGCCCACAGGTCCCACATCCGCATCAGCGCGTGCTGCAGGATCGGCAGCTGATCCGGATTGTCGCCGCTCTCGTTGAGCAGGCGGTTGACGAGCCGCGGCGCGATCCGGCCGCCGCCGACCAGCACGGGGCCCGTGATCGCCTCCCGGCGCTGGTCGCGCGTCATCCGCGGGATCAGATACTGGGAGTCGTTGAGCCTCTCGGGCAGGTCGTGGAACCGCGCGCAGTCTCCCAGGTAGTCCGAGCGCATGGTCAGCACCACGTAGATGGGGATCTCGTGTTGCGCGGTCGCTTCGAGCAGCAGCTTCACGAAAGCGGCCGCGTCGCCGGACCGGCCGGCGTCCACCGTTTGCTCGAACCGGAACAGCTCTTCGAACTGGTCGACCACGACGAGCAGGCTCTGTCCCGAAGGCATCTGCGCCTCGCGCACCGCCTCGAGCAGCCCCAGGCCGGAGCGCCGGAGAGTCGACTGGATGCCGGCCTCCAGGTCTCCCAGAGGCACAAATCCCGGAATCTCAGCCAGAGCGCGAGCCAGATTGCCGATCGGATCGTTTCCCGGCCGGAAGCATGCGACCTGCCACGACACCGCGGCGCCCGTCATGAATCCCCCGTGCAGACACGGGAGGAGGCCGGCGCGGATCAGCGACGACTTGCCGCTCCCCGAGGTGCCGATCACGGCCAGGAAGCGGTTCCGTCCCAGGCGCGCGAGCAGCTCGTCGGTCTGGCACTCGCGGCCGAAGAACAGGTGGCTTTCTTCGGACTCGAAGGGGCGTAGGCCGGGAAAGGGATTGGCTGGCGCCATCGTGTCCATCACGCCCTCGCACTGGCGAGATCCGCCAGGAACGGCTCAAAAGAGGTCGCGGACAACGCACCGGGGCATTGGATCAGCCGCGGCTGGTTCATCTTCAATTGTCGCTTCTGCGGCGTCTCCGGCTCGCCCACATAGACGGCCTGCACCAGCGGCGGGCTGGCCGGGTCGCGGTAGCCGGGCGCCTTGCGCAGGTCGAGGAGCTTGAAACGGAGCCAGGCCTCGCTCGCCGCACCGTAGTAGACCACCGCGGCATCGTTCATCCGCAGCAGCTCCTTGTGATACTCGCTGCGGTCCGCCTCATCGCCCTCGAAGAGCGGCAGGTCGACGTCGCAACCATGCTGGTCGAGATGGTCGCGCAGCTCGCCGACCGCATCGAGGTCGCACTCATGACAGATCAGATAAACACCGGCCCGAGTCGCCTTGACCGGCAGCGGCGCAGGGGGCCGGGTGTTGAGCTTGCCCTGAAGAACCGTTTTCAGCTCCTCGAGGGGCACTCGGAGCAGCTCCAGGCCCGGATGATCGGACCGGTCGGTCAGGAGCCGGTCGATGAAGCTCTTCTGCCGCTCCTGCTTCGCCTCCAGGCCTTCGGGCAACCAGAGCAGACGCGGGAAGAAGCGGGCCCCGCTTTCCTGCGCCGCCAATCCGGTCTGGAGCGCGACGATCGGCTCCTCCTCACCCTCCGGCACGATCCCCGAGCCGCCGCCGATCAGGTGGACGGACAGCGCGCTGCGCGCGAGGTCAGCGCGGATCGCCTGCCGGAAGTCCGGAGTGTGCCAGGGAACCGGACGGGCCGGCAGCACCTCGTAGCCGCGCTGCTGCAGGTCGCGCCGGATCTCGTCACGCTGGGAGGCGAGGTCGTACGGCGTCTCGGCCAGGTAGACCACTCCCTTCGTGGGCGGCGGGGGAGCCTCGTCGTTCGCGAGGAGGGTCATCATCTCCTTGATGTCGTACGCCAGGTCGTTGAGCCGGTCGAAGTAACGGCCCTTTTCCTCGAGACCGAGGGTGAGCCGGAGCTCGCGCGCGACGCCCCGGGCGTTCAGCTGGAAGAAGGGATAGCCCAGGACATCGCGGAGCTCCGAAGGCTCGGCGTGGTCAGGCTCGCAGGGAGTTTTGACCACCTTGAAGATCGGCGAGCGGACCCTGGCAGTGCCGCTCTTCTCCTTGCGGATCTCTGCATATCTCCGGAGCTCGCTCAAGCAGGATTCGGATTGGACGTATCGCGGAGTTAAAACGGAGATCAGGACACTCTTGTCCAGTCTCTGTCTGATCTCCTCCCAGAAGCGGTCGTTTCCTGCCAACCGGTCGTCCCGCCAGATCTTGAGGTCGCGACCGGCGACCTGGCGGAGCCGGGTTTCCAGGGCACGGTGAAACTCGGAGATCCATCCGGCCTCGTCCGGCGGGAAGGGCTCGTCGTCGATATGGGCATAGCTGATGAACACGGGGAATTCGGCCATGGTCGACCTCGTGGAAGCTAGTGGACGCAGCAGGTCCAGGTGACCTTGGGTTGGCCATTGGAATCGTTGTCCCAGGTGTTCTGGCACTTGTCGTACCACTGATAGTGGGTGCAGCCGTCAGGCCAGCGGCGCCATTTCTGCACCAGACATCCGCTCGCCTGGCCGTCCCACGACGACTGGGGATTGCCCTGGTGCGGATTGATGCACCGACCCTGGCAGCCCGCCTGAGAGTGCAGAGCCCCCGCCGCCATCAGCAGGGCGATCGTGCAGAGAGCTGCGCGCCGGCGACAGGCGGGGGAGAAAAACCGGGAAGCGATTTGGAATAGGAGCATGGTGCACTCCTCCTTCTCTTCAACAGGCGCCGGGCGGAGAGTTTCGTTACATACCGAACAGGTTCACAGGGGCTTGTCTCTGATTCCTGCTTTGCGGTACCTTCTTCTTGTAGCGAGCAACGAGCGCTCCGCCATGATAGAGAAAGCAGTCGAACGTCCGACGAAGCAGGATCTCGATCAGCTCCTGGAGAAGACCCGGGAGCGGATCGCGTATCTGTTCCGGCGTCACCGATGCAGCCCGGAGACGGCGACGGGGCTGCTCCGGGAGGCGGTAACCGCTCTCGCGCACCGGTGGAGCCGCGTTCGGAACCGCGAGCAGTGGCTCTTCGACAGAATCGAAACAGCGGTCCTGCGCACCGTCAAAGAGCCGCCGCTGAAGTAGCGAAGCAACGAACGCCGGCTGGAGGTTCGCGCTAGAATCCCGCCGAGGTTGCCATGAAAACAGCCGAGGTCCAACGTCCGGTCCATATCGGCAAGGTGGTCCGCAACGCCCTTGTCTTTGGGCATTCCCACGGAGCGACCGTGAGCGACAGCTCGATTCTGGAGACGGTGGATCGGCTCTTCGCCCTGCTCGATGGGCGAGGGATCCGCTATCTGCTGGTGGGAGGGATCGCCCTTCTGAAGTACGTCGAAGGCCGCAATACCGAGGACATCGATCTGATCCTCGCGCCCTCGGCCCTCGGCCAGCTGCCCGAGATCGAGATCACCGGGCGGAGCGGGGCCTTCGTCGGTGGGATCTTCGAGGGCCTCCAGATCGACCTCCTGCTGACCAGCGATCCCTTCTTCGAGACCATCGTGCGGCGCTACGGGACGACCCGGTCCTTCGTGGAGCGCGAGGTCCCCTGCGCCACGGTGGAGGGGCTCATCCTGCTGAAGCTCTATGCCCTGCCCTCGCTCTACCGCCAGGGAAACCTGGTCCGCGTCGCCCTGTACGAGACGGACCTCCTCACCCTCATCCACGGATATCGGCCGCAGCTCGAGCCCTTGTTCCGGGAGCTGGCTCCCCATGTGAGCGGCCAGGATCTCTCCAATCTCCGGAGGATCGTGGCCGATCTCCAGGAGAAGATCGCCCGCTTCGGCGAAGGGTTCTGAAGCGGGTTTCCTCGGCGGCAGCGGGCTCGCCAGACTCGCTTGCCTTTCCTTCTTACCCTGCCCCCTCGCCCCCGCCGTCTCCTTTTTTCATTCGGCGCTCCAGCAACCTCTCCACGAACGCCCGGTCGCTTGGCGCCAGCTCGTAGTGCGGCAGCTCCTCCGGCTTCACCCAGGCCAACGCGTCGTGTTCCAGGGCGGTGGGCTCGCCGTGGATCTCGACGCGATAAAATTCGATGACGAAGGGGGAGCCGGGATCGGGGGCGACCCAGAGGAGCGCGCCGAGAGCGGGCGCGTCGACGCCGAGCTCCTCGGCCAGCTCCCGGCGCGCCGCGTCCAGGGGCGTTTCTCCAGGTAAGAATTTCCCTCCGGGGAACTCCCAGAGGCCCGCATGGCGCTTTCCCGGAGGCCGCCGGGCGAGGAGCAGGCGCCCATCCCTCTCCACGACGGCCGCGAGAACCCGCGTCCTGTCCAGGTTTTTTCGGATGTCTGTCATATTCAGTGAATGCCGAAGGAGGCTGGCACCGACCTCGCAACAAGGGGGGAGCCAGCAAACGGCCCAGCAGTAAGTCTATTTCGCGCGAAGGACAACCATGGAAGTCCAGGATCGAGGAGTGGTTGGAGGGATGGCTCATGGCGGGGAGTCCGGCAAGCGGCCCTGCCCGGTGATCGGGATGGGCGCTTCCGCCGGCGGGTTGGAGGCGTTTCAAGCTTTTTTCGAGAGGATGCCGGCGGACACCGGCATGGCGTTCGTCATCGTCCAGCACCTGGACCCCCAACATGACACGCAGATGCCGGAGCTGCTGGCCCGGCACACCTCCATGCCGGTGCGTCTGGTGACGGAGGACACAGGCCTCGCGAGCAACCAGATCTTCGTGTTGCCGCCGAAGTTCACGCTGACCATCGACGACTGCGTGCTGCGGGTGTCCCGTCCGGAACGGATGCGCGGCCGCCGGACGCCGATCGACAGCTTCTTCCGCTCCCTCGCCGAGGACCAGGGGGACGACGCCGTCGGAATCGTCTTCTCCGGCACCGGGACGGACGGCACGCTGGGGCTCAAGGCGATCAAGGAGCATGGCGGATTGACGTTGGTCCAGGTGCCCTCGTCGGCCCGCTACGACAGCATGCCCCGCGCGGCGATCGTCTCGGGAGTGGCCGACCAGGTCCTGCCGGTGGAGGAGATGCCGGCCCGGCTGGTCGAGCACGTGCGGCGTCTGACGACGTTGCGGGGCGGGGATGGGGTCGAGGGGCTGCGCAGCGAGGTGGAGCGCCACCTGGGCCGCATCTCCGCGCTGCTCCGCACCAAGACCGGCCACGACTTCAGCCGCTACAAGCGGACCACTCTGGTCCGGCGCATCCGGCGGCGGATGACCGAAAGGCAATCGGGCTCGGTGGGGGAGTACCTGGAGGCGCTGCAGCTCGACGGCCGCGAGATCGATGAGCTCTTCCACGATCTGCTGATCGGCGTCACCGACTTCTTCCGGGACCCGGAGGCGTTCGTCTCCCTGGGGCGCCGGGTGGTGCCGAAGATGTTCGAGGCTAAGACTGCGGACGGCCAGGTGCGGGTCTGGGTTCCAGGGTGCGCCACCGGCGAGGAGGCGTACTCGCTCGCCATCCTGCTGCGCGAGCACGCCTTGCGCCTCCCCGAGCCGCCGCACGTGCTGGTCTTCGCCACGGACATCGACGCCCAGGCTCTGGAGGCGGCGCGCCAGGCCTGGTATCCGGAGCGCATCGCCGAGCAGGTCTCGGCCGAGCGGCTGGAGCGCTTCTTCGTGCGGCATGGCAATCTTTACCAGGTCTCCAAGGAGATCCGGGAGATGTGCCTCTTCTCGTCGCACAACGTGATCACCGATCCGCCGTTCTCGCGGCTCGATCTGGTCTCCTGCCGCAACCTGCTCATCTATCTGGAGAGCGATCTCCAGAAGAAGCTGATCCCGCTGTTCCACTATGCGCTGCGCTCGGGCGGGTTCCTCTTCCTGGGTCCGTCGGAGAGCGTGGCCGGATGGCCGGATCTGTACCGGACCATGGACAAGCGGCACCGGATCTATCAGTGCAAGGACGTGGTCCTGCGGCCGCCGGTGAGCTTCCCGCTGGCCGACCGGTTCCGCTTCTCCATGCAGCGCCCGTTCAGCGAAGGCCCGCCGCCGGCTCGCGGCGAGCAGGGGGTCGCCCGCGCCTTCGAGCGGGTCCTGCTGGAGAACTATTCGCCGGCCTGCGTCCTGGTCAACGAGCGCGGGGACGTCCTCTACTTCTCGCCGCGCACCGGGAAGTACCTCGAGCCGCCGGGCGGCACTCCGACGCTGCGGGTCCTCGAGCTGGCGCGGCAGGGGCTGCGGCTCGATCTGCGCACGGCCCTCCACAAGGCGGTGACCAGCCGCGAGGCCGTGACCCACGAGAACGTGGGGTTCGAGGCGGACGGTGCCACGCACCGGGTCGACATCACGGTCCGCCCGATGTCCGAGCTGGGGGAGGAGGCAGGGCTGTTCACGATCGTCTTCCAGGAACGGGAGCGCCCGGGCTCCGGCCCGTTGGGTCCCGAAAGCGGGGAAGCTCCGGTCGAGGCGACCGGGGTGATCCAGCGGCTCGAGTCCGAGCTGCGCGTCACCAAGGATCACTTGCAGGCGACCCTGGAGGAGCTCGAGAGCTCCAACGAGGAGCTCGTCTCGTCGAACGAGGAGCTCCTCTCGATCAACGAGGAGCTGCAGTCCGCCAATGAAGAGCTGCAGACCTCCAAGGAGGAGCTGCAATCGGTCAACGAGGAGCTCGAGACGATCAATGCCGAGCTCAAGAAAAAGGTCGAGGAGCTCGACCGGGCCAACAGCGACCTGGTCAATCTCTTCCAGAGCACGCGGATCGCCACCGTGTTCGTGGACCGCGAGCTGCGGATCAAGAAGTTCACCCCGGGCGCCACGGAGGTATTCCGTCTCATCGAGGGGGACGTCGGGCGGTCGATCGCCGACATCGCGCCGCGCTTTCCCGCCAACGACCTGATCTCCGGCATCGAGACCGTCCTGCGGACGCTGTCCGTCCGCGAGTCGCAGGTGCGCCTGACGGACGACGGGGGAGCGTGGTACATCCTGCGCATCCTGCCGTACCGCACGCTCGACAACGTGATCGACGGCGTGGTGCTGACCTTCGTGGACATCACGGAGCTGCGGAATGCCCAGGAGCAGCGCGACCAGCTCGCGCGGATCGTCGAGTCGTCGCAGGACGCCATCCTGGGGAAGACCTTGGAAGGGGTGGTGACGAGCTGGAACGCCGGGGCGGAACGGATCTACGGCTATGCGGCGCGCGAGATGATCGGCCATCCGGTGGACGTGCTGGTCCCCCCGGAGCGCCGGTCGGAGCTGGCGCCCGTCTTCGCGAAGCTGCGCCACGGCCAGCCGGTGGAGCCGTACGAGACGGTGCGGGTGCGCAAGGACGGCCTGCGCCTCGATGTCCTCCTCACGGTCTCGCCGCTCTTCGGCAGTGACGGTCAGGTGGTGGGCGCCTCGGCGATCGCCCGCGACATCACGGACCGCAAGCGGGCGGAGGAGGACCTGCGCCTCAGCGAGGAGCGCTACCGGTCGCTGGTCCAGGCGCTGACCTCGGTGGTCTGGACGGCCGACGCGGAGGGGCGGTTCATGGAGCGGCAGGTCGCCTGGGAGGAGTACACCGGACGGGCGTGGGAGGAGTACGCCGGCTGGGGCTGGGCCCAGGCGATCCATCCCGAGGACCGCGAGCGGATCAAGAGCTTGTGGGCGCAGTCGCTGGGGAAGCGGACCCCGTTCCGCGGCGAGGGGCGGATCTGGCACGGGGAAAGCGGGGCCTACCGCCATTTCGTGGCGCGCGCCGTGCCGCTGCTGGAAGCCAACGGCGCCGTGCGGGAGTGGGTGGGGACGATCACCGACGTGGAGGACCGCAAGCAGGCGGAGAACGCGCTGCGCGAGGCCGCGCGCCACAAGGACGAGTTCCTGGCCATGCTCGGGCACGAGCTGCGCAATCCGCTGGCTCCGATCCGCAACTGCCTGTACGTGCTGAGCATGCCCAAGGTCACCGCAGACCAGTCGCAGCGCGCCCTCGCCACCCTCGACCGCCAGGTGGTCCACCTCACCCGCCTGGTCGACGACCTGCTCGACGTGTCGCGGATCTCGCAGGGGAAGATCCTGCTGCGCAAGGAGCGCCTCGATCTGGCCGAGCTGGTGCGCTCCACGGTGGAGGACCACCGCGGCGCCCTGCTGGCGGCCGGCCTCAAGCTGGAGGTGGACGTCTCGCCGGGGGACTTCTGGGTCAATGGCGATCTCACCCGCCTCTCTCAATCGGTGGGAAACATTCTCCACAACGCGATGAAGTTCACCGACCGCGGCGGCGTGGTCCGGGTCGGCGCACGCGCCGAGGACGGCACCGCGGTGGTGGCCGTCGAGGACACGGGCATCGGCATCGAGCCGGAGGTCCTCGGGAGGCTCTTCGAGCCGTTCAGCCAGGCGCCGCCCGGAATCGACCGCGGCCGGGGCGGCCTCGGGCTCGGCCTGGCGCTGGTCCGCCGTCTCATCGAGCTCCACGGTGGGTCGGTGGAGGCGTCGAGCGGCGGCAGCGGGCGGGGCGCCGAGATCCGCCTGCGGCTGCCGCTCGTGGATGCGCCTGCCGAAGCCGTCGAGAGCATTGGCGAGCCGGCCGCGGGGCAGCCGCGCCGCTGCCTGATCATCGAGGACAACGTGGACGCCGCCGAGAGCATGGCTCTCCTGCTGCAGCTCAAGGGGCACGAGGTGGCGGTGGCGCACAGCGGACAGGAGGGGCTGGACAAAGCCCGGCAGCTCCGGCCGCACGTGGTGCTCTGCGACATCGGGCTGCCGGGCGCGCTCGACGGCTATGCCGTGGCCCGCGCCTTCCGTGACGATCCGACGCTGCATTCCGCCCGCCTGATCGCCCTGACCGGCTACGGCCAGGAAGAGGATCAGCGGCGCGCCCGCGAGGCCGGCTTCGACCTCCACTTGACGAAACCGGCCGATCCCGAGATCCTGCAACGCCTGCTGGCGGAATGACGATGACAAGCCATCCCCTCCCGCGCATCCTGCGGGCCGCCCTGCTGGCGGCGCTCTGCGCGGCGCCGCCCCTCCGAGCCCAGGCCAACGCTCAGGAAGACCTCGTCGCCGCCCAGAGCCTGAAGACCCTGAGCATCGAGGAGCTCATGCAGATCGACGTCACCTCGGTGTCCCGGCGCAGCGAGCCGTTCTTCGAGGCGGCCGCGGCCGTCGCCGTGATCACCGCGGACGAGCTGCGCCGGTCGGGGGTCACGAGCCTTCCCGAGGCCCTGCGCCTGGTCAACTCGCTCCACGTCGCCCGCCAGACCCAGAGCGCGTGGGCGATCAGCGCCCGCGGCTTCAACTCGGCGGCCGCCAACAAGCTGCTCGTGCTGATCGACGGCCGCAGCGTCTATACGCCGCTGTTCTCGGGCGTGTTCTGGGACGTGCAGGACGTGCTCCTGGAGGACGTGGACCGGATCGAGGTCGTCCGCGGCCCGGGCGCCACGATCTGGGGAGCCAACGCGGTGAACGGCGTCATCAACGTGATCACCAAGCCGGCCTCCGAGACCCAGGGAGGGCTCGCGGTGGCCGGGGCGGGCAACGAGGAGCGGGGGTTCGCCGCCGCGCGTTGGGGCGGCACGCTGGGCGAGCGCGGCAATTACCGGGCCTACGGCAAGTACGCCAGCCGCGGCGCGATGGAATTTCTCGACGGCAGCGAGGCCATCGACGACATGTGGCTGGGCCAGGGCGGCTTTCGCTCCGACTGGAAGACCGCGGGAGGCGACGGGCTCACCCTCCAGGCCGACGCCTACACGGGCCGGGTCGGCGAGCCTCTGGTCGGCGACTCGAACCGCGACGGCGGCAACCTGCTCGGCCGCTGGTCGCGGCGGTCCTCCGAGCGCTCCGGGTTCGAGCTCCAGGTCTACCTGGACCGTACGCACCGCTCTATCCCTGCGCTGTTCGAGGAGCACCGGGAGACCGGGGACGTGGATTTCCAGCAGGATCTCCGGCTCGGCACCCGGCAGGAGCTGATCTGGGGGCTCGGCTACCGGCATACGCGCGACAGCGTGCGCAACAGCCGGGTCATCGAGTTCCTGCCGGACCATCGCGCCCAGGACCTGCTCAGCGCCTTTGTCCAGGACGAGGTCTCGTTCCTGGACGACCGGCTGCGCGTGACGCTCGGCACGAAGGTCGAGCACAACGATTCGACCGGGTTCGAGGTGCAGCCCAACGTGCGCTTCTCGCTCGGGCTGGGCGAGCGCCGCATGCTCTGGGGAGCGGTCTCGCGGGCGGTGCGCACGCCCACCCAGTTCGACGAGGACCTGGTCTTCCACGTCCGGCAGCTCCCCAGCGTGATCGCCTTCCTGGGAAGCCGCGACTTCGAGTCCGAGAAGCTGGTGGCCTACGAGCTCGGCCATCGCATGCGGCTCGGGTCCGGGCTCATCCTGGACAACGCGATGTTCTACAACGTCTATGACGACCTGCGCAGCTTCGATCCCGCGCCCACGGGCGCCTTTCCGTTCACCTTCGGCAACCGGACGAACGCCGAGACGTGGGGTCTGGAGACCCGGATCAATTGGGAGCCCGCGCCCTGGTGGCACTGGCACTTCGCCTACGCCTGGCTGGACGGACGGTACTTCCTGGACCCGGGGAGCCGCGGGACGGCGCAGCGGGAAGGGAACGACCCGGAGCACCGCATCCAGGTGCGCTCCTTCGTCGATCTTCCAGGCGGCGTGGAGCTCGACGCCTGGCTGCGGTACGTCGACCGGCTGCCCGCGCCGGAGGTGCCGAGCTACCTCGATCTGGACCTCCATCTGGGCTGGCACCCTCTCTCTTCCCTGGAGCTGGCGCTGATCGGCCGCAACCTGCTGCACAGCTCACACGAGGAATTCGGACCCGCTGGTCCGAACCGCGAGGTCGTGGAGCGAAGCCTGTACGGCAGAGCGACATGGTCCTTCTGAGAGCCCCGCGCGCGCTCCTGCTCCTCGCGGTCCTCCTCCTGGTGGGGACGGAGCGCGCCTGGGCGGACGCCCAGGGTGAATCAGGTAAAACCGAGCTCGAGTACCAGGTGAAGGCGGCCTTCCTCTTCAACTTCACCAAGTTCGTGGAATGGCCGTCCGACGTGTTCACGTCTCCGGGAGACCCGGTGACGGTCTGTGTGATGGGGGACGACTCCTTTGGAGAGAGCCTCGACGCGGTGGTGCAGGGGGAGACGGTGAACGGCCGGCGGTTGAAGGTGCACCGCACGCGGAGCCCCGCGGAGCTCCGCGCCTGCCACATGCTCTTCGTGCCGCGCTCCGAGCGGCGCCAGAGCGAGCTCCTCTCCTCTTTGCGCGGGGCCGGCATCCTGACCGTCGGCGACGGAGACGGCTTCCTCTCCGATGGCGGGATCATCCGCTTCGTCCTCGACCAGAACCGGGTCCGCTTCGAGATCAATCATGCCGCGGCGGAGGCGAACCGGCTCAAGCTGAGCTCCAAGCTGCTCCGCCTGGCGCGCCGAGTCTATACGGAACAACCAGGGGACTGAGCTTGCCGGGACGGCTCCTCCGCGACACCCCCATCCGGCAGAAGGTGGTCCTGATCATCATGGTGACCGCGGCGGGAGCTCTGCTTCTGGCCGGCGTCATCCTGATCGCCGCGGACCTGCTGAGCTTCCGCCGCGAGATGAAAACCGACCTCGCGACCCTGGCGGAGATCATAGCGAGCAACACGACCGCGGCCCTCACCTTCGGCGATGCCGAAGCCGCCGGGGAGACGCTCTCCGCCCTGGAGGCCAAACGCTCGCTCATCGCGGCGGCGGTCTATCGGGAGACGGGAGGGCTCCTGGCCACCTACCGGCGCGGCAAAGAGGGTGGCGCGGTTCGGTTTCCGGCGCGCCCCGGGGTGCCGGGGGAAGTGTTCGGCGAAGGCTTCCTCGAAGTCTTCCGTCCGGTCATCCTGGATGGACGGACGATCGGCACTGTCTATCTGCGCAGCGACCTGAGCGAGCTGTCCGGGCGCCTGCTGCTCCAGATCGCGACCGTGGGAGCCGTCTTCCTGTTGGCCGCCCTGGCCGCCCTGCTGTTCTCCTCGGCGCTGCAGCGGGTGATCTCCCAGCCGGTCCTGCGCCTGGCCGAGACCGCGCGCGCGGTCTCGGAGCGCAAGGACTACTCGATCCGCGCGGTCCGGCAGAGCTCCGACGAGCTCGGGGAGCTCGTCGACGCCTTCAACGAGATGCTCGGGCAGATCGAGCGGCGCGACTCCGACCTGCTGGAGGCCAAGGCGGGCCTGGAGCGCCGGGTGGAGGAGCGCACCCTGGCCCTGCGCCAGGAGCTCGCCGAGCGGCAGCGCGCCGAGCGGCAGTTGGAAGAGCGCAACGAGGAGCTCCACCGCAGCAACCAGGAGCTGGACGACTTCGCCTACATCGCCTCCCACGATCTCAAGGAGCCGCTGCGGGGCATCCACAACTTCGCCACCTTCCTTCTGGAGGACTACGGCGAGCGGCTCGACGACGAGGGGCGCTCCAAGCTGGAGACCCTCACCCGGCTCAGTCGGCGCATGGAAACCCTGATCGACTCCCTCCTCCAGTACTCCCGTCTCGGCCGGATCGATCTGGCGATCGCCGAGGCGGACTTGAACGAAGTGGTGAGCGAGGTGCTGGACTCGATCGGCATCGGTCTGCGTGAATACGGGGTGGAGGTGCGCATCCCGCGCCCGCTGCCGGCGGTGCGCTGCGATCCGGTGCGGGTCCGGGAGCTGTACTACAACCTGCTCGTCAACAGCATGAAGTACAACGACAAACCAAAGAAGTGGATCGAGATCGGCTGGGAGGACGGCGCCGCAGGCACCAGACACCCGCCGGCCTTCTACGTCCGCGACAACGGCATCGGCATCCAGGAAAAACACCACGAGGCGATCTTCCGGATCTTCAAGCGGCTCCACGGGCGGGACAAGTTCGGCGGCGGCACCGGAGCCGGGCTGACGATCGTCAAGAAGATCGTAGAGCGCCACAACGGACGGATCTGGGTAGACTCAACTGTCGGCGAAGGCACGACGATCCATTTCACTCTGAAGAAAGAGGGATGAGCTTGCGGACTCCCAATCAGCCGATCCTGCTCGTCGAGGACAGCCCGGAGGACTATGAGGCAACGGTGCGCGCCTTCCAAAGGGCCGGGCTCAAGAACGTCATCATCCGCTGCGAGGACGGCGACTCGGCCTTGGACTACCTCTACCGCCGGGGCGCCTATGCCGATCCGGGCAACTCGCCGCGGCCCGGCGTGATTCTGCTCGACCTGAACCTCCCCGGCACCGACGGCCGGGAGGTCCTCCATGAGGTCAAGAGCGACGAGGTCCTGTGCCGCATTCCGGTCATCGTCCTCACCACCTCGATGGATGAGCGAGACGTCGAAGCCTGCTACCAGGCCGGAGCGAACAGCTACATCCAGAAGCCGGTGGACATGGACGGATTCATCCGCGCGATCGAACGGCTCAACGGTTATTGGTTCGAGGTGGTGGTCCTCCCCCGAGGGGATTGAGAACGGCCATGGCCCGAGAGACCTCGCGCATCCTCATCGTCGACGACAGCCCGGAGGACCGGGAGCACTACCGCCGGATGCTGTCGCAGGACCCCGAGCACCAGTACCAGTTCCTCGAGGCGGAGATGGGGGAGGAAGGACTGGGGCTGGCGCTCGCGGGCGAGGCCGACTGCCTCCTCCTCGACTATCGTCTGCCGGACGTGGACGGCCTCGAATTCCTCACTCGCCTGCGCGAGCGCCGGCGGGTGCCGGTCATCGTCCTCACCGGCCAGGGGAACGAAGCGGTGGCGGTCGAAGCCATGAAAGGGGGAGCGCAGGACTATCTCCTCAAGGGGGCGGTGACCCGCCAGGCTCTGCAGAGCGCCGTGCGCAACGCCATCGAGAGGGTTGCGCTGCAGCGCGAGGTCGAGGAGCGCACGGCCGAGCTGGCCCGCGCCAACGAAGCCTTGCAGAAGATGTACAGCGAGCAGGAGACGCTGGTGCGCCAGCGCACGGCCGAGCTGTCGCGCGCCAACGAGGAATTGAAGAAGGAGGTCGTCGTGCGGCAGGAGCTGCGCCGGCAGGCCGAAGAGGCCAACCGGATGAAGGACGAGTTCCTCGCCACCCTCTCGCACGAGCTGCGGACGCCGCTCAACGCCATGCTCGGCTGGGCCCAGGTGCTGCGCCTGGGCAAGCTGGACCCCGAGGCCTCGGCCCGCGCCCTGGAGACCATCGAGCGCAACGCCCGCTCCCAGGCCCAGCTCATCGCGGACCTGCTGGACGTGTCGCGGATCATCACCGGCAAGCTGCGCCTCGACCTGCAGCCCGTGGAGCTGCCGCGGATCATCGAGGCGGCCCTGGAGAGCGTGCGGCCGGGAGCGGACGCCAAGGGGGTCGATCTGGACGTCTTCCTGGACCGGCTGACCAGCCCGGTCATGGGCGATGCCGACCGCCTGCAGCAGGTGGTCTGGAACCTGCTGTCGAACGCCATCAAGTTCACGTCGCCGGGGGGAAAGGTCACCGTCCGCCTGCGGGAGGCCCAGGGGAGCGCCGAGATCCAGGTGGAAGACACCGGAGCGGGGATCCGGCCAGACTTCCTCCCCTACGTCTTCGACCGCTTCCGGCAGGCCGAGAGCACGATCACGCGCTCGCATGGCGGTCTGGGGCTGGGCCTGTCGATCGTCCGCCACCTGGTCGAGCTGCACGGCGGCGCGGTGAGCGTGGACAGCGACGGCGACGGGAAGGGGGCGGCGTTCACCGTGCGGCTGCCGGTACGGCAGGCCATGGCCGGGAACGCCGAGAGCCTCGACGAGACTCTGGATGGCAAGGCGAGGGTGTGGAGCACTCAGGGCCTGCTCGCGGGAGTGCGGGTCCTGGTCGTCGAGGACGAGGACGACACGCGCGAGCTGCTGGTCATCGCCCTGGAGCAGTGCGGCGCCCAGGTCACGGCGGTCGCGACGACGGCGGACGCTCTGGCGAGCCTCGACCGCGTCCCCCCGGACGTGCTGGTCTCCGACCTCGCCATGCCGGACGAGGACGGCTTCGCGCTGATCCGCCAGGTGCGCTCCCGGAAAGCCGGGGAGGGGGGCGACGTGCCGGCCGCGGCCCTGACCGCCTACGCCCGGACGGAAGACCGCATCCGCGCCCTGGCCTCCGGATTCCAGCGGCACCTGCCGAAGCCGCTGGATCCCTCCGATTTGATTGCCGCGGTAGCGGCGCTCGCTGGCCGAGGATAGGGGGTGGAACCCCCCGTCCTCGCCATCGTGGGCGCCACGGCCACGGGCAAGAGCGCCCTGGGGCTGGCGCTCGCGGAGGGCCTGGACGGCGAGATCATCAACGCCGACGCCCTCCAGGTCTACCGCGGCTTCGACATCGGCACGGCCAAGCCGAGCCTCGAGGAGCGGGCGCGCATCCCGCACCACCTGATCGACATCCTGGAGCCGGATGAGCGATACTCGGCCGGAGACTTCGCGCGGCGTGCCGAGGAGGCGATCGGGGAGATCCGGTCGCGCGGCCGGCTGCCGATCGTGGTCGGGGGGAGCGGGCTCTATCTGCGCGCGCTGTTCGAAGGGATCAGCCGGATCCCGCCCGGAGACCCGGAAGTCCGGCAGCGGTTGCGCGAGCGCCTGGAGAGCGAAGGGCTGGAGACTCTGGCGGCCGAGCTCCGCGAGCGCGATCCGGAGACCGCGGCCCGTCTCGCGCCCGGGGACACCCAGCGGATCCTGCGCGCGCTCGAAGTGGCGCTGGTGAGCGGAGAGCCGCTCTCCGCCTACATTTCCCGCCAACCCTTTGGCGCACAGCGCATTGCATCCATCCGTGTCGGATTGACGCTTCCGCGTGGCATCCTATACGATCAAATCGCGGGCCGAGTGGCCCAGATGGTCCAGAAGGGATGGGTGGAGGAGGTTGCCGGCCTGTTGTCGAAGGGTTTGAGCCCGAGTCTTCCCGCCTTTCAGGCGATCGGCTATCGCCAGCTCGCGCAGTCTGCAGGAGGGGCATGGTCTCTCGATCGTGCGATCGCCGAGACGATCCGATCGACCCGTCGTTTTGCGAAACGACAGGAGACCTGGTTTCGGAAAGAGCCCGATATCACCTGGTTCTCGGCCCAGGAAATGAACCGTCTTCTTTTTAATAGAGTACTTGATTATGCCAAGCACAGGGGTTCCGGGAGGGCGTCCGATGGCTAAGCACAACATCAACATTCAAGACGGTTATCTCTTCCAGAGTTTGAAGGAAGGGCAGACGATGTACTTGGAGCTCGTCACGGGCCGTCACCTCCTCGGGCGTTTGAAGCGGTTCGACCGCTTCGCCGTCGTGATCGAGAGCGAAGGGAAAGAGATCCTCATCTACAAGCATGCCATCGCGACGATTTCCGCAGCGCCTCATCCTGCGGCGTAGCGCCGGACGCGCGACGGGCGCGGTGTTGCTTCTTGCCGCCCTCTGGCTGGGCGCCTGCGCCTCCAGCCAGCCGGCGCCGCCCGTGCGCGAGCCTCGCCCTCCGCGCGAGCCGGACCGGGCCCTCGCGCAGGAGCTGCGCTCGTTTCTGCTCGATCCGGTGGAGAGTTATCCTCGAGAGATCGATCCCGAGCAGGCCGAGCAGCTCCAGAGCGCGTACCGAGACCTGGTAGAGCGCAGCGACGTCGAGGGAGCCCGCGCGGCCGCGGCCGAGCTGTTGGAAGTCGACGCCGCGCTCGCTCCGGCGCAGGTGCTCGCCGCCCAGGCCGACTTCGTCGAGGAGCGCCTGCGCGAGGTGGTGACCCGCCTGGTTCCGGTAGGCGACTCGATGCCCGGCTACGTGGCGAGCCAGCTCCTGCTCGGCCGTGCCGCGGAGACCCTGGACGTTCCCTTGGCGTATGCCGCGTACCGGGCCATCGCCACGCGAAGCTCTCTGGCGCTGCAGCGTCTGGGCGAGCTCCACCCGCGGGCCGTCGAGATCCTCTCCAACCGTCTCCAGGAGGCGCTGCGCACCGGCAACCTGGACGAGGCGCAGAAGCATCTCTCCTTCCTGGAGAGCTGGGCACCGTCCGAGATCGGCACGCTCGAAGGCGCGCTCGCCGTGGCTGTCGCGCGCGGCGACCAGGCGGCCGAGCTGGCCGCCGTCAAAGGGCTGGTGACCCGGAGGCCCGAGGACCGCAAGCTGCTCGAGCGCCGGGTGGCGCTGGAGATGGCGGTGGGAGACCCGAGCGCGGGCCTGCAGATCGCCCAGGACCTGGCGGCGCGGCATCCGAACGACCCGGAGGCTGCGCGTCTCCTGGAGGCGTCGCGTTTCCGCTGGCGTCTCTCCATGCTGCCGCAATCCGTGCAGACCGTGGCCGCCAAGCCGGACCTCGACAAGGCCGACTTCGCCGTGCTGCTCTACTGGCTGGTGCCCAACGTGCGGTACGCGCGGCCGTCCGCCGGCCGCATCGCCACGGACGTGCTCGATCATCCGCACCAGGAAGAGATCGTGCGGGTGGTCAACCTCGGCCTGATGGACGTCGAGCCGACCCTCCACCGCTTTTCGCCCTCCGCCACGTTGCGGCGGGGACCGGCGCTGCGCGTCCTGGTCCGCACCCTGTCGAGCTTCGGGCAGAATCTCGCCTGTCTGGGGGGCGCCAAGCCGCAGGGGGCGCAGAGCGCGGTCTGCGCCGGCGCGGCCGGCTGCGGCCTTCTCCTGGAAGGGGAGGAGTGCCGGCCCGGAGAGGCCCTGTCGGGCACCGAGGCGGTGGAGCTGATCCGCCGGACCTTGAAGCTCCTGGGCGCGTCGTGAGATTCACCATCCCCAACTTCCTGTCGCTGCTGCGCATGGGGCTCATCCCCCTGTTCATCATCGCCGTCCTCGACGGCGAGTCGCGCAAGGCGCTGCTGATCTTCGGGATCGCCGGATTGACCGACGCCCTGGACGGGTTCATCGCCCGCTTCTGGAACCAGCAGTCGCCGCTCGGCGCCTACCTCGACCCGATCGCGGACAAGCTCCTGCTGACCTCCGCCTACGTCATGATGTCGTTCCCCCACCTGAACCACGGCGCCGAGATCCCGGTCTGGGTGACGGTCCTGGTCATCGCCCGGGACGTGCTGATGGTGGCCGTGGCCCTGATCCTGTATCTGGCGGCTGGGGTGCGAAGGTTCCCGCCGTCGATCCTCGGCAAGATCACCACCGTCTTCCAGGTGACGGCGGTGGTCGTCGTCCTCTTTTCGGCCCTCCTGCCGCGCCTCGAGCCGGTGGCCGAGTGGATCCTCATCGCGGTAGCCGTCCTGACCGTCGCCTCGGGTCTCAACTACGTCTACCGCGTGAGCCGCCTGCCCCAGCAGGCCTCCCACACCTCAGAAGGGACATAAGGACTTCAAGGACAGCAAGGACTGCAAGGCCCTCCTCTTTTGCAGTCCTTGCTGTCCCTGCAGTCCTTGATTGGGCGGCCGGTGGGCGGCACATCCGGTCTCCGCTTCTGGTAACATGACCCCTGGGATGTCCGACTTCGTTCACCTCCATCTGCACAGCCAGTTCAGCCTGCTCGACGGGGCCAACCGCCTCCCCGACGTGATCAACCTCGTCAAGGAAGCCGGGATGCCGGCGGTGGCGCTGACCGACCATGGCAACATGTTCGGCGCCATCGAGCTCTACGACACCGCCCGGGCCGCGGGCGTCAAGCCCATCGTCGGCATGGAAGCCTACGTAGCCCAGGGAGGTCACACCGAAAGGACGCCCGGCAAGGGGAGCGGCAGCAACCATCTCGTGCTGCTCGCGATGAACGAGACCGGGTACCGGAACCTCCTCAAGCTGACCTCCAAGTCCTATCTCGACGGCTTCTACTACAAGCCGCGCATCGACAAGGAGCTCCTCCGCAAGCACAGCGAGGGGCTGATCTGCCTCTCCGCCTGCCTGCAAGGGGAGATCAACCAGCACATCATCGCGAGCCGGGAACGGGAGGCCGAGGCCTCCGCGCGCGAGTTTCTGGAGATCTTCGGGGAAGGCAACTTCTACCTCGAAATGCAGGATCACGGAATTCCCGAGCAGCGGCTCGCCAACGAGGTCATCCGCCGCATTTCGCGCAAGCTCGGCATCCCCCTCGTGGCCTCCAACGACGCGCACTACCTGCGCAAGGACGACCACTTCGCCCACGACGTGCTGCTCTGTATCGGCACTCAGAAAAACCTGTCGGACCCCGACCGGCTGCGCTACTACTCCGACAATTTCTACGTGAAGTCCGCGGACGAGATGCACGCCCTCTTCCCCGACGACCACCAGGCCCTGGAGAACACGCTCGCCATCGCCGAGCGGTGCAACCTGGTGATCCCGACCGGGACGTTCCATCTGCCCGAGTTCCCGGTGCCCGAGGGGCACTCCCTCCAGTCCTACTTCGAGAGGGTCGTGCGCGAAGGGCTGGACGAGCGGCTGACGGAGCTGCGGAAGCGGCGCGCGCAGGGGCTGGTCCGCCACGAGGAGGAGGTCTATCGCCAGCGGCTGGAGTACGAGATCCAGGTGATCGAGAAGATGGGCTTCCCCGGGTACTTCCTGGTGGTCTGGGACTTCATCCGCCACGCGCGGGAGACCGGAGTCCCGGTGGGGCCGGGCCGCGGCTCGGCCGCCGGCTCGCTGGTGGCCTATTCGCTGCGCATCACCGACATCGATCCGCTGCAGTACGACCTGCTGTTCGAGCGCTTCTTGAACCCCGACCGCATCAGCATGCCCGACATCGACATCGACTTCTGCATGCGGCGCCGGGGCGAGGTGATCCAGTACGTCGGCGAGAAGTACGGCCGCGACCGCGTGGCCCAGATCATCACCTTCGGGACGCTCGCCGCCAAGGCGGTGATCCGCGACGTCGGCCGCGTCATGGGGCTCCCGTATACGAAGGTGGACCGCATCGCCAAGCTGATCCCCGACATGACCAAGTCGCTCAAAGACGCGGTCAAGGACAACGACGCGCTCGCCGCCGAGATGAAGGACCCGGAGGTCCGGCAGATCATCGAGGTCGGCCAGCGGCTCGAAGGGCTGACCCGCCACGCCTCGGTCCATGCCGCCGGCGTCGTCATCACGCCGCGCCCGCTGGACGAGCTGGTGCCCCTCTACCGGGTCACCAAGGGCGAGGAAGAGCAGATCATGACCCAGTGGGACATGAACATCATCGAGAGCCTCGGGCTCCTCAAGATGGACTTCCTGGGTCTGCGCACCCTGACCGTCCTCGACGACGCGGTCAAGATCGTGCGCCAGCAGGGGATCGACCTCGACTTGGACGACGTGCCGCTGGACGATCCCGAGACGTTCAAGGTCTTCTGCGACGGACGCACGAGCGGTATCTTCCAGTTCGAATCGCGCGGCATGACCGACCTGCTGCGGCGAGTCAGGCCCTCGCGCTTCGATGAGCTCGCGGCGTTGAACGCCCTCTACCGGCCAGGCGCCATGACGCTGATCGACGAGTACATCCAGCGCAAGCAGGGCAAGAAGTTTGCCTTTCTCACACCCGAGATGCAGCCGATCCTCGAAGAGACCTACGGCATCATCGTCTACCAGGAGCAGGTGATGCTGATCGCCGTGGCGGTGGCGGGCTTCTCGATGGCCGAGGCGGACACGCTGCGCAAGGCCATGGGGAAGAAGAAGAAAGACGTCATGGCCAAGATGAAGGCGCAGTTCGTCGACGGCACCGCCGGTCGCGGCATGCCGCGGGAGAAGGCGTCGGACCTCTGGGACAAGATCGAGCCCTTCGCCGGCTACGGCTTCAACAAGAGCCACAGCGTCGCCTACGCCAACCTGGCCTACAAGACCGCCTACCTGAAGGCCCACTACCCCGTGGCCTTCATGGCGGCCATGCTCAACTCCGAGCTCTCGTCCTCCGACGCGATCGCCAAGTACACGGCCGAGTGCAGGAACATGGGGATCACCCTCCTGCCGGTGGACATCAACGAGAGCAGCTACTTCTTCACCGTGGCGGACAACCAGATCCGCTTCGGCCTCGGCGCGGTCAAAGGAGTGGGGGAGTCGGCGATCGAGTCGATTCTGGAGGCGCGGCGCCGCCTGGGCCGGTTCCGCAGCCTCGCCCAGGTCGCCACCGAGGTGGACCTGCGGGTGGCCAACCGGAAGGTCTTCGAGTGCCTGGCCAAAGCCGGAGCCTTCGATGGCTTCGGCGTCCACCGGGCGGCGCTCTGCGCCTCGCTCGACTCGTTCCTGGAGTACGGCCAGAAGCGGCGGAAGGACCGGGACGAGGGACAGGGGAGCCTGCTCGCCCTGCTCGGCGGAGGGGGCAGCGCCGGCTCGGAGTCCATGGAGCCCACGCCCGACCGGGCGACGCCCCCCTGGCCGGAGAAGGAGCGGCTGCGCTTCGAGAAGGAGGCTTTGGGCTTCTATCTCACCGGCAATCCGCTCTCCGAGCACCAGGCCGAGATCGAGCGGCTGATCTCCCACACCACGGCCGACCTCAAGGAGGGAGTCGAGGGATCGGCCACCCTGGGCGGTGTGGTCAACGGCTTCAACCGGGTGAAGATCAAGACCGGAGCCAACGCCGGCCGTTTCATGGGCCGCTTCGTGCTGGAGGATCTGACCGGCAGCATCCCCGTCACCCTCTTCGCCAACCAGCTCCAGCAGTTCGGCCATCTGATCGCGGACGACGCCGTGGTCCTCGTGAAGGGGCAGGTGCGCGAGCGCGGCGGGGACATGGAGATGACGGTCGAGGAGATCTCGCCGCTCGACAAGCTGGGCGTGCGCCCGCTCGCGGGAGTCGACGTCCTCCTCAAGGCCTCCGCCATCTCGACCAACAGCATGCTGCGGCTCCGCGACCTGCTGGTCGAGCATCCGGGGGACGTGCCGGTCACCCTGCAGGTTCAGCTTCCGGACCGGGTGGTGCACATCACCGCCCAGGAGAGCTACAAAGTCCAGCTCAGCCCCAAGCTCGCCACCTCGATCGAGCAGATCTTCGGTCAGGGGAGCGTGCGCGAGCGGTATCAGGCGCTGCCGGCGTAGGCCCATGCCCCCGAAGCATCGCCAGCTGGAAGAGGCGAGCCTCCGCGAGGATCTCGCGAGCTATCGCCTCATCTTCGACACGGCGGCCGTGGGCATCGGCCTCGGCCTGCCGGACGGCAGCATGGCCGAGGTCAATCCCTTCTTCTGCCAGATGCTCGGTTTCAGCCGCGAGGAGCTGGTCGGCAAAAGCTCCCTGGAGATCGGGCATCCGGACGATGCGGAGACGACGCTCGCGGCCATCGACCGGCTGCGCTCGGGCGCGGCCGGCCGCGTCGAGTACGAGAAGCGGTACCTTCGCAAGGACGGCAGTGTCTTGTGGTCCCATACGACCCTGGCGATCGTTCGGGGTCCCGCCGGCGAGATCCGCTCGCTGGTCGCCACCGTGCAGGACATCTCGCGCCGGAAGCTCATGGAGGATCGGCTCCTGGAGGCGGACCGCCGCAAGGACGAGTTCCTGGCCATGCTGGGGCACGAGCTGCGCAATCCCCTGGCCCCGATCCGCAACGCGGTCCACATCCTGAACGAGAAGGCGGGAGACGATCCGGTCGAGCGGCGGGCGCGGGTGATCATCGAGCGCCAGGTGGCGCACATGACGCGGATGATCGACGACCTCCTGGACGTCTCGCGGATCTCCCGCGGCAAGATCCTCTTGCGCCTGCGCCGGCTGGACCTGGTGGACCTCGTGCGGGTCACGGCGGAGGACCATCGCAACGAGCTGGAATCGGGCGGTCTGACGCTGGATCTCGACCTGCCGGCCGAGCCGCTCTGGGTGGATGGAGATCCGACGCGCCTCTCCCAGGCGCTGGGCAATCTCCTCCACAACGCCCGCAAGTTCACCGATCCGGGGGGCGTGGTGACCGTGCGGGTGGAGGAGGAGACGAGCGAGACCGCGGCGGTGGTCCTCTGCGACACGGGCATCGGCATGGAGCCCCACATGGTGGAGCACCTCTTCGAGACGTTCAGCCAGGCGGACCGCAGCCTCGACCGCAGCCGGGGAGGGCTCGGCCTGGGGCTGGCGCTGGTCCGGGGGCTCGTCGAGCAGCACGGCGGCAGCGTGAAGGCCGACAGCGACGGCCCCGGCTGCGGCTCGCGGTTCACCCTGCGCCTCCCGCGCGCGGCGGAGCCGGGTCCGGCCGCCGGGCCCGAGCCCGCGCCTCTCCCGCGGGTCGTCCGCCGCATCCTGATCATCGAGGACCACCGCGACGCGGCCGAGAGCCTGCAGATGCTCCTCGAGCTGTCCGGCCACGAGGTGGAAATCGCGCCGGACGGCCTCACCGGTCTCGAAGCCGCACGCGGTTTCCAGCCCGACGTGGTGCTCTGCGACGTGGGCCTGCCCAACGGGATGAACGGCTACGACGTGGCGCGAGCCCTGCGCGCCGAGCCCGAGCTGCGCGGCTGCCTCCTGGTCGCCCTGACCGGCTACGGCCAGGCCGAGGACCAGCGCCTCGCCCACGAAGCCGGCTTCGACCAGCATCTCACCAAGCCGGTGGACCTGGTGGTGCTGGAGCGGGTGCTGGGAAGCGGAGAAGCCCGGACAACCCGCGAGCAGCGCTGATCCCTGCTCACCGACCGCGGTCGGTGGACGACCGCGGTCGGTGAGCGTCATCGAGCAATCGAAGCTAGGCCCCTGGGATCGCGCTCAGGTCCGCTGTGAACCTCTGCTCCTGTCCGGTGAAACGCCACAGTGGAGCACCTGAACGGTTATAGATCTCTCGACCCAGAGTGATGATGCGCAGCCGGTCCAGGTTCCAGTTTTCGCCCCCGAGTCCGCCGCCGAAGGTCGTGGTGAGCACGACGCTCGCCAGCTCGTCGAGCGGCACGGGCTGTGTGAGACGGACTGGAACGGTCTCGGTGTAGTTGTTGATCCAGCGGTGCAGACCATTGATGTTTTGAACCGTCAGTTGCGGGTGAGACTTGAAGTTGACGGTGGCGTGAACGTTGTCGTCGCCGCCGCGGAGATCGTCTCCGCCGGTTCCGAGCTCGAGCAGGAGCTCCCGCACCAAGCCGTCACTCGACAAGGCTTCATCGGGGATGATGGGAGGTGTGGTGACCTGGTACCTCCGGTCGACGAAATAGGTCATCCAGGCATCTTCCGGATGCTCGAGGTAGGCGTAGGAACGGGTCGCGAGCGAAGGGACCAGCGTCACCTGCTCGCCGGGATGGTTCGGATCGTAGATGAAGATCTTCAGATCCTCCTTGAAGTCGCCCTCATCTCCTCGATATCGGCCCATGTCGTATCCGATGGCGAGCACCTGATGATGCGGCCCGGTGCCGCCGTTCCCCGCTTTGAAGAGGCCGAGTGGTGCCGGCCGGCCGGTGTCGATCTCATTCCGGAGCTCCTCGAGGCGGCCTCCATTCCTCCCTTGAAGACCCCAGTTGAAGAACTCGTCGGTCCGTGAGCCGAAGGGGTTGAAAAACAGCTCGGCCCATTTGTCGCCATTGTCGACGAGCGAGTTTACCTGGCGGCGGAGAATGTGCGCCGCCAGGGGAGTCCCGGCAGCAGGACGGTACGGCTGTGCTGGAATCGAAGTGCCGGTACGGAAGTAGTCGAGCGCCGTGTAAGCCATTCCTCCACATTCACCACTGAACCGCAGGTCGTTGAACAACTCGAAATCGAAGTCGTTCTGGAACCGGAATCCGTGCAGCGCCGGCACGAAGCTGGTCCTCTGGCCATTCGCTGCCGACCATGCGTTCGTAAAGATACTGCCATCAATACCGGTCACGAAAATGTCGAGTTGACCGGAGCTTCGGGCCACGGCGTCCACCGGAGAGGCGGCGGCAGCGAGCCCGCCTGCGACGTGGAACCATGGTGCCCACTCCTGGCCCTCATGCCACCAGGTCGAGGCGATATGGCCTTCCCCGCCCGTAACGAAAAGGTCGAGGTCCTCGGCCCCCCGGGCCACGGCGTTCACTCGCGCTCCAGGGTTGATGTGGCCTCCGGACACATGGTCCCAGGCGGCCCATGCCCGGCCTGCGTGCCACGAGGTGGTACAGACGCGCCCGTCGGCGGCCGTGACGAACACATCGAGATGATCCGAGCGCCGCGCGACGGCGGTCACGTGGGCCCCCGGCGTGCAAGCAATCCCCGGCAGAGGGAACCAGGTCGACCACAGATGTCCCGCGTGCCACCACGCCGTATAGACCTGGCCATCGGTCCCCACCACGAAGAGGTCGAGATGATCGGGTTGCCGGGCGACCGCCGCAACCGGAGCGCCCGGTGCCGCCGCGATGCCGGCCACGTTGAACCACGGAGCCCATGGCTGGCCCTGGTGCCACCACGTCGAATAGACGAGCCCGTCGAAACCGGTGACGAAGAGATCCAGGTGGTCAGTGGTGCGCGACACCGCTTCCACCCGCGATCGCAGAGGCGCATGGCCTCCCGACACCTGGAACCAGGACGACCAGGGCTGTCCTTCGTGCCACCACGCCGTATAGATCCCACTGTCGGTACCAACGACGAACAGGTCCAGGTGCTCAGCCATACGTGCCACCGCTGTCACTGGAGATCCGGTCGAAGCCGTGCCTCCGGACACGTCGAACCACGAATCCCAGGAACCGCCCTCGTGCCACCACGTCGAATAGATCCGCTCGTCGGAGCCGACGGCGAACAGGTCCAGGTGATCGGGAGTGCGGGCCATGGGAGTGATCGGCGAGCCGATCGCAGTCACTCCCCCCGCGACTCGAGACCACGACGACCAACTCATGACACACCGCCGTGTCCAGCCGTCCGGCCATGCTCCTGAACAGATCGCTCCGGAGTTGTCATCTTTATTTTCCTTTCGTTGTTGCCGAGCTCCGGAATGGAAGCCCCGCACAGACAGGTAGGCGCCTGTCGGCACGGGGCGTTACCATCAATTTGATCTATATTTCGTCACCGAAACGTTTTCGCCGGATCAGACACTAGTGATCGATCTCATCGTTTGACGGTGAGCGGAGAGACCGTCAATTTTCCCGCCCGAGCAGCAGGTGGCTGTCGCCGAACTCGTGCCAGAGATATCCCTCGCGCACCGCCTCCGCGTAGCCTGCCCGCACCCGCTCCTGCGGAGCGATCGCATAGAGCATCGCGAGGTGGCTCGCCAGCGGGTCGTGCAGGCCGGTGACGAGGCCGTCGACGCTCCGCACCGGCCGTCCGGGATGGATCAGGAGCCGCGTGAAGCCGGCGGCCGCGCGGACCCGTTCGCCGTCCCA
>DATFPH010000566.1:0-20068 GCA_035264905.1 Thermoanaerobaculia bacterium
GGGACGGCGGCGCGGCGCTCAGATGGAGGGCCTCCACGTCCACGCCGACGACGCCGTCGACCGCCTGGAGCACGGCCATGACCTCGGAGAGGGCCACGCCCTGTCCGAAATCGCGCGCGGCGAAGGAGAAGGCCTCGCGGAGCGCCGCCTCGGCCCGGGGGAGCACGTCCTCCTTGCGGAAGTCCGGGTCCACGCCGGCGCGCGCGCTCACCCGGAAGAGCACCGGCTCGAACGAGCTCACCTCCAGCGCCTGGTGGGGGTCGCGCGCCCCTTCGAGGCTCGCCACCAGGTTGCGGAACAGCTCGGACGAGCGCTGCACGGTCTTGCCGTCCGCCGCGGCCACGGTGAGGTGGACGCTGCGCAGCCCTCCCTTCCAGAGCATCCGCGCCTGCGCCTTGCCGATGCCGGCGAAGCCGCGCGCGTAGTCCTCGAAGTCGCGGAGCGAGACCACCCGGTCCAGGGTCAGCACGGTGCGCGGGGCGTTGCGGCGCGCGTCGTCGCGCACCTCGGGGTCGGCCGCTCCCGTGGCCGCGACCGGATTGGTGACGCTCTTCACCCCGAGCGGCCGGGTGGCGAGGAGGGCGATGCGGTCCTCGCCCACGGAGCCGGCGGCGCCGATCCCCACCCGGTAGACCGCCTCGACGTTCTCGATTCCGCTGGCGGGCCGTGCGCCGTGGATGCCGTCGCCGAACAGCGCGGTGACGGTGCCGCCGTCGTCGCGCCGCAGCACGTAGGCGCGGTCGCGGGGACCCAGTTGCAGGAGGTCGGGCGCCTCGTGCCAGAGCACGCCGTTGACCCGCAGCTCCAGGGTGCTGGCGCCGCCGCTCGGCACCGGGGCGGACACGTAGGTGAGCGGCTTCTGGCGCAGGCGGAAGCGCTGGAACGCCCGCGCGGCGTCGCCGCTCCCCAGCACCTCGCGCTTCGTCTCGCCATGGGTAGCTTTCCCGACGTTGGCATGGACCGTCACGGTGGCCGGATCGTAGACGTGGACGAGCGGCTGCTTCAGCACGAGCGCGGTGCGCCCCTCCTCGTAGAAGGCGTCGTCGAGGACGGCGACCTCCGAGACGACCGGGTCGTCCTTCTCCGCCGGCGCCAGCGCCAGGGCCACGGGCGGGATCTCCTCGGGGCGCGACGGGATGTCCTCCTTCGGGGGGCGGCGCGGAGGGTTCTTCACGCCGGGCTGCTTGACCCGATCGGGCGGGACGAAGATGTCCGGCAGCTCTCTGTCCGCGAGGTTGAACGTGGCGCGGCGTTTGGCCGCCGAGATGGTGGAAATTGCGGAGCGGGCGCCCACGAAGGTCGCCTCCGGCGCGCTCTCGCGAACCTCCGAACGCGAGGCCCGGCTCACCGCGGAGCGCGGCGGGGCGCTCACGAGCACGGTGCCTTCGACGCCGTCGTCGCACCGCAGGGTCCAGACCTGCCCGCGTCCCGCGATCGAGAACGGCAAGGCGAGGACCACGAGCGTCTCGCCCGGCTGAAGCTGGCGCGGGGCCGAGCCGTCGAGCGGCTGGAGCTGGAGGGGCTCGGACCCGACCACGGCCCGGGAGAGCCGGCCGCGGACGATCACCGTGCGGCCGGCGGCGAGACCCTCGACCTGGCGGTCGAGCGCCAGGCGCGTCCCGGCGACCGGCCGGTTGACCGGCCTCTCCGCCAGCGCCAGCTCCTCGCTCTGCGCGAAGACCGCGGCCTGCCGCGGATTCAGCTCGACGCCCGTCCCGGCGTCCAGGACCAGGTGGGTCCGTTTGGTCGACAGGGAGAATCCCGGCGTGCTCGTGGAGGAGACGCCCCGGACCTCGAAGAGCCGCGCACCGGGCTGCGCCAGCACGACCCAGCTCCCGCGCACGATCCGCGGGTACTCCGCGTCCAGGTCGATGCTCACGGACTCCTTGGGGACCGCGATGCCGGGCCAGTCGTCGAGCTTGTCCGCCTCGGTCGAGCTGCCCGCGTACCGGTCGCGCGTCTCTTTGGCCAGGGCCTTCCAGTCCGGCGCGTTGTGGCCGAAGAGCGAGGCGCGCTGGCGCAGGGCATAGACCCGGACGCCGCTCCCGCCGCTCGTCTCCAGCGGGTCGGTCCAGGCGACCCGCGTCACGCCGTCCTCGCTCCGCGCCTCGACCTCGGTCAGCGTCCGCACGTCCCAATGCTCGCGGTCCGTGATCCACAGGAGGGCGTCCCCCCGGCCCAGGCCGAGCGCCGCGCCGGCGAGCAGGGCCTCGCGCGTCGTCTCCGCCTCGATCGTCTGCGGCTCGGTCAGCGCGGGCTTCAGGGCGTTCCACTCCGGCCGCGCCAGGATCTCCTCGGCCGTCTCGAAGCTCTGGGGGAGCTCGATCTTGCTCGGCAGGCTCTGGGCGCGGGTGGACGCCGGGATGACCACCTCGCGCGGCGAGCCGGGCGAGTCGTCGAGCGTGAAGGCGAGCCAGGTGGAAGCCGCCACGCCGGGTCCGAGCTCGTAGCCGATCGTCCGCGCCAGCTCCAGGATCGACCGCCGCTCCGTGGCCGTGCGCAGGTACCCTTCGTTCGCGATCCGCTCCTGGTAGAAGGTCAGGACGTCGAGCACCGCGGCCCAGCCGTCGAGGAGAGCGATCGTCGGATCGTCGTCGTCGCGGGTGGTCAGCGCGCGCAGGCGCGGGAGCGTCGAGAGCCGCGCCAGCATCGACTCCTTGAAGCGGGCATGCGTGCCGGCGCGGAAGGCCAGGGCCGAGAGGCCGGGCCGGTTCTCGACGAGGGCCGGAGTCAGGGCGGACACCCCGCCGCAGCACCCGCAGGCGTCGTGAGGAGATGCGTCGCTCATCGCCCCCCCTCCAGCTCCAGCTCCAGCCGGCCGTTCTCGCGGAAGTTGGGATCATTGTCGAGGCGGGCGATCTCCAGGCGGGCGAGCCGCAGGACGCCGTCCGCGAGCTCCCGCTCCGCCGCGCGCCCCTGGCGCTGGAAGCGGACCACCTCGACCGAGTCGATGCCTGCGACCTCAGCGGCCGCGGCGTAGACGCGGGAGAGCCAGACCGGCTGGCCGAACGTCCACTCGTCGGGATGGAAGAAGCCGCGCCGGGTTTTTCCTTGATTGCCAGGTCCGGGCAGGACGCTCCGGCCGAGCCGGTCGAGCAGCGCGCTCTTCACCTGGCTGCGGAAGTGCCCGGCCGCCACGCAGACGTGGAGCTTCAGGTCGAGCGGCACGAAGAGCGGCGCATCGATCTCCAGGTCGTGGCCGGCCATGCGGAAGCGCTCCATCCAGGCGCGCAGGCGGCGCTCGAACTCCGCGTCCACCGGCCGGCCGCCGATCCGGTCCACCGTCAGGAAGACGGTGATCCAGCTCCCGGTCCAGCGGAAGGTGGCGGCGGCGCGCTGCACCTCCGGGTGGCGCTCGGCCACGGCGGCGTAGTCGGCCTCGGTCACCGCGCGCTGCTGCACGCGGAACGCCTGCGGCGCGTACTGCCGCGCCTCCTCCAGGCTCTCGGGAGCGGCGCCGCCGAAGGCCGGCAGCGGGTTGCGGATCAGCTCGATCCCGGCCGGCGCGCCGAGCACCAGGTGCTGGAGCACGTCCGCGCCCACGTTCCCGGCCGCGCCGTTGCCCACGCGGTAGCCGGCGGTGAAGACCGTGCCGGCGGCGGGCGACTTGCCGTCCACGTCGTCGCCGAAGCGCACCCAGGCGCGGCCGTCCTCCTCCACCTCCAGCACGAAGTCCGCGGCGAAGCGGTCGCTCGCCAGCAGGTCGCGCCGCGGCGTCCACTCCTCGCCGGTGGCCGGCACGCGCAGGCGCACGGCCGGGCGGGCGTCGCGCGGCGCAACCTCCGCAAGGAGAGCGGCGGGCGCCGTGGCAGAGCCGTCCGGCAGCGGCACGGCCCAGGTGACCGGTCCCTCTGCCAGCACGGGCCGGAACGGATTCTTATCCGGGTTCTCCGGCACCGTGCCCAGCGCCTGCTCCACCGTCACCCCGTGATCGGCCAGCACCACGTTGCCGCGCGCCACGCTCACCCCTTCGGTGAAGACCGAGCCATGCGCGTCGTCAGTCACCGTGGAGAGACAGAGCGGGAACGGCAGCGCGTCCGCCGCGTCCCACTTCACGTCCACCACCGCCTGACCGTTCAGCGGATCGGTCCCGCGCTCCACCCGGGTCAACCGCACCACGTGCCGGCGCCGCGGATCGGCCTCCGCCGCCTGGCCCGTCTTCGGCCCCAGGACCTCCTCGAAGAGGAGCAGGGAGCCGGGCGCCAGGTCGGGCAGCTCTCCCGCGAGCGTCGCGGCGGTCGAGCCCGCCGGCAGGCAGCACTCGCGGTCGCTCCAGGTGTAGAAGGGGATCGCGTCGTGCGCCAGCCGGAGGGTCAGGGGGTGCAGCGTCTCGAAGACCACGGCGCCGGCCGCGAGCGCCGGGTCCAGCTCCTCGGGGAGGAGGACCGGAGCCGTTCCGGCGTCGGGCCCGGCGCCGCGGCTCACCACGGGCGTGCCGGCCGGGATCGCCAGGCCGTCCGCGCCGGCGCCGGCCGTGACCACGATCCAGGCGCGGGCGTTCGAGCCCTCATGCAGGAAGTAGTCGACGAGCCGCGCGTGGCGCCGCACCGAGATCCGCTTGCGCGCCGTACCCAGGTAGGCCTCGGTGGCCACAGCGTCCTGGGAGTAGCTGAGCTGGTCGCCCACGTAGGCGAGGAGCTCGACCAGGGCGATCCCGAGGTCGGCCGGGTTGCGCTCCCGCCAGTCGGGCGCGATGGCGCTCAGCCGGTCGAGCATCAGCCGCCGGAAGCTGCCATAGTCCTTGGCGAGATAGCTCAGCTCGGGCTCGTCCAGCGCGGCCGGCGGACAGGCCGCGTCGCGGCGGCAGTCGAAGTCGCTCTCGCACTCCACCTTGAACGAGAAGTCCACCGCCGACAGCCGCGGATCGAACCCGGCCGGGGGCCGGAGATCGGTCGACGACGTAACCAGCCGCAGGCGGTAGATCGAGGCGTCGCCGGTCGCGTCCGTGCGCACTACGAGGATCCGGCCGCGCTCGGCGTTCGGGACCCCGGCGAGAGCCGCATCGACCATCGCCTTCTCCGGCGCCGTCACCGCGGAGACCGGCCGCGCCCAGACCACCTTCACCGGCACCCGCACGCCGCCTTCGAGCCGCACGCGGCTCGCGTCGAAGCCCGCCGGGACCGGCAGGAAGAGGCGCACCAGGAGGAGCTTCTGGCGCAGCGGCCCGCCGCCGGGAGCCCCCAGGAGCTGCCGGTCCAGCACCTCCAGGAAATCGATCCCGTTGAGCCCTCCCCCTTGCTCGTTGTGCGAGCGCACCGCGGCGCGGCGCTGCTCGTCCCCGCAGGCGTAGACGGCGGCCACGCTCAAACCCTCCTCTCCAGCTCGGCCGTCCGGCGCTGGCCGTCCCGCCGCAGCCGGTACTGGACCGTGATGCGGAGCGTCGAGTCCTCGGCCGCGGCGGTCACGCTCTCGACCTGGATCAGATCGCCGAGCCACTGCTGAAGCGCCCCCTGGACCGTCAGCTGGAGCGCCGCGGCGACCACGTCGCTGTTCGGGGCGAACACCATCTGGAGGAGACCGGTGCCGAAGGTGGGGCGGTTCACCCGCTCGCCGGGCGCCGTGAACAGCACCTGCTCGATCAGGTCGCGGACGTGCTCCTCCTCGGAGGCCCCGGCCGTCCGCCCCTGCGCGCCGATCCGGTAGGGAAAATCGATCTGCATCACATCCCCTTCACGCGCGGCTGGGTCGCGATGATGGTCGGCGGCCCTTGCGGGATCTGCTCCGCGCTCAGGCAGAGGCCCACGCTGTCCTGAAGGAGCACCGGCTGCCCGCCGGCTCGCACCCGCACCGCCGGGACCAACCACTGCACCCGGACGCACGGCTGCGGCTTGGGGCCGGCCGTGAACGCGCAGGCCGCGATCATGCTCTGGTCCGCCATCGTGGCCACGAGCTGGCTCGACACCTTCACCCGCGGATTGCCCGGCGTGGTCGAAACCTGGCCGCCGTGCGGGCAGATGGCCGCGGCGCCCACGTGGTAGAGGAAGCCGGGCATCACGTCACCTCCAGGGCGCCGTCGTTGACCGACACGCCGGCCGGCGAGATCTTGACGCTCCACGGCGTATGGCTCAGCTCGACGCCTGCCGGCCCGAAGACCAGCTTCATCGGCGCCGGCACCACGGGCGGGCTGACCTCCAGCGTGAACCCGCCGGCTCCAGGAAGGCTGGAGAACGTCAGGGTGATGCCGTCCGTCTTGAACACCTTCATCTGCTCGATCGCCGGCTGCGCCGGCACCTCGCCCAGGCCCCAGAAGCAGCCGCTCCAGATGGGATAGTCCGGATCGCCCCCTTCGAGCTCCACCCAGACGTTCGCTCCCACCGGCGGCAGCGCGAAGAAGCCGACGCCGGGACCGGCGAAGACGGCGCACGGCATGGCCCACGCGAGCGAGCCCTCGCCGAACACCGCCGCGCAGCTCACCTGGAGGCGCCCCAGCTGCAACGGATCGAAATTGTTCTCGACCTTGCCACGGTACTTGCCGTAGAAACGCGGGCATTCGCTGCCGCTGTTCATTCCAAGAGGACCCGTCATGACGGCAGCACCGGAGAGAGCGAGCCCACGCCGTCGCGGCGCAGCTCGAAGCTCTGCTTGTATTCGCCGATTTTGAGCGCGTGGGTGACGCTCTTCACGTAATAGAAACCGTCGTAGTTGTAGCCGGCGCCGCGCACGCCCACGAGGCCGCGGGGTTGCAGGAGCGCGCCGTAGCGCAGCGCATCGAGCTCGCCGCTGCCGGTCACCGCATCCACCGAGGCGTCGGTCTCCCCCTGCGCCCGCGCGTACGACTGGGCCACGTTCAAACCGCTCTGCCGGAACTGCCGGCGGCGTACGTTGTCCTGCTGCACAAACCAGGTTGGCTGGCTCGACAGCGGCGGCCGGGTGCTCGCGAGCGTCATCACCGGCATCGCCTGATTGGTCGAGCGGTCCTGCACCTGCCCCTCCAGCAGAGCCGGCCCGCGGGCGTTGTTCGAAAAATCGATCCGTTCGGCGTTGCTCTCCGATCCCATGTTGATCGAAAGCGCCTTCTGCGGCAGCCCGAGCCGCGGCGGCGGCCCCCAATACGCCGTGCTCGTGCCCGGCGCCGGTCCCGGCGTGACGTAGAAGACGTAGCCGTGGCGGGCCGCCATGCCCCGCAGATACGCCAGGTCGCTGCACTGCTGCACGGGCGTGCGCTCCACCAGGATGGGCGGATCGATTGCGACCGGAGGGATGACGGTGGGAATCACGCCATATTGGGCGTAGCTCCACAGGATTTTGTTAGCAATGATCGTTTCGTCCTGCATCGGATGCTCGGCCGAGACCTCGTTCATGTCCATGCGGACGCTGACGTCCTCGACCGTCACGGTGATCGTCGAGGTGCCGGGATCGTTCCCCGGGCTGAGCTCGGTGTGCGTGATGAATCCGTCCATCAGCACCTGCGGCACGATGCCGAACCTCACCAGGAGGACCACCCGGTTGAACGCCCGCAGGAGCAAGGGATTCGAAAGCAGGCTGTAATCGATCAGATCGAACGGGCTCGAACGGCCGACGCGCAGGCGGATCTGGCAGGCCGACGCCTGCTCGTCGCTGTGCGTGACCCGCACCTCCTGGAGCGATTCCAGGAAGACCGGCGGCGCCGGCACCGGCACCGTGGGACCGATCAGCACCGTCAGATGGACGCCGAGCAGGTTCACCGCCCCTGGCCTCCATCCGGCTGCGGCACGGCGATGCGCAAACGCCGCCCCGGCTGCTCCGCCAGCTCGCCGGGATCCATCGCGTCGTTGGCGTCGGCGACCCGCCAGAACTGCTCGGGATCGGAGAGCGTCCGCGCGGTGATCGTGTCGAGGCGGTCGCCTTCGATCACCGTGACCTCGGCGAGGAGCGGCATCGCGCTCCCCTGCGGCAGGAAGCGCCGCCGCTTGTAGGCGACCTCCCTGCCATCGGGCGTCGTCAGCACGGCGGTCTCCAGGTTGTAGTAGCGGCTGCTGGGATCGAACATGACGGGTCCTCAGATCGAGACGTTGAAGCTCACCTCGCCAGACACCGAGCCGGCGGCGTTCAGGCTGCCGATCACGGCCATCGTCTCCTTGACCACCTGATGGGCCAGGAACACGTAATAGCCGGGGTGGGTCACGGAGAAGTCGTTGTAGGAGAGTACCCGCAGACCGAGCGAGACCTTGGCGCGGATCGGATTCAGGTTGGGATCGTAGGCCTCTTCGGTGATGCTGAAATCGGAGATGCGCACCGGCAGCACCCGCTGCGGTCCCCAGACGAAGAGGGTGAACGGCGCCACCGGCGGGATCACCTCGATCGTGCCCGCCAGGAGGAGCGCCGTGTTGGTGATCACCAGCGCGCTCTTCGGATAGATCAGCATTTCGAGCGACGAGAGCTGTGGATAGATCCCCACGGAGCCGGCGAGACCGTCTCCCTTCTCGAGCTGGTCCGTGGCGTCGATCTCGATGTCGAGAGAGATGTTTTCGATCGGCGCCCCTTTGAGCCGATACGCCTCGGTGCGGTCCCCTTCCCCGCCTCCCAGGGTCTGCGCCTGGAGCCGGCGGGTCATGGTGTCCGGGTTGTACTGGAAGACGATCACGCTCGCGAGCGGATTGAGGATGTCCAGCCCGACGAGGGCGCCTTTCATCAGACGAGGGGATCCGGGGAAGCTGGTCATCAAGGACCTCCGTGCTCTACCTAGGCGTGCCGGAGGGCTGGTTTGTTACAGAGGACCTGAAGGACAGAAAGGACTCCAAGGACAGCAGGGACGGCAAGGACGAGGAGCGTGTCCTTGCCGTCCTTGCTGTCCTTCAGGTCCTTGATTCAAGGCGTGCTCCCGTCGAAAACCTGGGCGGTCACGCGCCGGTCCGCCGGCGCGGGAGCCGGTTGCGCTCCGGACTCCCCGCACGAGAAGCGGCCCGTGCCCGCGGGCTCGCAGCCGGCGGGGACCGCGGACCGCGGAACCGGCGCGATCCGGTCGGAGCCGACCCCCCGCTTCCCGAGCTCGCTCACCACGACCTCCACGCGTCGCTCCGTCAGACGGTGGTTGTATCGGACATCGCCCTTGGGTCCTTCGGAAGAGGCATGCCCATCGAGCTGCGCCCGGCGCTCCGGCTTGGCCTTCAGAGCGGCGACCAGGAGCTTGAAGGTCTCCTTGCCCGGATTGGTCACGCTCGCGGTGAAGCGGGCCGGCGCCGCGTACCAGGGCTGGGGCGCGTCCTGGAAGAACCCGATGTCGAACACCTGCACGGCCGGTGGAGGCGCCGGTTGCGGGCTCGGCTGCGGAGGTGGCTGCGGCGCGGGCGCCAGCTCCGGAGGCTTCTTCTTGGGCTCGACGCAGGCCATCCCCTCCGGCACGAGCGGAGGCTCGCAGCACCGGCCTCCCATGGCCTCTTGTCCTGGCGGACAGGCGCAACTCGATCGGGTGTGATCCTTGAAGCCGTGAGCACAGCATTTCCCAGAGAGCGTGTTGATCTGATCAGGCCGGCAACAATGCTCTTTGTCCGGCCTGAGCGGCTCGCAGCAGAGCCCCTCGACCTCCGAGCCCTTGGGGCCCCTCTGGAAGGGGATCGGACACTGGACGGGCGGCTTCTCGCGCGGGCCGAGGAGCTTCTCCAGCCCTTTGACGACGTCCTCCGTGCACCCTCCTGGAAGCGGACCGATCCCGGCGGTGCAGCAGTTGAGGATGTGCCGGGCGGCGCGCTTGTCGCCGCCGAGCGCCCGCGAGATCTCGATGGGGTCGACCCTGCACTGGAATGTCGGCTTCTCCGGCTCTCTCCCGGGATCGCTGGGGAGGCCCTGACGCTGGAGGAGCACGGCCGGGCTCCCGATCTCCGAGACGCTGGAGCCCGGAGCTTCAGCCGAGGCCGCCCACCGGTCGGCCTCGAGCTCCTGAGGGCTCCCGGCAGGCGCGATCTCCAGGCGTCCTTCCGCGCTGCTCCCGGATGGCGCGTTCCGCTGCTGGAGCACGTGCGTCAGCTCGTGGGCCAGGAGCCGGCCACCTGCCGCGGCGCCCGGTGCGAAGGCGATGTGGTTTCCCACGGTGTAGGCTCGAGCGCTCACCGCCCGCGCCGACTCCGCCGCCCGCGCGTCCGTGTGGACCCGAACATGGCCGAAGTCGTGGCCGAAGCGGCTCTCCATCGAGGCCCGCTTCTCCGGCTCCAGCGGCCGGCCCGGGGAACGCAAGACCTCATGGACGATCGGCGGCGCCACCGCGGGCGCCGGACCCGCCTCCTTGCGCTGCATCTCCAGACGCTTCTTGCGACATTCGGCGCACTCGCCCGAGGGGCCGGGCGAGCCACCGCAGGCGCACCTGTGCAGGACGAGCCGGCTCTGGACCGGAGCGACTTGCGGAGGAGCCGGTGCCGCGGTTTGTGGCCCCGCTCTCATCTCCTCCCCTCCTGGACCCACTCCCGCCAGCGCGCCACGGCGTCCGCCCGCTCGGCTTCCGGTGCATCCCAGTCGAGGTCGCCCAGGGAGTTCCAGAAGCGGCGCCAGTCTTCCTCGTGGCTCCGGTCGTCCCACCCGTGGCCTGGCCGGAATCCATGGAACCGCAAGGTCACCCCTTCGAGCACCCGTTGGGCGTGCATCCGCGTCTCCCGGTCGGGAGAAAGCATCAGCTCCAGGACCGGCCCCAGGACGGGCTCGCCCATTTCGATCAGCGCCTCGACGGTCAACGTCCGATCGCTGTGGAGCTTGTCCGGCTCTTGGTCGATCTGCGCAAGCAGAGAGGGGATGTCATGGCTCATGAGAAATCGTCACTTGTTCTTGTAATACTTGTTGAACATCGCTGCGGCCGCCTCGAATGTGGAAGAGGGCGCGCCGTGCTCGAACGGTCGAGTCACGGTCACCTTGCTGCTCGCATCGGAGGAGAACCCCCAATCCACGCACCCCAGATATTCACCCGTATCGTGGCAGCGGGCACAGGTCTCGAATTCGAAAAGGTACTCCGGAGGTCGGGAAGGGCGGTCCCACAAGGACGCCTTCACTGCGGTGGTCCCGTCATTGGAGCCGTCCTGCGACTTCGCGGCATTTGGGGCGTGGTCCCGGTAATAGATGGAGCACCCTTTCCCTTTCGAGCACTTCGCCGCGAAATGATCCACGAAGAAACCCTTTTGGATCCCCTTCTTTTTGTCTTCCTTGGTCTTCACCTTCTCCCGCCCCTCTTCGGAGCCCTCGAAAACATGTGGCGAGCCTTTGTTGTCGAGAACCCGAACGACCTGGACGAGGCGGATCAGCTTGCACTTGGGGCACGTCTTCGGGTCGGGAAAGAATTCGATGCTCCCGTCGACCCCTGTCGCGAGGGGCGTCAACTTCACTGCGAACCAGCCGCAACCGGCGGTGGGCCGGATGGGCTCCTCGCCGAGCACCTCCCTCCGGCAGTACTCGGGATCTTTCATGATCTGGTTGCACTTCAGGAGCTCGGTGGCCTCCCGATAGGGCAGAGTGGAGCCCCTGAAGCGATCCTCCGGCGAGCGCTGGAGCCCGAGCCCTGCACCCCGTCCGGGCTCCGCCGCTGCGCCGCGGAGGGCCGCCTCGGCCGCGGTGTCGGCTTGCGATTCGAGTGGATCGTCCACGGGGGAGACGGCGAGCCCGTCCGGCTCCGGGAGCGAGCTCTGCGCGCCCTGCTGCACCACGTGCGCCAGCTCATGAGCGAGGAGCCTCTTCCCCTCTCCCGAGCCCGGGACATAGCGGTCGTCGCCGAACGCCACGTGGCTCCCCACCGTATAGGCCAGGGCACCCACCGCCCGCGCCGACTCGGCGGCCCGCGGATCGGCGTGCACCCGCACGCGGCCGAAGTCGTAGCCGAAGCGGCCCTCCATGGACGACCGGACCTCCGGCTCCAGCGACCGGCCGGCCGAGCGCAGGACCTCGTGGACGATGGGCGGTGCGAGGCCGGGTCCCGGGGAGAGTGGGCCTGTCTCTTTGCGTTGCATACCGAGCCGCTTCTTGCGACACTCGGCGCACTCGCCGGAGGGACCGGGCGAGCCGCCGCAGGCGCATTTACGCTGCATCTGTTTCATCGCTGCATCCCCCGGAACACCGACTGCGCGATCTGCGCCCCCACCCGCTCCGGCCGCGCTCCCGGCTTCGCCTCGAACGTCCCGCCGTCCAGCCTCGGCATCTCTCCCCCACCAGCGGCCCAACTCGCGGGCACTCCGCGCTCCGTCAACAGGCGCGTCAGCTCGCGTTCCAGCGCCGCGCCGATCCGGTGACGGTCGCCGGGCGCGAAGCCGTCCAGCACCAGCTCTTCGATATGCAGATCGATCGGTCTCATTCGATCCACCCCCGGATTTCGGATTCGGAGAGAGGTCTCTCCAGCTTCGAGAGCTCGCCACGGGCGGCCCGCAGCAGGTGCCCCATGCCGACAGGACCTCCATCGTCGGCTGCCAGGAAGGCCGCGGCCAAGGCGATGTTGCGGATGTTCCCGCCCGTGACGCTCAAGCGGGCGAGCTTCGACGGGTCGAGGCCCTGGGTGGGCGTCTGAGGCGGGAAGGCGCGGCGCCAGATCTCGGCCCGCTCCCCCACGTCGGGGAAGGGGAACTGGACGATGAAGCGCAGCCGCCGCAGGAAGGCCTGGTCCAGCGAGTCTTTCAGATTGGTCGTCAGGATCGCGAGGCCCCGGTAGGACTCCATCCGCTGCAGCAGGTAGCTCACCTCGATGTTGGCGTAGCGGTCGTGGCTGTCCTTGACCTCGCTGCGCTGGCCGAACAGGGCGTCGGCTTCGTCGAAGAGGAGGATGGCCCCGCCCTCCTCCGCCGCGTCGAAGATCCGGCGCAGGTTCTTCTCGGTCTCGCCGATGTACTTGCTGACCACGGTCGCCAGGTCGATGCGGTAGAGGTCGAGCCGCAGCACCCCGGCGAGGACCTCGGCGGCCAGGGTCTTGCCCGTGCCGCTCGGGCCGGCGAACAGGGCCGAGATCCCGAGCCCGCGGGCGCTGCGCGCCGCGAAGCCCCACTCTTCGTAGACCTTCTGGCGGCGGCGGACGTGGACCACCATCTCGCGCAGGATCTGCTTCTGGTAACCGGGCAGCACCAGATCGTCCCACTCCGCCCGCGGCTCGATGCGCTGAGCCAGGTCGTCCAGCCGCGGCCGGCTCTGCGCCCGGCAGGCATCCCAGAGGGCACGTCCCGGATCGTCCACCGCGACGGCCTGCGCTCCGGCGGACCGGATCGCCGCCGAGCCGAGCTGGAACTGCGAGACCACGTCGTCGAGCCGCCCGTCGAGGCCGGCCGCGACCTCCGGACCGAGCACCGTCTGCCAGAGCATCCGCTGCTCCGCCGCGGTCGGTCCGGGGACGTCGAACGTGGCGAGCGGACGGGAGCGCGCCCGGCGCCGCTCCCGCGTGGAGATGAAGAGGACGCCCCGCAGGTCGTCGATCAGCCGCCCGACCGCGGCCTCGCGCGCCGTGTCTCCTTCCAGGTCCCAGGCGTCGAGGAGGAGCGCGCAGCCGCCGAGCACCGCCTCCCGTTCCCAGAGACGCAGGAGGCCGTCCAGCTCCGCCGGAGATCCGGGCACCGCCGCGGCCGGCAGGATGCTCGCGCGCATCCCCAGCTCCGCGGCCACGGCCGCCGCAAGCTCCCGCTGGGCCGCCGGGTCCGCGCCGCACAAGACCACGGCCGGCAACGGACCACGCTCCGCGGCCTCCGCCAGAACGCGGGCGGCCCGCCGCGCCAGCTCCGCTTGCGAGGGGACCAGGTCGCCGGCCGCCTCCAGCGGACGCACCAGCCCCGCCAGACGCTCGTCGGGCTGATCCACGCCCGCCAGGTAATGGAGAATCCGCTCATCGATCCGCAGCGGGCTCGCCGTGAGCGAAGTCCCCCCCACCTCGATCAGCCGCCAGTACCGCAGCGGCCGGCCCGGCCCCAGAGCGCTCCAATGCGCCTCGGGAAAGGCCGCCAGCGCCAGGCTGAACGAGGGATAGGCCTTGGCCGGATCACCCTGCGCTGCGGCGCACACGGCCGCGAAGCCGGAATCCAGCTCGATGCCCGCACAGAGGAGGAGGACGTCGCGCTCGAAGGGAGAGAGGCCGAAGCGCTCGACGAGGATGTCGAGGGCAGACCTCACCTCTGGGACCCTCACCCCCAGCCCCTCTCCCGCAAGCGGGAGAGGGGTGCAGGTTACCTGGCTAACCCTCTCCCCTCTCCCGCTCGCGGGAGAGGGGCCGGGGGTGAGGGCTCTTCTCACCCGCGCCAGCTCCTCCATCAGAAGCTGCTGGTTCACCTCAGCCCAGCTCGACGGCTCACTCATGGCACCACCACCTTCGGCCCGGCGAAGTGCCCATCGCCACCGGTTTCGAGCCGGCTCTCCGCGCCGTCGATCCGCACCCGGATCAGGTGCTGCTCCGCCGCGGTCAGTCCGGAAACGCGGAACGTCACGGTGCTGGAGTCCGCGACGCGCGGCTCCGCTTCCACGGAGACCGCGAAGGGCGCTCCTCCACCCAGGCGGTGCAGGAGGAGAAGGGCGTGCTGACGAACCCCCACCCGCGGCTCCATGGCCACCGTCACCGTGCGGCTCCCGCCGGCATCCGGCGCGGAGATCTGCACGTCCGGCACGTCGCCGGGCAGCCTCCGGATGCGCGGCTGCAGCACGAAGGGGACGGCGTTCGACTCGAAGCCTGTGTGCGGCACGGGCGGCTCGCCGAGGAGGAGGCGGTGGACGACCTGGGCGGAGAGCACGCCGGCGCGCAAGGTGCCCGCCAGGAACGGCGGCTCGGCCAAGACGATCCGGATCTCGCCGGCCTGGACGTCCTCGGGCCGCGGCTCGACCTCTAGGCCGCCGATCCGCACCCGGAGGGTGCTGTCCTGCGGGCCGCGCAGATTCCGCCCGCGCAGGACGAGCGTGTCGCCGAGGCCGAGGGGCGCCGTGCCGGCCGTCTCCAGGAACGGCTCCTGGAAGGGAACCACGAAGAGGCGGCGCTCGCGGACCGGCAGCGAGGGCCGGGCCTCCACCTCGGGCTCGACGAGGACGACCGAGCCCTGCCAGGCCATCGAGAGGCGGTAGGGGATCTGGAAGAAGACCGACCAGAGCTTCGAGAGCTCCTCCAGGTTGAGCCCCATGGGCGAGAAGCGCACGCGCTCGATCTGGGCAGCCAGGTCCGAGCGGCCGAGGAAGTGGGCCGGATCGCCGCTGGTGGCGCTCTGCACCGCCGCACGGATGATCTCCGGCGACAGCACGGGCTGGCTGTGCAGGAGGCTCACCACGCTCCCCAGCAGGCGCTGCGGCTCCTGGTCCTTCTCGCTGCCGAAGAAGGAGAGGATGTAGTGGACGTCGAACGCCGCCTGCGGGCGCTGGTTGACCGAGCCATCCGGCCGCCGGGTCGGCAGGTCGTTGTTGCGCCACGCCGCGTTGGGCGTCACCTGATAAAGGAAGAGGTTGACCCGCGGCTTGTCGTCCTTGATCGAGTCGGGTCGCTCGATGGTCGCCGCGGCGCCGGGCACCGCCTGTGCGGCCACCGGGTCGAGCAGGTGGCGGAGAGCCGCGGTGACCGTGGCAAAGGCCAGGGAGTTGCTCACAGCTTTCCCTCGCGACGGCGGCGGAGATAGTCCTCCAGGTTCATTCGGGGTCCCGCAACGGGGCGGGCCGGAGCGGGAGGAGGCGCGGGGGCGGTGGCCTTGACCTCGATGCGGCCGATGGTGACGCGGATGGGGGGGGCAACAGCGGGAGTTGCGGGTGACGCCTCGGAGCTCGAAACGGCCGCCCGCCCGGGGACCTCACCCCCTGGCCCCCTCTCCCATCGCCCCCCCGTCCCGCCGGGAGAGAGGGAACCCCCTCCTGCGGATTCCTTGCTTTCGTCGCTTGGACGCGCCCTTTCGCTTTCATGGCCTCGGAGGAAGATGGTGGCGGGAGCGGTCTCGCTCTCCAATCTCCCAACCTCCCTCCGCCGAGAGAAGGGGAACGGTCCCGGATCTGTCGTGCCGGAGTCATCATGAGCGGGTAGGGACAAAGGCGCTGACTTTGGACCCAAAATGTCCTCCTGCCCGCTGGAGATCCCCCCCACTGTAGAGACGCCCCGTGGGGCGTCTCCCAGGGCGTCTCCTCCTCCGGAGGTGCCCGCGGCAACGCGCGGCTCCTTGGGGATGTCCCTGGGAATGAATTTCGCCGCAGGTGATGCAGGCGCCGTCGCGGAAAACGCCCCAGGCGCCGCCGCCCCGGGAGACGCCGGAGACGCCGCAGGAGACGCCCCACGGGGCGTCTCTACAGTGGGGGACGCGCCGATGGGGCCAGGAGGTAAGGACTCGCGATCCAAAACGGCCAGCGGTCCCCCCTCTCCCGGGGGCAGGGGTGTGCGATGGGAGAGGGGGTCAGGGGGTGAGGTCTCCGGCTCGAACCGCGAAGCCACCCGAGGCCGCAGCGGCACCTCCGTCCCCAGCACCCGCCCGGCGAGACGGCCGAGAAAGTCGCTCATGCGCCCACCATCTCCAGATAAAGGCGCCGCCGCCGTGGGCTGAGCGCCAAGACATCCGCCTCCCGCCAGCCGTACGCGCGGGCGAGGACGTGCACCTCCCCCAGGATCCTCCGCGCCTGCGCCTCCAGCTCCTCCCAGACGAACGCGGCCACGTCCAGCACCTGCTGCCAGACGGATTCGCAGGCCGGACAGCGCAGGTCGAACAGCAGCTCGGCCCCGGGGTCGGAGTCCGCCAGGGCCTTCGAGAGATCCGCCAGCTCCTCGTCGGACAGCTCATCCACCTCCACCGGCCGGTCGATGCGCCGTGCTTCCAGCAGACAGCAGCCGGCGAGAGAACGGCGGGCTTCCTCGACGCCCAAACAGCGCTCCACCGCCAGCAGATCCGCGCTGGTCACCGGCCGGAAGCGCAGCGCGAGATCCTCCCGCGCCAGCTCCCCTTCCGAGAGGGCCGGCCCGCAGGCGTTGAGCAGAGCTCCCGCGTCCAGCGAGAGGTCCAGAGGCTCGCCGCAGGACGGACAACCGGCGAAGGCGTCGAGCCGGCGGCCGGCCGTGACGATCCGCAACCCCAGGAGCCGGCGGTCCCGCTCGCCCAGGGGGAGCGCCTCCAGCTCCTCCCAGGGCTCTTCCGAGCAGGCCGCCGCGAGGAGCACCAGGGCGCGGACCGTGGGGCCGTACCCCTGCCCCTGCTCCCAGACGTCGAGCACCTCGCGGGCGGCCAGCGGGCGCATGGTCTACGGCTCCGGCTCGTTGAACGACGGCTCGGTGGGCTCGCCCACCTCGTAATCCCGCTCCCACCCCTCGTTTTCGAGCTTGATGTGCTGGATCGCCACGGCGTTGGCATTGGCGTCCAGATCGGGCAGCGCCTGGTACTCGGAGACCCAGCAGCGGTAGATCTTGTAGCGCAGCGCGAGCTGGCCGGCCTCGTTGTACAGCTCGATCAGGATGTTGCGGCGGAAGTCCTTGAGCGAGACCTCCACGCCCAGGCCCGAGCCGTAGTTCCAGACCTTGTTCGCCCACCGCTCGAACTCGGTGTCGTGGGTCACCCCCCGCTCCAGCGTGATGGCCTCGTACTTGGTCCGCCCGGGCGACTTGCGGGAGGAGCTCGGATCGCCCCCTTCGCGGTGCTCGACCACCTCGGTCGACCGCTTCAGGCCGCCGACCTTGCTGATACCGGCGACCGGCGCCGTGCTGCCCTCCCAGAAGACGCGGAACTTGAAGTTCTTGTACGGATCGAATCGTGTCGGATTGGCACTGAACTGGGCCATGTCGATCTCCTGGCTTAGCTCCTCGGCCTAGGCCTGGACCTGGCCGGCGAGTTGCTGGATCTTGATGATCACGAACTCGGCGGGTTTCAACGGCGCGAACCCGACGAGGATGTTGACGACACCGCGGTTGATGTCGTCCTGCGTGGTGGTCTCTTTGTCGCACTTCACCAGGTAGGCCTCGCGGGGCGAGCGCCCCTGGAAGGCGCCCTGGCGGAAGAGGGTCTGCATGAACGCGCCGATGTTCAGGCGGATTTGCGCCCACAGCGGCTCGTCATTGGGCTCGAAGACCACCCACTGGGTGCCGCGGTAGAGGCTCTCCTCGATGTAGAGGGCGAGCCGGCGCACCGGGACGTACTTCCATTCGGACGCCAGCCGGTCGTCTCCCTGGAGCGTGCGCGCTCCCCAGACCACCGGGCCGACAGCGGGGCGTGCGCGAAGACAGTTGATGCCCAGCGGGTTGAGCTCGCCGTTCTCGCCGTCGGTCAGCGGCACGCTGACCTGCGGCACCCCCACCAGGGTCGCTTCCAGCCCGGCCGGAGCCTTCCAGACGCCGCGCTGGGAGTCGGTGCGGGCGAACACGCCGGCCACGGCGCCGCACGGCGCGAATTCCTCCAACTGGTTGTTGCGCAGCGGGTTCGGCTCGATCAGACGGGGGAAGAAGAGAGCCGCGTTCTTGCTCGTGGTCCCCACCGCCGCGGCGAGGCCGGTGCCGGTCGTGGCCGCGGTCTTCGCCTGCTCCTTGGAGTGCCAGCCGCTCGGCGGATCGACGAGGAGCATCGCGCGCCGCCGCTCGCAGTAGGTTGCGGCCTCGGTGACGAGCGCGGTATCGACGTCGCCGCTCGAGGTATAAGGCGGGATGCAGAGCAGATTGAAGAGGTCGGTCTGCTCCAGGGCATAGAACCCCTTCTTCTGGGTCTGCGCGTTCTCCGGGAGGAACGCCGCCGAGGTCAGCGGCAGGCCGTCCGCCCCGTTGTCGGCCGTGTTGTCGCTGCCCGCGGCAACCACCGGCAGGGGATCGGGAGGCCACGTCCCGTTCCAGCGCACGAGCCGCGACTCGGCGGCCAGGACCTGGTCGATCCGCCGGGGGCTGTTCTTGACCGTGAGGTTGCGGAACGTCTCGGTCACCCCCGCCCCGGTGTCCTCCACCGAGAGGTTGAAGACGTCCGCGGCGCCCACGCCGAGACGCTCGGCCACTCCCGGTCCCACGTTGGTGTCGATCGTGGCGCGCAGCCGGCTTCCCCACGACCCCGGCGAGGCGGCGATGAGCGGGACGGTGTTCGGGCCGGCGCCGATGCTCAAGGTGGAGCGCGGCTCCGGGGCGCCGCCGACGGTGTCCCTCAGATAGATCCGCACGATGATCGCCTGGCTCCCTCCGTTCAGGAAGAAGTCGCGGACGGCGAAGCCCAGCGAGCTGTCGGCCCACAGCCCCCCATAGATCCGCTCGAAGTCGGCGAAGCCGTTGATGGTCACGGCCTCGTCGACCGGACCGCGCCTGGCGCGACCGACGAAGGCCGCGATCGAGGTCGCCACCCCCGTGATCGTGCGGACCCCGCTGGGCACTTCCTCGATGTAGACGCCCGGATAGGTCGGTTGGACTGGCATCTGTTCCTCCCTTTGATGGTTCCACAAGCCTTGCGGGAACGCTTGCACGGAGGACAGGCGATCGAGACCGCCGGATCGTTACAGAGAGGATTCAGGATCAGCGATGCTGACGAGAAGCGGACGACTTCAGGGAAATTAAAAAAAGTTGGGGATAGCGTGTCAAAAAAAACGGGGCAGCGGCAACTATATAGAGTGAGAGGCCACAACCTCTTTCAACCCGGACTCACGGGGACGACACTTACATCCTCCGGTCGTCCCCGCTTTTTTTTCTCCCCGCCTTTTTCCGGTCACCCTCCGGTCACCCTCTCCAGGATCGCTGATAGCATCCCTGCGTGGACACGGCTCCCCTTCTGATGATCCCCGGACCGGTCGAGGTCTCTCCGGCCGTCCTCGCCGCGGCGGCGGGCCCGCCGCCCGGTCACACGTCTCCCCGGCTGATCGAGGCGTTCGGACGATCGCTGCAACTCCTACGGGAGGTCGTCCAGGCGGACGCGTCGAGCCAGCCCTTCATCCTGGCGGGCAGCGGGACGCTCGCCATGGAGATGGCGGCGGCCAACCTCCTGGAGGCGGGCGAGGGGGCGCTGGTGGTGAGCACCGGCTACTTCTCGGACCGCATGGCCGAGATCCTGCGCCGTTCCGGCGCCGAGGTCGTGCAGGTCGCGGCGCCGGTCGGCGCGGCCCCCGCGGTCGAGGAGGTGCGCGACGCGCTGGCGCGCCAGGGTCCGTTCAAGGCGCTGTTCGCCACGCACGTGGACACCTCGACCGGCGTCCGGGTCGACCCCGAGCCCCTGTGCCGTCTGGCGCGGGAGGCGGGCGTCCTGTCGGTCTT
>DATFPH010000567.1:0-9847 GCA_035264905.1 Thermoanaerobaculia bacterium
GTCGCCTGGGTCGAAGGTGAGCTGCTTCAGGAGAGAGAAGGACTCGGGGAGCTCGACGACCAGCCCGATCTCCCGGACCTCCATTTCCTCGGAGAAGGTCTGAGCTGACGGCGGCGGAGCCTGCGCGAAGGCGAGCCCGATCGGGAGGGTGGCCAGGGCCAGCATGGCCAGAGGAGAGCGCATGGTGCAGGAGGGGGCAAAGGGCGTGCCGGAAGCCCCACCAAGGACGGCAAGGGCTTCAAGGTCAACAAGGACATGGATTCGCGCCCTTGTGGTCCCTGTTGTCCTTGCCGGGCTCGCTGTCAGCTCTGGTGGACACCCGGTGTCCGCCGGAGCTGACTACCGCTCCGGATTCACGATCCCCCCCAGCCCCGTCCCCCGCGGGTCCGAACCTGCCTCGACGCGGCCGTCGGCGCGGCGGCGCACGGCGTGCACTTTCGCCGTCAGGTCGTTCGCCTGGACCTGGTGACCGCGGCGCTCGAGCTCGGCGCGGGTCTCGGGCGCGAGCGTGTCGGGCTCCACGTCCAGACGGTCCGGCATCCACTGGTGGTGGAGACGCGGCCGGTCGAGGGCCGTCTGCAGCGAGTCGCCGTCCACGATCAGGTTCAGGAGGACCTGGATCGTGTTCGTCGGAATCCGCGAGCCGCCGCGTCCCCCGAGGGCGACCGCTTCGTCCCCCTTCCAGGCGATCGTCGGCATCATCGACGAGAGCATCCGCTTGCCCGGGGCCACGGCGTTCGCCTCCCCCTGGATGAGGCCGAACATGTTCGGGCGGCCCGGGGCGGTGGCGAAGTCGTCCATCTCGTTGTTCAGGAAGATGCCCGCCTCGGGCACGTAGAGGCCGCAGCCGAAGAGCCCGTTGAGCGTCGTCGTCAAGGCGACCAGGGTGCCGTCCTTGTCCACCGTGGAGAGGTGGGTCGTCTCGCCGCTGGCGGGGAGCGACACTTCGGCGGTTCCCGGCCAGGGGCGGATCCTGCTCGACGGGGTCGCCTTCCGGGCGTTGATCTCCCGCGCCCGCCGGGCGATCCAGCTCCCGTCGAGGAGCTGCGCCGCGGTGGCTTTCGTGGTGCCGGGATCGCCGAGGAGGAAGCGGTCGGCATAGGAGCGGCGGAAGGCTTCGGCGAGGAGATGGTCCCGCTCCGCGCCGTAACGCGGCAGGTCCTTCCAGCCGAGCCGTTCGAGCTGCCCGAGGGTCTGGCCCAGGATGATGCCGCCCGAGGACGGCAACGGCATGGAGGCGATCTGCCAGCCGAACGCCTCTAGGCGGATGGGCTCGCGCCACTCCGGCTTGTAGGAAGCGAGATCGGCCGCGGTGAGCACGCCGCCGTGACGGCGCGACGCGGCCTCGATCGCTTGGGCGGCCGGTCCGGCGAGGATTCCTTCGGGACCTTTCTCGGCGTAGCGGGCGAGAGTCGCCGCCAGGGTGGGCAGGCGCATCACGTGGCCGATGGGGAGCGGCTGGCCGCCGGGATACCAGGTCTCCGCCGTCTCCGGGAAGCGGAGGAGGATCTTGCGCGTCTCTGCGGCGCCGAGGAGGTCGTGGAGATGGCGGTCCACCACGAACCCCTCCGCGGCCAGCTTGCGGGCCGGGGCGACCACGCGCTCCCAGGGGAGGCGGCCGAGCTTGCGGTGGAGCTCCCAGAGGCCGGCCGGCGAGCCGGGAGTGCCCGCGGCGAGCGGGCCGACGACCGAGGCGCCCTGGACCGGGTTCCCCTTCTCGTCCAGGTACATGTCGCGCCGCGCCGCGGCCGGAGCGGTCTCGCGGAAGTCGAGCGCGAGCACCTGATCCCCGGACTTGACGACGGCGAAGCCGCCGCCGCCCAGATTGCCTGCTTCTGGGTAGGTCACGGCCAGGGCGAGCGCCGTGGCCACCGCGGCGTCCACGGCGTTGCCGCCGGCGCGGAGGATCTCGAGGCCGGCGCCGGTCGCCAGGGCATCCCCCGACGCGACGGCGCCGCCCGTGCCGATCGGGGCCGGCATGGAGGCGGCGCGCAAGGGGAGCGGCAGGAGGAGGGCTACGGCGAGGAGGAGAGTGCAGGGGGTGCGCATCCTGGCATTCTACCCGCCGCCCTTCTCCCGCCGCATCTGCAGCATGGCGCCCACGCTGGAGAAGGTGGAGACGAGATATGGGACCATCAAGGTCAGGCCGATCCGCAGCAGCCGGCCCGCGGGCAGGTCGCCGCGCAGGATCGCGTCGCCATGGTTGATGGTGATCAGGATCGCTCCGACCACCGCGACATAGCGCAGAGCGCGGCGGCGGACCGGCGCGGAGGCGGCGAGGCGCAGCCACTCCTTGGTTGCCGGGCTCACGATGGATTGAGGGCGCGCAGGACGCGCTCGCGGGCCTGGGCGGCGCGCTCCGCGAGAGTGGTTTCGCCGATCTCCCTGTACCGCGCCTGGGCTTGGCGCAGCAGGCCTGCGGCTTCGCGCAATCCGCCCTGGGCTTCCCGGACGGCGGCCTCGAACTCCAGCAGGCACGCGTCGACGAGCAGGTCGCCGGTGCCTTCGACCAGGCGGAGGGCGCCTTCGCGGAGCGCCTCGCCGGCGCCGGCCAGATCTCCGGAGCGCAGCCGCGCGGAGCCGAGGCTGGCCCAGACGCGCGCTTCCAGGTCGCGCACCAGAGGCTTGTCGTGCTGCTCGTCGAGCCCGCGGGTGACGGCGAGCGCCAGGGAGGCGAGGCGGCTGGACGCGAAGGGATTCTCTTCCAGAGTGCTCTGGCGCAGCAACTCCTCGCACACGCCCCAGGTCCGGAAGCGGGGCTCGACCGTCTCCGCCCCCGCGTCTGACACCGAATCCGGCGCACGGGCCAGCAGCTCGGCGCAGAGGCCGGGAGCCTCGGCGCGCTCGCGGTCGAGGCGGCCCCGGGCCTCTTCCAGGCGGGCGAGCAGGATCGTTTCCCAGGGGAATGTCTCCCCATTGCGATCGTCATCGCGCATGGCGGTGAGCCAATCCGGGAGCGACAGCTCTCCGGCGGAAACCATTGTCCGTCCTCCGTGCATCAGCATCGGTCGAATCAAAAGAATCCCTTGTCGTGCGGTCTCTTTCTCAGAGTGTCGCGCGGGCGACAAAGGGGGACCTCGGCGAGGGGGTCAGGCCTGCAGACGTTCCGCCGTCGGCCCGTGGACCACTCGGCCGTCATGGGTGAGCAGGCAGCCGGCGATCACCTCGTCCGCGGTGTCCACGGCCAGCGCGCCATTCTTCCAGAGGAGCTGGAGGAGCGCCCAGACGTTGCGCGCGTAGAGCGCGCTCGCATCGTGCGGCATCGTCGCCGCCAGATTCGAGGGGCCGAGGATGACGACGCTGCCATGCACGACGTCCTGGTCCGGCTGGGAGAGCTCGCAGTTGCCCCCCTGCTCGACCGCGAGGTCGACGATGACCGAGCCGGGGCGCATGGCCTCGACCATCTGACGGCTGACCAGCTTGGGCGCGGGCCGGCCGGGGATCAGGGCGGTGGTGATCACCGCGTCGGCCTGGGAGACGTGCTGGAGCACGATCTCCCGCTGCTTGCGCAGGAAGTCCTCGCCCATCTCGCGGGCGTAGCCGCCGGCTCCCTCGCCGCTCTCGGCGAGCGGCAGCTCGATGAAGCGGGCGCCCAGCGACTGCACCTGCTCCTTGACGGCCGGCCGGATGTCCGAGACCTCGACGATGGCGCCGAGCCGCCGCGCGGTGGCGACGGCTTGGAGGCCGGCCACGCCGGCGCCCATGATCACGAACCGCGCCGGCTTGACGGTGCCGGCGGCGGTCATCAGGAGCGGGCAGTACTTGGGCAGGTGGACCGCCGCCAGCAGCACGGCCTTGTAGCCGCCGATGTTCGCCTGCGACGACAGGGCGTCCATGGACTGGGCGCGCGTGATGCGCGGGATCAGCTCCATGGCGAGCGAGGAGACCCCCTTCCCGGCCAGCCCGCGGATCAGCTCGGTTTCACGGTGCGGCGCGAGGAAGCCGATCACGAGAGCGCCCGCCTTGAGCCCGGACGCCTCGCCGGGCTCGGGTGGCGTCACCTTGAGGACGGCGTCGGCGGTACTCCAGCCCCGGGCCGGGTCGCCCTCCAGCCGGGCCCCGGCCGCTTCGTAGTCGGCTTCCGGGAAGAACGCCGCCTCACCCGCGCCGCGCTCGACGCTCACTGCAAGGCCGGCTTTCACCATCCGGCCCACGGTCTCGGGGGTGGCGGCCACGCGCGTTTCGCCGCGTCGCCTCTCTCTCGGGATGAAGACGTTCGCCATGAGTCAATCTCCGGCAGATGCTATCCCAGATCGGACCGATCGGTCTGATCCGACGGATCGGCCTGATCGAGATGCAGGTCGTGCGCCGCGGGGGAGTCGCAGAAGTCGCTGTCCGCCTGCAGGGAGGGGTCCGGGATTTCCTGCGGAGCCGGCCGGAGCAGCGAAACCACGATGGCGAAGGTGAGGATCGCCATCACGATCCCGAGCGACCACTCGGTGGGGATGGGCACCCAATCGTGGAGCAGCATCTTGCCGCCGATGAAGACGAGCACCAATCCGAGACCGAACCCCAGGTACTGGAACTTGTGCATCAGGCCGGCGAGCAGGAAGTAGAGAGCGCGCAGGCCGAGGATCGCGCAGATGTTCGAGGTGAAGACGATGAACGGGTCGCGGGTGACCCCGAAGACGGCCGGGATCGAGTCGACAGCGAACACCACGTCGGTCGCCTCCACCACCACCAGCACCAGCATCAGCGGGGTGGCCAGCAGGCGGCCGCTCTCGCGGATGAAGAAGTGCTTGCCGTGGTAGCGGTTGGTCAGCGGCACGAAGCGCTGGAAGAGGCGCACGACCGGGTTCTTCTCCGGATGGACCTCCGTCTCCTTCTGGAGCAGGATCTTGATCCCCGTGTAGACCAGGAAGGCGCCGAAGACCAGGATCAGCCACTCGAAGCGGGAGAGCAGCGCGGTCCCCATGCCGATGAAGAGGCCGCGCGAGATCAGGGCGCCCAGAATGCCCCAGAACAGGACCCGGTGCTGATACTCCGCCGGGACCGCGAAGTAGTTGAAGATCACGATGAAGACAAAGATGTTGTCGAAGCTGAGGGAGCGCTCGATGATGTAGCCGGTGAGGAACTCGAGCCCCGGTTGCGGGCCGCCGCGCCAGTAGACCCAGGCGTTGAAGACCAGCGCGAGGATCGTCCAGAAGATGCTCCAGAAGACCGCCTCGCGGAGCTCCACCCGATGCTCCCGGCGATGGAACACCCCCAGGTCCAGGGCCAGCATGCCGAACACAAGGGCGAAGAAGATGCCCCATTGCAGAGCGGTGCCGATCGTTTCCATGGATTGCGTGTCCTCCCGGGCAGGCGCAGTCTACTCGAAGCGCGGAGAGATCCCGATCGCACCGGGAGGATCGGCGGCGTTCTGACGAGAGAGGCGCCCCGCCAGGGTGCAGCAGGCGGGGCGCCAGGAGCTCCCTGCTACTTCTTGAGGTGCTACTTCTTGAGATGATTATTGACCAGCTTGGTCATCTCGAACATGCTGACCGCCTCTTTGCCGTCGAAGACCGGCTTGAGCTTCGCGTCGGCACGGATGGTTCGCTTGTCCTTCGGATCCTGGAGATTGTTCGTCCGGATGTAGTCCCAGATCCTTTTGGTGACCTCGGTCCGAGGCATGGGCTCGGAGCCGATCACCGCGGCAAGCGCGGCGTCCGGTTGCAAGGGCGCGGAGAAGCCTCCCCCCCCGCCGGAGGACTTCTTGCTGGTCTGCGCGGTCTTCTTCTCAGCCATTTGGTTTGCTCTCCTCTTCGAAGTTGGATGGGATTTTCGACCCGGCCTCCCTCCGGGCATTCTTCCCACAGTCGCACAAGAGCCGGCCTCCCTGCAAGGGACTGGTTCACAGCCGGCTCGTGCTAAGTTTCACAGCCATGGCGCCGCGCCCCCTGTTCATCACCTTCGAAGGCCTCGACGGCAGTGGCAAATCGACCCACCTGCGGCGGGTTTCAGCCTGGCTGGAGGAACGGTCGATCCCGCATATCGTAACCCACGAGCCGGGGGGCACGCCGCTCGGAGACGCCCTGCGCTCCGTTTTCCTCGATCCACGGTGGGGGACGATGGATGGCACGGTGGAGCTCCTTCTGGTGTTCGCCAGCCGGCGCCAGCATCTGATCGAGGTCATCGAGCCGGCGCTGGCCGCCGGCCGGCACGTCCTGTGCGACCGCTTCACCGACTCGACCCGCGCCTACCAGGGGTACGGCCGCGGCGTGCCGCTCCCGCTGATCGAGCAGGTGGACCGGGTGGCGACCGGGGGACGGGTGCCCGACCGCACGCTGCTGTTCGACCTCACCGCGGAGGAGGCGCGCGCCCGCGGGCACTCGCCGTCGCGCCGGGGGCGCGGCGCCGCCGACCGCCTCGACGCCGAGGGGCTGGCGTTCTACGAGCGGGTGCGCCGGGGTTTTCTGGAGCTGGCCCGGGCGGAGCCGGAGCGCTTCCGGACGGTCGACTCCTCGGCGGGCTCCGAGGAGACCCAGGACCGGGTCCGCGCCGAGCTCGGCCGCTGGCTTGGGCTGGAGCTTGGGCTGGAGGTGAGGGTTTGAGCTTCGCGGCCGCTCTGGATTCGGCCCGTCAGGGGCGGCTCTACCCGTCGGTGATCCTCCATGGCCGCGACGCCGCGGCGCGCCAGCAGGCGGCCGTGGAGCTCGCCCGGACCCTGCTCTGCGAGGCATCCCCCGCGGACCGTCCCTGCGGGGTCTGCCGCCATTGCCGGCGGATCGGCTGGCCCGGCGTTCAATCGGAGGGGGGGGCCGCGGGCGGCGAGGCGCCGTTTCATCCGGCGCTTTTCCATCCGGACTACCAGGTATTGGAGCGCGACCTGAAGACCGCGACCTCGGTCGAGGCGACGCGCGAGCTCCTGCGGACCGCGCAGGTCTCCCCGTTCGAGGCGCGCGGCCAGGTCTTCGTCATCGCCAGCGCCGAGACGCTCTCGGGCGAGGCCGCGAACGCCCTGCTCAAGAACCTGGAGGAGCCGCACACGTCGGCCCCGCGCCACTTCCTGCTGCTCGCGCCCGCCGCCCTCGACCTGCTGCCCACGCTGCGCAGCCGGTCGCTGTCCGTCTTCCTGGGGCCGGCGGAGCCGGTGGACGCCAAGGCGGTGGAGCCGCTGGCGCGTGCGTTCGCCGCCGCGGCGTCGGCCTGGACCCGCACCGGCGCTGCGATCTATCTGCTGGCGGCCGCGGACGCCCTGTCGGCCGCCGGCGGGTGGGAGGACCCCCGCGCCGCGCGGCCCTGGGCCACGGCGGCGGCAGCGGTCGTCCGCTCCCTGGATCTCGATCCGGAGCTCGATCCGAAGGTTGATCCGGAGAGGGGGCCGGCCAGCCGGCGCGCCCGCCTGGCCCTCTCCGAAGCGCTGCTCGGCGGTCCCGCGCTGCGTCTGCGGTCGATCCAAGCCGAACGCATTCTGGAAGGGCTCGTGGCACGCCATCTGGCGTCCTGAGCACCTGTAGGGAATGAAACGCGGCCAAGGAATGTTTGGCCATTGTGCTAAAATATTCGTCCGTTTTGTGATCAGGGAACAGACCGAAAAGGAGTCTCGAACCAATGAAAGCCATCCTCAATTACCGCACCTTCTCCGGCGCCCTGGTGCTGGCACTCGGCGTGGGCGTCTGGCTGCCGGCGTGCGCCGACCAGGCGGCCTCCGGGGGCTCCAAGGTGCTCGCCGTGGTGAACGGCAAACCCATCACCGAGGGCGAGGTGCGGGAGAAGTCCGCCGCCCAGTTCTCGCAGCTCGAGCGCGACTATGAGCAGCAGAAGTACCAGCTCCTCCAGGGCCAGTTGGAGCAGATGATCCAGGATCGCCTGCTCGACGCCGAGGCCGCCGCCCGCGGCGTCAGCAAGGAGCAGCTCCTCGCCGACTTGAAGCCGGCCGCGGTGACCGATGCCGCCGTGGACGCATTCTACGAAGAGAATAAGGCGCGGATTCCGCAGCCCAAGGAGCAGGTCGCCGAGCAGATCAAGCAGTATCTGGAGCAGCGCGGCCAGTTCGAGGTGCGCGAGAAGCTCTTCAAGGACCTGGAGGGCAAGTACAAGGTCGACATGAAGCTCGAGCCGATGCGCACCGAGGTCGCCGCCACGGGTCCGGCCAAGGGCCCGGAGAACGCGCCGGTGACGATCGTCGAGTTTTCCGACTTCCAGTGCCCGTTCTGCTCGCGTCTCATCCCGACGCTGGATCAGGTGAAGGCGAAGTATGGCGACAAGGTGCGGTTGGTCTTCCGCCAGTTCCCGCTCGCCATGCATGCGCAGGCGCAGAAGGCCGCCGAGGCCTCGCTCTGTGCGAATGAGCAGGGCAAGTTCTGGGAGCTGCACGACGCCATGTTCAAGAACCAGCAGCAGCTGGCGGTCGAGAACCTGAAGGCCAAGGCCGCCGAGCTGGGCCTCAAGGCGGATGCGTTCAACTCCTGCCTCGACTCCGGCAAGTACGTGGCCAAGGTGACGGAGGACATGGAGGCGGGCACGGCCGCGGGTGTCAGCGGCACGCCGGCCCTGTTCGTCAACGGCCGCTTCATCAACGGCGCCGTGCCGCTCGAGCAGATCACCGAGGTGATCGACGACGAGCTGCGCCGCAAGGGCGCGTAAGCCAAGGGACACACACCGACGAAACACGGACGAGCACGGACGAACATAGGACCGGCGGGTGTCTGTCCCTGATTGTCCCTGATCGTCCGTGTTTGCCTACCCCCGCCCCGCCATCTCCCGCGGAAACCCGTATTCGAGGCGCAGCCGCCAGAACGTGGCGCTGCCGGCCGCCGGCTCGCGGCGCAGCCGGCGGAGGCGCTCGCGGAGAGGACGCACGTCGCAGGCGCCGGCCTCCCGCGCCGCGGCGAGCAGCTTGCGGAGCGCCAGCTCTCCATCGTTGACCCCGGCCGCGAGCGGGCAGAGCACCCGCACGGCGATCCCCTCGGCGGCGAGGCGGGCGACCGCTTCCAGCCGCTCTCGCGAAACCAATGCGCCGGCAGGGATCAGCAGGTCGACCGTCACCGAGCAGCGGCGGTCGAGGTCGGCGAGCAGGTCGAGCTCTCCCACGATCTCCGGTGAGCGGGTCACGACCGAGATCTCCAGCCCTTCGATCCCCTCCAGCGCCGCGAGCGGCGAACGTCCGTCCGGCTCGTACGGTGCGTCCGGCGTGCCCAGGGTGACGGGACCTCCGCGCAACGCCGCCCGGCGGAGCCGCGTCTCCAAGGGGACTCTCGGCAGGCGCAGGCGGATTCTCGCGGGCATCTCGGCGGCGGAGGACAGAGGAAAGAGCAGGGGGAGCGTGGCCTTGAGGATCATCTTGCGCCTTTTTTACGCCTCTTCCGCCCTCCCTGTCAAGAGGCCGGCCGAGGTCGGCTACAATCCACCGCCATGCCCGAGCTCCCCGAAGTCGAGGTCCTGCGCCGGAGCCTGGAGCCCCATCTGACCGGGGACCGGATCGAGCGCGTCGAGGTGCGCAACCGCGCCCTGCGGGAGCCTGTCGATCCGGCGGCCCTGGCCCGCCACGCCGCGGGCCGCGAGATCACGGCTCTGCGCCGCCGGGGGAAGTACCTGCTGATCGACCTGGACGGGGGGCGGACGGTCGTCGTCCATCTCGGCATGAGCGGACGCCTGACGCTGGTCCCCGGCGGCACGCCGCCCGAGCCCCACGAGCACGTGGCCTTCCATCTGCGGTCGGGGCGCCGGCTGCGCCTGCGCGATCCGCGGCGGTTCGGCGTGGTGTTCGCCCTGCGCACGGCGGAGATCCCCGGCGACCCGCACTTCGCCCACCTCGGCGTGGAGCCCCTGGAGCCGGGTTTCTCCGGCGGCCTTCTCGCCCGCGTGGCCGCAGGGCGGCGCGGACCGGTCAAGCCCTTCCTGATGGACGCTTCCGTGGTGGTCG
>DATFPH010000568.1:0-2644 GCA_035264905.1 Thermoanaerobaculia bacterium
GAGCTCCTGCCGGGCCAGCGCGGCGAGGAACATCCCCTGAAGCTCCGGCCAGTCGCCCGGCGCGATCTCCTGCGCGCGCCGGGCCTCGGCGAGCGCCCGGGCCGGCTCGCCCATGTCCAGAAGAAGGTCGGCCGTCCAGCAATGCGCCATGGCCGTGTAGGCCTCCGGCTGCGGAAAGGCGCGCGCCGCCGCGGCGAGATGGTCCAGGGCCGCTGCGAAGTCGCCGCGGAGCTGGGCGTTCCGGGCTCGCGAAAGGGCTCCGCGCCAACGGGTATAGGGATCGCCGAGGCTCTCGAGCTCCCGGGCCGCGCGCTCCGCCTGCTCCCATTCCTCGCGCAGCACCGCGATGCGCCACCGGGTCTGGCCGACCACGTCGTTGCCGGGGCGCAGCGCCGCCGCCCGCTTCAGAGCCGCGTTGGCTTCGTCGAGCCGGCCCCACAACGTCAGCAGCCAGCCGAGGCCGGCCTGCGCGCTCCAACTGTCTGGCTCGCGCGCGGCCAGGTCGAGCAGCAGCCGGTGCCCCTCCTCGAACCGGCCGAGGGCGGCGTAGGCGTTGGCCGCGGAGACGGTGGTCGGCGCGTAGCGCGTCCCCTGCGCGAGGAGCGTCTCGTACTCGCGGACCGCGTCGTCATAGCGCTCCAGGAAGGATTCGAGAGCGGCCAGGCTGTTGCGCGGCGCATCGCGGCCGGGATAGAGGCGCAGGGTCTCCTGAAAGCTCGCGATGGCCTTGCCATACGTCCCCCACTGGTCCGAGTAGTACCGCCCCTGGATCAACCAGCGCAGATGCATCGGAAGGTGCTCGGCTTTCGCAACGGCCCGCCCCAGATACCTCCGGGAGAGGTCCTGGTGGCCGAGGTTGCCGTGCAGCGTGCCCAGGTCGGCCAGCGCGAGGGCGAAGCCGGGATCGAGCTCCACGGCCTTTTCGAGCAGCGCGACGGCCTCGGAGCTCTTGGCCTGGTTGGTGAGCCGGAGCGCCTCGGTGTACAGGCGCCAGGCCTCGACCGACGAGGTGGTCACGTCCTGGATCGCCGCCGGCGCGGCGGACGGGCGCGCGACCTTCAGCTTGCGGTGCACAGCCATCGCCAGCTCGTCGATCAGCGACAATAACTGTTCTTCTCCCCGGCCCTGGACCCGGTCGCTGGCAAGAATGTGACCGCTCGCCGCATCCTCGATCCGGAAGGAGATCAGAACCCTGTCCTTGACCTGCGTGTAGCTGCCGCGGATCACCTGCTGCAGGGCGGCGCGCTGCGCCAACTTCTGGACCTGCTCGAGCGAGAGGGGACGCGTCTCCAGATCTCCCGGCTCTCCGAGCTCCGCGAGAATCTGTGCAAGGCGGTCCGTCTCCAGGATCTCGAGCTGGGGGAGCTGCGACAGATCGGTCACCAGCATCTCGGGCAGGCCCGCGCGCAGCCAATCGAGCTGCGGATCGCCGGTGAGGTTCTGGAAGTGGAGCACCGCCAGGGTCTTGCGCGCCGGCACGGGCGCGGCGGGAGCGGCCGCCTCCGGCACCTCTCGCGGCGCGCGGCCGGTCCACAGGGAGACACCGGCGAGCACGGCCACCAGCAACAGCAACCCGGCGGCCACCGCGAGCCCACGGCGGCGCAGGCTGGGAAAGCGTCCCGCCTCATGCTCGCCTTGGAGGGCGCGCAGGTCCTCGGCGAGCTCACGAGCGCCCTGGTAGCGCAGGTCGGGGTCCTTTTCCAGGCAGCGATGAATGATCCGGCCGAGACGGTGGGGGAGCGCGGCGTTCGGGGCGATGAATGGGTGCGCGCCGGTGGCCAGCTCGAACAGCACGATCCCAAGGGAGAAAATGTCAGTGCGGCAGTCGGCGGGGTGGCCCGCCAACTGCTCGGGCGCCATATAGGCCACCGTGCCGAGCACGCGCCCGTCCAGAGTGATGCTCGTCGAGGCGGCGTGATGCAGGGAGTCCGCGGGCTTGGAGATGCCGAAGTCGAGCACCTTGAGCCGCCCGTCACCTGAGATCATCACGTTTGCGGGCTTGAGATCGCGATGGGCGATCCCCTGGGCATGCGCCGCGGCCACGGCGTCGGCGAGCGGCAGGGCGAGGCGCAGCAGCTCGTCCAGTGGCAGGCCGCCGGGGACGATCTTCTCCTGCAGGGTGACGCCCTCGACCAGCTCCATGGTGAGGAAGGGGAGGCCCCGCGCGTCCTCGACCGAATGGAGGGTGACGATGTTCGGGTGATTGAGCGCGGCGACCGTGCGCGCCTCGCGGCGGAAGCGGGCCAGCCGCTCCGGGTTTCCGGCGACCTCGCGGGGCAGCACCTTGAGAGCCACCCGCCGGCCAAGCTTCTCGTCCTCCGCCAGATAGACCTCGCCCATCCCGCCCGCGCCGAGCCGCTCGACGATCCGGTAATGGGAGAGCGTCGTACCGATCAGGTCGTGGGAGGAAGGAGGCGTCCGGAGGAAACGCTCGGCCGTGGGATCGCTGGCGAGGAGGGCTTCGATCTCCTCGCGCAGCGAGGCGTCCTCGCCGCAGGCTCCATCGAGAAATGAAGGAAGCTCCGCCGGAGGGAGCTCCAGCGCCGCATTGATGATCGCGGCGATGCGCCGGGAGCGCTCGCCGCCGCTCCGCGCGTCGTCCGTCCACCAGTCTCCCGTGGGTCCTGTCATTCGGCGGCCATCC
>DATFPH010000569.1:0-7859 GCA_035264905.1 Thermoanaerobaculia bacterium
CGAGCGCTCCTTCGAGCTCACCGGCCGTGCTGGCGAGCAGGCTGGCGTGCATCTCACCGCCGCGCCGCCGGTCGGTCGTGTCCTCCACGACCAGGACGAAGCTCTCTGGCTGGTCCGGCCCATCGCGCAGGACCGTGGCCCGCGGCCGGTAGAAGCGCTCGCGGCCGTCGGACGGGAGGCGAACCTCTGCTTCGGTTCCAGGCGCCACGATGAGCCCGGCTTCGGCCCGCTTCAGCAGAGCCGGGAGCCATCCGCCGTGCTGGGTGGGAAACGGCTCAGCCGGCCGCAGGCCCAGGAGGGATGTCGCCGAGCGGTTGGCGAGCTCCACGCGATGATCCGCGGAGAGGACGGCCACCGCCTCGGGCACGTTGTCGATGGCGAGCTCCGCCATGCGCCGGGCGCGGAGCAGTTGGGCCTGATTGCTCTTCCGCAGCTCCCGCAGACTCTCCGTCATCGAGTTGAAGGCGGCGGCGAGCTGTCCGATCTCGTCACGCGTTGCAACGGGGACAGTCTGGTCCAGGTCGCCCCTCTCGATCTGGCGGGCCGCTCGCGTCAGCCGCTCCAGGGGCCCCAGGATCGAATGCAACAGGAAGGCGATGCAGATTCCGGCGAGCGCCGTCCCCAGCAGGAGCAGCAGAGCCATACGCCGGCCAGCCTGGGCGGCCAGCGTGCGGGCGCGGTCGTTGGCTTCCACCATGTTCTGCTGGTTCATCTGCAGGATCTCGTCGGCCGTTGCCTTGATCTGTTGGAAGGTCGGGAGGAGCCGGCCGAAATAGAGAGCGCTTCTCTCCTCGACGGGGATCGCCGGGTCGAGAACGCGTCCCAGGACCGGCACATACCCGGCATAGAGCTGCCGCAGGCGCTCGGCCCGCTCCCCTTCACCGGGCAGCGTGATGTTGCCCAGCTCCGTCTGCAGGGCCGTCTCGAAGCGGGGCCGATGCTCCTCGGCCAGGGAGCGCCCCCGGGCCTCCTCGCCCGCCAGCCCGAAGAGGGCGCCGCTGTCCATTCGTTCGAGCGATTCCTTCATCCGCTCGCAGGCAAGGACGCTCTTGTAGTTCTCGCGCAGGATGACGTCGATCGAGCCGCCTAGCTGGTCGAGCAGAGTGATGCTCTCGATGCCGACCGCGAGGAGAATGGCCAGAAGCCCGATGACTCCCAGCGTCAGCTTCGAGCGCAGCCCCAGGCCGCCGGGGCGCGAAGGTGTCGGGTTTTCGTTTCTCATGACTGGTTTCCTCGAAGGCATTTCACTGCCGCCTTCGAGACCAGTCTCGGTCTGGCCGCCCAAACAAGTCCGCAAGGGGACCAAAAGAATTTCTAAAATCGGAGGGAGATCTGGAGCGAGGTCAGTCCGGCTCCGGCTCGACCAGGAACCGGTATCCCACCCAAGGCTCGGTGCCGATGTAGCGCGGATCGGAGGGCTCGGGCTCCAGCTTGCGGCGCAGCGAGCCGACGTGCACACGGACCGTATCCATCGTGGTCGCCGGGGCGCCGCGCCAGACCGTGCCGATGATCTGGCGGAGAGTGACCGGACGGCCCGCCTGGCGGGCCAGCAGCTCGAGAATGGCGAATTCAGTCGGCGTCAGGCGCACCTCGCGCCCGCCCTGGGTGACCAGGCGGCGGGCGCGGTCGATCTCCAGCTCCGGAAAGCGGAGCACCTCGGGAGCGGCGTCGCGGCCGCTGCGGCGGAGCTGGGTACGGACGCGGGCGAGCAGCTCGCGGAGCGAAAAGGGTTTGGTCACGTAATCGTCGGCGCCGAGATCGAGAGCCCGCACTTTGTCCTCCTCCTCGCCCCGTACAGAAAGGACGAGGACCGGCGTGGCATCGATCCGGCGAACCGCGGCGATCACCGTCATGCCATCGGCGCGCGGCATGGCCAGGTCGGTGATCACCAGATCGGGCCGATGGCGCTCGAACAGCTCGCGCCCCTGCTCACCATCGGCCGCGGTGAGAGTCTCATAGCCGGCCAGAGAGAGCTCGCGGGCGAGCAGCTCGCGGATCGCCGGATCGTCGTCGATCGCCAGGAGCAGTGGGACCGTACGGCTCATGCCGTCTCCTCCGGAAGCTCGGGGGCTGCCGGGAGGATGACGCGGGCGATCGTCCCGCCGCCAGGCCGGTCGATCAGTTTCAGCGAGCCCCCCTGCGCCTCCGCGAAGCTGGTGGCGATGCGCAGGCCGAGCCCTCCCGAGCTGAGGTCGCCCGCGCGGACTCCCATTCCACGATCGAGGACCTCCAGGCGAACGCTTCCGGAGCGGTCGGGATCGCGAGACGCGGCAAGCTCCAGAGGAGCCTCGACGGGAGTGGCCCGGGCCGCATTCTCCAGCAGATTGACCAGGATCTCCGCAGTCAACGACGGATCGGCCAGGAGATCGGGGCAGCCCCGAGCAATGTGGGTCGCCAGCTCGCGCCGGGCAAGGACCGGAGCGAGGCTCTCGCGGGAGGCGCGAAAGAGGCTGCCTGCTGGCATGGGCTCCGGCCGAGGGCGCGCCAGGCCCGCTTCGAGGCGCGCCAGGGCAAGCAGATTGTCGATCCGGCGGGCGAGCCGTGCCTGCTCGACGGCCAGCCCGTGCAGGCTGGCCAGCACCTCGGGCCATCCGGCGAGGCGGCTCTCCAGGCTCTCGATCTCCAGGCGCATGGCCGTCAATGGAGTCCGCAAATCATGGGACACCGCACGCAGCAGCGCCGTCTTGAGCGCATCGCTCTCTCGCACGGCCTGGAGGTGGGCGGCCTCGGTCAGAAGGCGCTCCCGCTCGACGGCGAGGGCGAGAAGACGGGCGGCCGGTTCGAGGACGTCGGAGGCCAGCTCCTGGCCGCGCACCACCAGGACCCCGCCGAAGTGTCCACCGAGCCGGAGCGGCAGATACGCCGTGAAGCCGCCCCCGGTTTCCTGGATCTCGACGGGGCTCTGACTGCGCCATGCCCTTTCCAGGAGCGCCGGATCTCCACCGCCTCCCGCGCCGATCGTGCTGAGCGCAACCGGCTCGCCGTCTGATCCCGGGATGAACAGAGCGCCGGACTCGGCGCCGATCTCCCGGAGCACCTGAACCGTGGCCTCTCCCAGGGCGCCGGAGCGCTGGCTCACGGTAAACAGGCCGAGCGAGAGCTTGTAGAGGACCTCGACCTCGTGCTGCCGCCGCCGCGCCTCCTCCGCCTGCGCGCGCGCCGTGACCACCAGGCGGCTGGCGAGAGCCGACGCCGTGAGAAACGAGAGGAGGGCCACCCAGTTGGCGGGATCCTCGACCGTGAGGGTCCCGAAGGGTGGAAAGAAGAAGAAGTTGAAGCAGAGCATCGCGAGCACCGACGCCACCGCGCCGGCGGCCCAGCCGCCCCAGGTGGCCAGCGCCAGCACCGCAACCATGTAGACGAAGCCGATCGTCGGAGGATTGGCCCCGGCCGCGCGCCCGGTCCAGGTGAGGAGCGCCATCGTGACCGGTACCGCCATCCAGACCGCAACCCGGCGGGCATCCGCAGGTGGGGCGGATCCAGCCATCTCTTACAACGGCTCCGCGATGAAACGGTAGCCGATCCAAGGCTCCGAGACGAGATAACGCGGATTCGAGGGATCTGGCTCGAGCTTCCGGCGGAGCGAGGCAACATGCACACGCACCGTATCTTTCGAGGTAGCCGACGCCTCGGGCCAGACATTCTGGATGATCTGCTCGAAGAACACCGGCCTGCCCGCATGGGTCGCGAAAAGCTCCAGCAACGCGAGCTCCGTCGGCGTCAGCTTGATCTCTCGAGCGCCTTGCACGACTCTCCTGCGCTGGAGATCAATCGTTAGATCAGGAAACTGCAGCTCGTCCGGCGGGGCATTGCGCCGCAATTGGGCGCGCAGGCGGGCGAGGAGCTCGGGGAACGAAGGGGGTTTGACCACATAGTCGTCCGCCCCGAGGTCGAGTGCCCGGATCTTGTCCGGTTCGCTCCCATGCACAGACAAGACGACGATCGGGATCTTCCGCTGCCGACGGACCCGGGCGATCAGCTCGAAGCCGTCCATCACGGGCATCGTGAGGTCCGTCAGGATGAGGTCGGGCTGGTGGGTGAGGAGGGCGAGCGCCCTCTCACCATCCGCCGCTTCGAAGGTCACGTACCCCTCCATCCGCAACTCGGCCGTCAACACGCTGAGAATGGACGGATCGTCGTCGACGACCAGGACCGAGCGTCCTCTCCTCGTCATTGGGTGCCGTTGCCTCCATGTCGGCCGCGGGAAGATCGACGTGAGCCAATGCCTTCTCCGCCGCGGTTCGGAGTCACCGTACCATGAAGGGCTCTCGCCAGGCAGATATCTTTGTATCCCTTTCCGGACTTCTTCCGGACTTCTTTAGTTCCGGACCTCTATCTTTCGGTGTCATGGGCGATGAGGCAGGCTCTCGTGGCCGCCGAAAGGGCCGCGGCAGACTCGAGCGGGCAGCGGCGTTCGTCGCCGGACTCTACCTGACGGGAACGGGAGCCTCGCATCTCGTCTCCGGGCGAGCGCTCTACTCGAACTATCTCGGCGCGCCGGTGTTTGCTCCTTGGACGATCGTCATCGGAGCTCTTCTCCTCGGCATCTCTCTGTTCGCCTGGCACAAAATCGTAAAATATCTGTGACCAACCTCGACAAAACAGCATCCGTCCCGGTACATCCTTCCATCGGTGAGCGTCATTCGGCACGACGCCTCGCCTTTCTCTGCCTGACCGCCCTGGGTGTCGTGTACGGCGACATCGGGACAAGCCCACTCTACGCCCTCCGCGAGTGCTTCTTCGGTCCGCACGCGGTACCCGTCACCCGCGACAACATGTTCGGCGTCCTTTCACTCATCGTCTGGACGCTGATCATCGTCGTGACCTTGAAATACCTGGTCTATGTCCTGCGTGCCGACAACCATGGGGAGGGGGGCATTCTGGCCCTCATGGCCCTCGCGACACAGACGAAGCGCAAGCGTCAGTGGTTCCTGATCGGGCTTGGTCTTTTTGGGGGTGCGCTCCTTTATGGGGATGGCATGATCACTCCGGTGATCTCGGTACTGGGCGCGATGGAAGGGCTCAAGGTGGCAGCCCCCCAGCTCGAGCCGTACATCGTGCCGTTTGCGATCGTGGTCCTCGTGTTTCTGTTTCTCTTCCAACGGCTAGGGACGGCGAAGGTCGGCGTGCTCTTCGGCCCGATCATCATCCTCTGGTTCGTGACCATCGCCACGCTCGGCGTGTTCAGCATCGCGCAGACGCCGGGAGTGCTGGCCGCGCTCAACCCCCTGCACGCCTTCCGATTCTTCGCCCGCAATGGGGTCCCCGGCTACCTGGTGCTGGGCGCTGTCTTCCTCGTCGCCACCGGCGGAGAGGCGCTCTATGCCGACCTCGGGCACTTTGGCGAGCGGCCGATCCAGATCGATTGGTTTTCGATCGTCGCGCCCGCGCTGGTCCTCAACTATTTCGGCCAGGGGGCGCTGGTGTTGCGCGATCCTGCCGCGGCAGACAACCCGTTCTACCGCCTCGCCCCAGGCTGGGGACAGCTCCCGCTGCTGATCCTGGCCACCATGGCGGCGGTGATCGCCTCGCAGGCGGTCATCTCCGGCGTCTTCTCGCTGACCCGCCAGGCAATCCAACTTGGCTATGCGCCGCGCATGGAGATTATCCATACCTCGGCCCGGGAGATTGGCCAGATCTACATCCCGTTCGCAAACTGGGGGCTGATGGTCGCGACGATTGCGCTGGTGCTCGGGTTCCGCACCTCGAGCAACATCGCCGCCGCCTACGGCGTCGCCGTGACGACGACGATGATCATTACCTCACTGCTCGCCTTCGTGGTCGCGCGGAAGCTCTGGGGGTGGAACCTCTGGGTCGCGGCCGGAGTGACGGCGGTCTTTCTCGTTGCCGACCTCGCTTTCTTCGGCGCCAACATCATCAAGGTCGCGCAGGGCGGTTGGTTCCCGCTCGTTGTCGCGGCGGCGGTCTTCGCCTTGTTTGCGAGCTGGCGGCGCGGCCGTAGCGCGCAAGCCGCCCGGCTGGCCGAGGTCTCGATTCCAGCCGAGCGCATCATCGAGGACGTCGTGCGCCGGGGCCTGCACCGCGTGCCAGGAACCGCGGTCTTCTTGACGGGCGAGTCGAGCGGCACGCCCCCGGCTCTCCTGCACAACATCAAGCACAACAGAGTGATCCACGAGCAGAACGTTTTCTTGACCATCGTGACCGAGGAGATCCCTCAAGTACCCGAGCAGGAGAGGAATGTGGTCGAGGTGCTGGGCCATGGCTTTTACCGGGTGATCTCCCGCTCCGGATTCATGGAAGATCCCGATGTGCCCAGGGTGCTCCGCAGCCTGGGAAAACAGGGCCTTGCAGTCGATCCGGGCAGTGCGACTTTCATGCTGAGCCGGAGCACGTTTCTATCGCGCCGCAAGTCTCCCCTCGGTCGTTTTCTCGATGCGTTGTTCATTTTCATGGCACGCAATTCCCTGTTCGCGACCCGATACTTCCGCCTCCCCCCCAACCGTGTCATCGAGATCGGCATGCAGGTCGAGATCTAGTCCCTACACCGCCGCCTCGAACGTCCCATCCGCCCGGCAAGGAACCAGCCACCCCGGCGTCCATGCCATGATTCGAGGCCGAAGCTCCTTGGCCAGCTCTGCGCGGGGGATCTCATCCAGGAACGCCCGGAGCGCGGTCTTGTAGGCCCTGCACCGAACCTTGAGCCTGTCCTTGGATGCCGGCCACTCTTTGTGCACCCACAACAGCGCCCGCTCCCAGATGGCCGAGGGCATCCTCCGCCACCTCGCTGGAGACCGGGTCGAGGTCCACAGCGCCGATACAGAGGTGACCCGGGTTCATCCGCTTGCCGTCTCCAACGCGCCACCCCCGATCAAGCCGGGCTCGCTTTTGGAGCCGTTTATGATCTGATGCTGATGAACCACGTGTGAGGGCCTGAGGTATCATCGCCCGGCACGACAGAGGAGATCCACTTCATGAAGAAGCAGCTCAGCATCATCGTCCTCGCCCTGCTCTGCGCCCTGGCCGCGGTGCCCTCGTTCGCCGGCATCCACTACAAGTCGGTCACCAAGGTCCAGGATGTGGCGGGCAAGAATCCCGCCGACATCCAGGTCGAGGGGTGGGTGACGGGCGACAACGCCAAGGTCGAAATCCAGGAGAGCGCCAACCCGATGCTCAAGGAAGGGACCTGGCTGATCACCAAGAACGGCGCCAAGACCATCTATCTGGTCGATCCGAAAGAGAAGACGTACGCGGAGTGGGATCCCGCGGCCATGCTCGGCGCCGCCGGTGCCGTCTTGAACGGCGTCGGTCCCCTGGTCAAATTCGAGTTCTCCGAGCCCAAGGTCGAGAAGCTCGTCGACGAGGCGGGCCCGGCCATCGCCGGCCAGGCGACGCGTCACACCAAGTACCGCACCAGCTACACCATGAAGATCCGGGTGTTCGGCATGGGCAACGAGTCCGCCATCGTCAACGAGGAGGACATCTGGGCGACCAGCCAGCTGCAGGACCCCGCTCTCTCCGTCTGGCTGCGGGCCGACGCGCTGAAGACGGGCAACGAGCAGCTCGACAAGCTGATCGCCTCCGGCCGCGAGAAGGTCGCCGGCTTCCCCCTGAAGACCGTGACCGTCAGCACCTCGACCAACAAGAAGAACAACAAGCAGACCACCTCCAGGACCACCATGGAGGTGACGCAGCTCGACACCAAGGCGACCGTGCCGGCTTCGGCGTTCGAGATTCCGGCCGGTTACGAGAAGACCGAGATGATGATGCCGGTGCAGCCGGGGAGACAGCAGTGATCCGGCGCGCTCTGGGGGCACGCACCCAGTGAGCGGACGCGACCGGAAGCAGGGCGAGCGCCTCTCCAGCCGGCAGGTCTTCCAGGGACGCACCATCCGCCTCGA
>DATFPH010000570.1:0-40904 GCA_035264905.1 Thermoanaerobaculia bacterium
TGCTCCACTTCGCCGATACGCTGCGGAGGCCGAGACAGCGGACCGGCTTGGGAGGCCTGGCAGGCGAGCTGGCCGCCGTGGCCGCCCGCGTCACCCAGCGTCTCCTCCGGCTGCCCCTCGCAGTGCGGCCTCCCAGGGCCGAGGACCGCTGCGGAGTTGATGAGCTGTGGTCGCGGCTGAAGGATCTGACCGAGGAGCAGCAGCTGACAGTGGTCAGAGTCGGACCCGAATTTCAAAACTGGGCCTTGGCCGAGTGGCTGATGGAGGAATCAGTCACCGAAGCCTCGCGAGATCTCGAACGTGCCGCTTCCCTTGCCCGTCTGGCGCGGGAGGTCGCGGAACGGGTGCCGGGCCCTGAAGACTGGCAGAATCGAATCCGGGGGTACGCGGAGGCCGCCTTGCCGAATGTCTCCAGGGTCGCCGGCGAGCTGGAAGCGGCCCGGGCCGGGATCGAGCAGGCGAAGAAGCTCTGGGCCGCCGGCTCGGACCCCCAGGGCCTGCTCGATCCTGGGAGGCTCCTCGACCTGGAGGCCTCATTGTGCCGCGACGAACGCCGGTTCGCCGAGGCATTGAAGCTGCTCGACGAAGCCGCCGCCGTGAGCCATCAGAAAGGCCGTATTCTGATCAATAAAGGCTTCACCCTGGAGGTCATGGGCGAGGCCGAGCAGGCGATCGTGACTCTCCTCCAGGCGAAGCCCCTAGTCGAGGCCCAGGGAGATGCGCGGCTCCTGAACATGCTGCATCTGAATCTGGGCGTTGCCTACTGCAACGCGGGCCGCCATGCCGAGGCCGCGGAGCTCGTGGAGAAGGTGCGCAGCCTCGCCACGGAGATGGGGGATCAGATCGGACTCCTTCGTGTCCTCTGGTTGGAGGGCCGCATCGCCGCGGGGTTGGGCCACACCGTGGAGGCGGCTCTTCTGCTGGAGCAGGCGCGTCGGGAGTTTGAAGCTCGCGAAATGTGGTACAGCGCGGCTCTGGCCCAATTGGAGATCGCACCTCTGTTGCTGGCCGAAGGCCGGACGGCCCGGGTCAAAGAAATGGCCGCGGAGCTGGTCGTCATCTTTCAGGAGAAAGGCATCCACCGCGAAGCCCTGGCCGCCTTGCAGCTCTTCCAAGATGCCGCCGAGCGCGAGGAAGCCACCGCCGAGCTGGCGCGCCAGGTGTTGAGGTTTCTGTTTCGTTCGCGGTGGGATGAGGGGCTGCGGTTCGGGGAGGGGTGAGAAGGCGGTCAAATCGTTCTTCCCTCAGCTCGTTCGCACAAACCGCGCCTCGTGCCGCGCCCTCTCCTGGCGCATCTGCGTCAGGCGCGGCTTGGAGGCGGGGCCGGTGTCGCGACTGCCGGATTTGCCGGGAGCTGACCCGGAAAGTGGACTACGCCAGAACGCCCGGAGGTCGAGAGTGTGGTGCAATACTCGACCACCGCCGGTTCCGTCACCCCCTCCGGTCTGCAACTCTCGACTTCCGGAAGCAGACTCTCGACTTCATTCCTCTCTTTCTCGACCTATGAGACGACGGAAGGGACTGCAGAAGCCAGAGTCTCGACCTCTGGACGGACGCGGTGATCAAAATTCTCGGGTCAGGTCGAGAATAAACGGCCAGTCTCGACCTATTTTTGGAGGGCGCTGACTGCCCCACTCCGATTCTCGACCGGCATTCGGTCGAGCGTTCGAGGTGGCTGGATCGGCCTGTAGGGGCAACCATAGAGGCTTCCGCAGCCGTGGCGGAGCCTTACAAACTGGCCGCTGGGGCAGACGAAGCGAGCCTTGAGGCGAACCACGCCGGCCAAGGGATCGTTCATATCCCCCTTTCGGACCTCGACGGCAATGCCCCGGCTTCGCAGGTCGGCCCAGAGATCAGGTGTCAGGCATGAGGACTCGGTGACGAACAGGTCGAGATCGACGGTCGCGCGGTTGACTCCGTAGGCGGAGAGGGCGAGCGCACCGATCAAGGCATGACGGACTCCGGCCGCCATGAGAGTCGAGCTGACCTCATCCAGCAGGCTCATCCGATCAGCTCGGTCATGCACTTGGAAGGCGTGCGCCCGGCCTGGCGTTGGCGCTGGAGCTCCCGGATCGCGGTCTCGCGGTCGAGGCCGCTCGCTTGCTGGAACATCTCCAGGCCTCGCTCCCCGAGCCGCAAGGCGAGCGCCATGCGTTCCTCGAAGGGAAGGAGGAGAACCTCTTCCTGAAGCTCCTCTCGCAGGTCGTCGGCGACGGATCGCATGGAGGGAGTATATGCCCCTGATCTGCCCCCTCAGGAATAACCGTCCAACCAACCTCTGTTTCAACGAGCAATGGCGGGAAAGCTCAGCACCGAGATCCGGCAAAGCAAGCCGTTCGAGAGTCTGGAGGAAGAGGTGTTCCTCGCCCTCCAGCGGACGGCGGCTCTGCTGCTTCGCCGGGTGGGCCGGGAGATGGAGGCGCATGACTTGACCCCGGCCCAGCACAACGTGCTGCGCATCCTGCGCGGCGCCGGCCCGGATGCGCTGACCTGTGGGGAGATCGGGGAGCGGCTGGTCAGCCCGGGACCGGACGTCACGCGCCTGTTGGACCGCCTGGAAAAACAGGGGCTTCTGGAGCGGCTGCGGGACGAGCAGGACCGCCGGGTCGTCCGGGCGCGCATCACCGAGAAGGGCTTGGCGGTGTTGGACGAGATCGACAAGCCGGTCGACCGGGTCCTCCGCGAGCTTCTCGGCCACCTGGGAGAGGAGGATCTCCAGCGGTTCATCGAGCTTCTGGAGCGGGCGCGAGAGAGAGCTTGAATTTTTTTGAACGGATAGCTGTTCAAACAGATGTCGTTGCGAGGTCGAAAGGAGAGAGTCATGACGAAGCAGATCGAAGGCGTCCACCACGTGACCGCGATCGCTCGCGATCCGCAGGCGAACGTAGATTTCTATGCAGGCGTGCTGGGGCTCCGGCTGGTCAAGAAGACGGTGAACTTCGACGATCCCGGGACCTATCATTTCTACTATGGAGACGAGCAGGGCCGGCCGGGGACGATCATGACGTTCTTCCCCTGGCCGATGGCGCGGCGGGGCTCGCACGGCGCCGGGCAGGCCACGGCCACGGCGTTCTCGGTGTCCGAGGGCTCGCTAGGGTGGTGGGCCGAGCGCCTGAAGAAGCTCGGCGTCGTCGCCGAGGAGCCAAAGACTCGTCCAGGCTTCGACGAGGAGGTGATCACGCTGCTCGATCCGGACGGGCTGAAGCTGGAGCTGGTGGCCCGCGCCGGAGACAGCCGCGAGCCATGGACCGGCGGCCCGGTGCCGGCGGTGCATGCGATCCGTGGCTTCGAAGGGGTGACGTTGACCGAGTGGAACCCGGAGGTGACGGCTGGAGTGGTGCGGGATTTCCTGGGCTTCCAGCCGGCCGGCGAAGGGAAGGACCGCTTCCGCTTCGAGGCCGGCACCGGGGGGCCTGGGACGCGAGTCGACATCCTGGCGCGGCCAGATGCGCCGCGGGGGCACGTCGCGGCGGGCACGGTGCATCACGTGGCCTTCCGGGTGGCGGATGATCCGGCTCAGGTGTCATGGCATACGGAGCTGACCGAGGAGGGTTTTCCCGTGAGCCCGGTCATGGACCGGCAGTACTTCCACTCGATCTACTTCCGCGAGCGGGGCGGCGTGCTCTTCGAGCTGGCGACCGATACGCCGGGCTTTGCGACGGATGAGACGGTCGAGGTGCTGGGACGCTCGCTACGGCTGCCGGCCTGGCTGGAGCCGGACCGGCCGAGGATCGAGTCCATCCTGCCGCCGGTCGAGGTGCGGGACGTCGCGGCTCTGACAGGAGGTGTGAAGTGACGCGGAACGAAATTCATCAGGGAGTTCATCAGGGTCAGGCGGCCGTCGCGGCCGGCCAGCCCCTGCGGGAGGCGGATGCGGCGGTGGTGATGGTGCACGGCCGGGGTGCGAGCGCGGAGTCGATCCTGACCCTCGCGGACGAGCTCGGCCGGCCGGAGCTGGCGTACGTGGCGCCCCAGGCGGCCGGCTCCACCTGGTATCCGTACAGCTTCATGGCGCCCATCGAGCGGAACGAGCCGTACCTGTCGTCGGCGCTGGAAGTCCTGGAGGGCTTGCTGGCGAAGCTGGAGGCCGAGGGCGTCCCGGCGGAGCGCACAGTCCTCCTCGGGTTCTCCCAGGGAGCCTGCTTGACACTCGAATTCGCCGCGCGTCACGCGAAGCGCTACGCCGGGCTGGTGGCGCTGTCGGGAGGGCTGATCGGCCCGCCCGGCCCGCCGCGGGAGTATGAAGGCTCATTCGACGGCACACCGGTGTTCCTCGGCTGCAGCGACCGGGATCCGCACATCCCCGAGGAGAGGGTGCACGAGAGCGCGGAGATCGCCCGGCGGATGGGCGCTCAGGTGACCGAACGGATCTATCCGGGCATGGGGCACACCGTCAACGAGGACGAGCTGTCCTGGGTGAGGGACCTGCTGGGCTCGCTGGTCCGGAGCCCCGCCTCTCGCCCCTGACAGTCCGCTATGATGCCTCCTCTCTTTCCTGGAGGCCTCATGAAAAAGTCCATCGCTCTCGCGCTTCTCCTCTCACTCTGCGCCCTTGGCTCGGCTCGGGCCGAGATCAAGCTCCCGCAGCCGAGCCCGGGCGCTTCGGTCAAGACGGTCGTCGGCACCACAGACATAGCCATCGAGTACCACCGGCCCGGGGTGAAAGGCCGCAAGATCTGGGGCGAGCTCGTGCCCTACGGCCAGGTCTGGCGTCTCGGCGCCAACGAAGCGACCACGATCACCTTCGCCGATCCCGTCAAGGTCGAGGGCAAGGACGTGCCGGCCGGCACCTACGGGCTCTTCGCCATCCCCGGGCAGGACAAGTGGACGCTGATCCTCAACAAACAGCCGAAGCAGTGGGGCGCCTACTTCTACAAGGCGGAGGAGGACCTCCTGCGCTTCGACGTCCAGCCGCAGACCGGCCCGTTCACCGAGTGGATGGCTTTTCAGATCACTCCGTCCGGCAACGGCAAGGCGGTCGTCGAGATGGCCTGGGAAAACCTGCGGGTCCCGTTCACGGTGGAGACGGACGTGGATGCCATGACCTGGAAGAGCATCGACGACACCCTCGCCGGAAAGCCAGGCTGGGAGGATTATCAAACCGCCGCCCACTACGCTCTTGAGAAGGACCAGCGTCTCAACGAGGCCATGGCGTGGGTCGACAAGGCGATGGCTCTGCAAGAGAGCTTCTGGAATCACGAGACCAAGGCCAGGCTCCTGCAGAAGGCAGGGAAGACCGAAGAGGCTCTCGTCCAGCTCGACAAGGCGATCGCTCTCGCCCAAGGCAAGGCGCCGAAGGAGTACGTCGCCGGGCTGGAGACGACGAAGGCGGAGTGGAAGAAGGGGGCGTAGGAGATTAGAGGAGCCTTGGATTGATCCGGGAGATCAAAGCTGCTCAAGAAGTCTTTCGTACGCACCGTGGGGACCGATCCAGAACCAGACGATCGTGTCCCCCTCCCGGATTCCCAAAGCTCTCCACCCGATGCCGACCCGCACCGAATAGACTGGACGGCGGGTGTGGACCCGTTTGAAGTCCAGACTCGGGTGGGAGGGGTTTTCCTTCCAGAGCCTGTAGTTCTTTCTCGCCGTCCGCTTGATGCCTTCCGGAAGCTTCCGGAAACAGTCGAGAAAATTTTCGGAGAGCTGGGAGATCAAAGCTCGTCGAAGCCCATCTTCTTCGTGCGGCCGGCTCTGAAGTCGGCTAGTGCTCGATCAGCGAGCTTCTCCAACGCATCGGCCGACCGGGTGAGGGTCTGGTCCCATTGCTCTTCGCCATGGATGTCGTCGAGCAGACGTTCCGCGATCTCATCTTGCAGAGTCTCGGGTAGTCTCGATGCTTCTTCGAGCGCTTTTGCCAAAAGTCGGGTCATGGTGTTTCCTCTCGACGAGATTCTAGCATGGCCGCCGGGGGCGTGCGCTCGTCGATCAGCGCCGCCCGAAAGATCGCATTGAGCAAGATCCCCAACGTAATCGCAATCACCACCGCGTTGGCCAGAAACAGCTTGGCGATCGGCGGCAGCCCCCCGTACCACTCGACCTGCGCGGTGACAGCGGGCGGCAGGGTGAGCGCGGCGATCAGGGTGATGGCGGTGGTCAGGAGCCAGGCTTCGTCTTTGGGGCCGCAACCGAGCAACCGCAGGCCGACCGTGGCGATCATGCCGCAGATCACCAGGAAGACAGCTCCCACGATCGGCCGCGGGATCAGCACAAGCAGGGCGCCAAATTTCGGCGAAAGCCCGTAAAGCAGCAGGAGCAGGGCCGCGACCTGGACCACCCGGCGGCTGGCGACGCGCGTGGTGGCGATGACTCCGGTGTTCTGGCTGTAGGTCGTCAGCGGCAAGCCGCCGAAGAGAGGTCCGATGGCCGAGGCGATCCCTTCGACGGTGATGCCGCGGCGCATGTGCCGCACCTTGTAGGTGATGCCGGAGACGGCGCAGGTGCCGGCGTAGTCTCCGATCGATTCGGCGATCGAGCCGAGATAGCCGACGAGGACGCCGAAGACCGCTCCCGCCGCGAGCTCCCATCCCAGGCCGGGCCCGCCAAAGGCGAAGAGCCGGGGCAGGCCGAACCAGCGCGCGCGCTCCAGGGCGGAGAAATCGGCGCGGCCCATCGCGCCGGCGATCACCACGCCGAAGAGGATCAGGCTGAAAAAGAGGGCGCCGCGCGCCAGGACGCCGAGCCGCAGGCGATGTCCGATCACCGTCAACACGAGGATCGAGAGGACCGCGCCGGCAGCGAGGCTCAGCTGGGTCGGATCGGGATGGTTGAAGATCCAGCCTCCCGCGACGCGGGCGAGCGAGATGCCGATGGTGAGCACCACGATGCCGCAGACGTAGGGCGGCAGAAAGCGGCGCAGCGGCTTGAGCACGCCGCTCGCGCCCACCACGATCTCGAAGAGGCCGCCGATGAAGCCGGCCATCCACATCGCGGGAGCGCCATAGATCGACCCGGCGGTCGCCATGGCCCCTGTATCGGTCGCCGACGGACCGAGCACCGACGGCAGCCGGTTCCCCCAGGTGGCGTTGGCGAAGGTGGAGAGGCCCATCAGCACGAGACAGGCGGAGATCATCGCTGCCGCCTGCTCGGAGCTGTAGCCGACGGCTCCGGCCACGATCAGCGGCAGGACGTACGGCGAGACGTCCACGAGCGTGTGCTGCCAGGCATAGAGCAGCGTTTCGAGGGGTGGCGGGACGTCGTCGACGCCGTACACGGGCACGACGACTTCGAGGTCCTCCTGCCAGACGCGCTCGTCGTCGCTATCCTCCCGACTGTGCCGGCTCATGCCGCCTCATAGTACTCCCGTCACCGTCTCGAACGGCCCCAACAAATCCAGAATCGCCCGCCAAGCGCGGCTGACCTCCAGCAGGTGCTCCGGAGCCTGCTCGGGAACTGCACGGCCGGTGCGGACCTGATCGGCCCAGCGCGCCAGAGCCAGGCGGTTCGCCCTCTCGCGGACGCCATAGAAGTGCTCGCCGAAGGAGGGCGGCGGGCTCGGCGGGAGCTGGGACCAGGCCGGGGCGGCCAGCACGGCGGGTCCGAGCTGGTGGACCGGCGGCGGCGCTCCCACCCAGATGACGGGGCCTACGTTGTCACCGAGGATCAGGTGCCCTTCGGCGAATCCGATCACGACATGGTGGCTGGTCCAGGCGGCGGAGCCGTCGTCGACTGCGGAGACGAGCCGGTGGCATTGAAGGAGGAGGGGGATTCCGGCGGCGGTTCCTTGCAGCGGAACCAGCGGCGGGAGTGTGCCGCCGGGGACGATGCTCCGGATCTCGAACGGTTGCAGGGTGCCGAGCGCGCGGGCCAGGAGATCGACGCAGGAGTAGAGCGCCCGCGGATTGCTCATCGCCGAGACGAAGAGCGGGCGCGAGCGCTGGCGTGCCGCGGCGCAGGCTGCGAGGAACGGCTGCACGGTTTCCAGATCGGCGTAGTGGCTGTTGAGGTGGAAGACGGTGCCGTGCTCGCGCGCCGCGGCGAGCGCCTCCTCGACGTCCCCTGGCTCCATCGGGTGCTCGGCGAGAACGGGGACGCCACGCCGCAGGAAGGCGAGCGCGAGCTCGCGGCCCGCCGGCCAGCCCACGGCCACGCAGGCGGCGTCCACGGCGCCTTGCGGGATCTCGTCCGGCGATCTCCAGAGCGGCACTCCCCATTGCCGCGCCAGGGCCTGGGAGCGGCCGCTGCCGCGGGCGAGGATGCCGGCGAGCCGGAGCCCGCTCGGATGGTTCCAGAGGGCCTGCAGATAGGACGCACCATATCCGGTGCCGCAGACGACGACGCGCATCAGGAGCCTCCCAGTTGACTGGCGGGTTGGCCGGCGCAGAAGAGATAGAGCGCTTCCTCCTCGCCGGACGGCAGGCGGAGGAGAGCGTCGAGCTCATGGTCGAAGAAGCCGCCGATCGAGAACGGCGCCAAGCCGAGCGCGTCCGCCACCAGGTAGAGGTTCTGGCCCACGTGGCCCGCTTCGAAGAGCACGTAGCGGTAGCCGCGCTGCCCGTATTTCGCGGCCGTCCGCTCGAACACCGCGCTCAGGCAGAGCAGGAGGTTGGCTTGGCGGATCACCGCCTGGCCGTAGGCGATGGCGGAGGCTTCGTCGAAGAACCGGCCGTCCCGCCGCAGCGCCAGCTCGTGGACCCAGGGGTCGTAATGCCAGATGCCGTCCGGCAGCCCCTCGACCTGCTGCGTGATGGCGTACAGCTCCAGCGGATACAGCCCTCCGGCGGAGGGGAACGGACGGGATCTCCGTTGGTTCCTGCCGAACGAGGCGTGGAGCAGGCGGCCGAGGGTCTCCAGAGGCAGGGGAGCGAGGCGGAAGTCGCGCCGCGACGAGCGCCGTTCCAGGGCGTCCCCCAAGGGCAGCGGCAGGTCGAAATCGCGCCCGGGCAGGCGGACCCTCTCGGCGCCGGGATAGAGGCGCCGGCTCGCGGGCCGGGTCTCCGGATCCTGCTCGCGCTCCAGGATCTTGCTCCGGGTGCTCGAGGAGTTCAGGTGATAGAGACCGGCAAGGTCCGGCTCGATAGAATTCATTGGAGGTCACGCCAACGGATGTGGATCGGGGTTGATCGGCCGGCCCGCCAGGACCTGTTCGAGGCGCGGATTGGCCAGGCGGCGGTAGCGTTCGCCGAAGTGGATCGGCTGCATGTCCGTGCCCAGGACGCGCGCCACCCGGAACGGCCCGAGGGCCACGTCCGGCGAGGTCACGTCCACGGCCGCGACGCGCAAGCCGGCGGCGGCGAGACGCTCGGCGCAGATCTCCAGCGTGGGAGGATCGCCGGCCGGCAGGTCGCCGATCGGGACGCTCTCGCCGGCGCGCAGGAAGTCGAAGGCGGCGAGCCGCTCGCTCGGAGCGTAGTAGAGGGCGTGATCGTCGAGCGATTCGACCTCTTCGGGCGTGCCGGGGATGCGAGCGTTTTCGGCGAGGAGGCGCACCAGGTACGGCCCCACGTGCGCGAGCTCGAGGATGGCCTTGCGCGCCGCGGCCCGCGGATCGGTGTGGGTGGAGAGGGCCACGTACGCGGCGGGCCAGCGGACGCCGTCGCCCAGGCCGAGGGCGGTGACGGTCGGAATGCCCGTTCCTGAATCCATCAGGTACAGCTCCACGGCCACGCCGTGCTCGCCGAGGAGCCGCACGACCTCGCGGGCGCCCGCATCGAGGCTCGAATCCACGGCCAGCCGGCGCGCGGGGAGGCGGCCGAGCCAGGTGAGCAGGAAGGCGTCGCGCTCGATCAGCTCGAAGAGGGCGCGCAGCGACGCGTCCTGGAGGTCCGCGCCGGCCGCCAGGCCGTTCGACGAGACCTGGCAGAACAGCTCGTGCGGACAGACCTGGAAGTTGAAGAACGTGGGGAGAGCCGGCACCCAGACCTTCTCCCGGGTGTCGATCCAGAACCCTTCGACCCAGTGGATCGGCCGCGCCGGATCGTACCGAGTGTAGGGGAAGCCCGGCGCGGCGTACTGCTCCTCGCTGTAGAGGCAGAGGCGCTGCGGATCGAACGCGTCCGCGCCCAGATCCGGCGCGGCGCAGACCAGAAGGTCCTGCTTGCGGTACCGGGACGCCGAGTAGCGCTCGATCGCCTCGCCGAAGGCCCCGACCAGAGCCTCCACCTCGCGGAGCCCCTTGCCGGAGCCGATCGACGGATCGGGCACGGGCGGCAGCCGCCCCTCGGTGTAGGTCCCCAGGATGGCCGTGCCGGTGACCGGCAGCTCCAGCAGCCCTCCACCGTTCACCGGCGCCGGGCCGCTCGTCAGCGAGCGAACCACGCCGACGCGCGGATCGACCCAGCCGGCGAGGATCTCCCGAAGCGCCTGCGGACTGTGCGCATCGCCAAGGTTCGGGCTCGCCTCACCATCCGCCAGCGCGGCCCCACCCGGGCGCCGGGCCTGCGCGGCTCCGCCGCACAGCTCGCACCAGGGCATGTGGACGATCCCGTGGAGCGAGCTCTCACCCGTCACCAGGTTGTGGACCCGCACGCGGCCGGGCAGTCGGGACGGAGCGTAGCCGGCGAGGAGCTGGAGCGCTTCGAGGGCAAGGAGATGGCCGGCCAGCGGGGCCATGGGAGCGAGATAGGCGCGGGCGCGCGGTTCCGCCGGAGCGCCGGTGAGCGAGGCGTCGAGCTCATGCGCGGCGGCGGGGTAGTCGGCGTTGGCCAGGCGGCGCAGCCGGAAGCAGTTCCAGCACGCGGTCTCCCCGGGCACCACCACAGGGCCGATCCAGGCTTCGATGCCGTCGACGTGGCCGTAGAGGGAGATCACACCCTGGCGATGCGCGAAGCCCGAGACCTTGCGGAGGAGGAACAGATCGTCCGCCGTCAATCCCGCCAGAACCAGGTTCCACGGACCCTCCGAATCGACCAGGAGGCGGTCGCCGCTCACCGCCGGAGCGAGCAGGCCGGTGGTCACCGTGCAATCCGGGGCGATCACCGCCAGCGTCTCGCGCAGGACCTCGCGGCGCAGCCGGCCGAGGGAATCGGGTCCCCAGGCACGCACGGCCAGAAGGTCGTCCGGGCCGACGGTCAGGTCGTCCAAGAGGTGCAGCGTCCCGACGCCGGAGGCCGCGAGCTCGCAGGCGGCCACGGCTCCCCACGGGCTGAGCCCGGCGATCAGGACGCGGCACTGTGCGAGCCGGGCCGCTCCTTCGCCGGGAGGGAGCTGCCATCCCTGGAAGAAGCGCTCCTGGGCCTCGCGGGCCTCCCGGGCCGGGCCCTCGGCCACCGGCTCCACGAGCCCGCGCTGGCGGAGCAGCTCGAGCAGCCCGAGCACGCTCGCGGATGCGTAGCCCGGCAGCGCGGCGGCCACCTCCTCGGGCTCGCGCGAGCCGTCGAGAAGCGGCACGATTTCGGTGACGAACACGCGGACGTCGGCGCCGTCCAGCCGGGACGTGCCGAGGTCCGACCGGAGGAGGACCCCGGTCTCGGTGGGGGCGATGCTGGCGGAAGGACTGAGGCGAATGCGAGCCATGAGGTCGAAAGCTCCTGCCGGGGAGTCTGAAATCGGCGGCGCGCGGACCCCTCCCGGGCCGGAGCCCGCGCGCCGATTCTTACCGTGAAACCGAGCTGACTACCCGCACTGCGCGCACGGCGTGCAGCAGACGCACTGGGTTGTGTTGCACTGGACGCACCGGGCGCACTGCGTGGCGCACTGAACGCACTGAACGCACTGAGCGGTGCACTGGACACACTGCGCGCATGGGGTGCATGGAGTGCAGTTCTGGCATGGCGAGCACAGCGGCTGGGGACCGGTCGTGCAGAGGGTGACCACGCACGGCTGGTGGCAAGGCGCACAGTAGCTGACCACGCACGGCTGATGGCACGGCTGGCAGTAGCTGACCACGCAGGGTTGGTGACAAGGCGCGCAAAGCTGCGTCCAGCACGCCTGGCACTGCGCGGTGCAGGGTTGACAGGGGGTGCACGGAGTACAGGGAGGTTGGGCTTGGAGCTTGTCCAACTTCTCCGACAGGGCGGTGATTGCCGAGTGGATGTCGGTCAGGCTGATGTCGAGATTCTTCGGGGCGTTTGGATCGTCGGCCATTGAGCTCTCCTTTTGGGGTCCATGGATGTGGATGAGCCGATTCCCGCGGCCACGCCGGCCGGACGAGGTGGGGAATGGAGCCATCCGTGGTACGCCCTGCCTGGAAAGGCAAGGCGGGTGCCAAGGACAGAAAAAAAGAAAGCTATGAAGAATCAGTCGTTTACGCGCGAGCAGGCCTGAAGTGGGGGAGGGGGCGACGCGTCGGTGACGTGTCGGTGGTGTGTCGGAGAGGGGGGCCTTTTGCTATCCCCGCCGTGGGTGCATCAGCCGCAAAATCCCCAGCAGGCTCTGCGGCGCGTGCGGGCTGGTCCGCCACTTCCGGCTCTTGTGGGCGAGCTCCGAGGCGGCCTGCTGCGCGGTTTCCGTGCCCGCGATCAGCATGCCCGTCGCCGCGAGGGCGCTCGCCTCCAGGCGCTGGACCACGTTGCGGACCTGGTCCTGAGCTTCGGCGTTCTGCAGCCAGATGAGGACGCCGGCGCAGTCCGGCACCAGGGCCGCGAGCTGCGGCGGCTCCGACGGAGCGAGCACTTGAACGTGGAGCGCCAGACGGCCCTTGGTGCTCGGGAAGATGGCGCTGCCGGCACTGCGCAGCTCGACGTGATCGATCAGCGTGCTCAGCCCCGCGTTGGCCGGGAAGCCGGGGGCCATCTCGATCAGGCGGCGGAGCCTCGGCCAGACCGCCGGCTCCACGAGCACCAGACAAGGGAGAGGGTCCGCCGGAAGGCCCGCCGTTACGGCCGCCGAGACCAAGTCGGCCACGGCGATGTCGAAGACGATGGCGTTCGAGATCTCCATCGTATTCTGGGGCGAAACCCGCGGGGCCTGGTCGCGCGGCGCCACGTTGCCGTGCTCGCAGAGGCAGGCCACGGCGAGGCGCGTGGTGAGCGGCGCCTCGGTCTCGTCCGCGATGAGGTCGAAGAGCCGGGTCCCTGGCTGGAGGCGGACCCGGGAAAGGACGCGTTCGAGCGGGAGGTCCGCGATGTCCGGATCGGCCGGGAGCTCCTCGCTGACCACCACCAGGGGCTCTCCCGTGGCGGGCAGGAACTGCCGGCGCTTTTCAAGCTCGTCCTTGAGCCAGGCCGCCTGCATCAGCAGCTCGTGCATGGACAGGTCTTCGGGCGTCTGGGCCGGGACCTCGCCGGGCCCGGCGGCGTCGAAGCGGAAGCTCCCTTCCTCGACCGAGAGCAGGGTGAGCAGCGCCTCGCTGCCGCGCAGCCCCTGCCAGCGGGCCGCCACCAATTCGCCCTCCCGCAGGTCGATCGTGCCCGAGCCGGCGCCGCCGCGCACCCGCAGGTGGCCGGTCTTGCTCACCTGCCGCAGGTACTGGAGCACGGCCCAGAGCGGATGGTTGGCGAGGTCCCCCTGGAGGAGCTGAAGGTTGGCGATGCGGCTGCCGAGGAGCCGCTCGGCCCGGATCTCCAGCTCCTCCGGGTCGAAGGGGCGGACCAGGCAGTCGTCGGCGCCCGCCCGCAAGACGGCCACGCGCCAGGCCGGCTCGTTGTTGTCCGAGAGCACCACGACCGCCACCGAGCGGGTGCCGGGGCGGGAGCGCAGGTCGCGGATCGGCCCCAGGGAGCCCGCGAGATCCTCGGGCAAGGCGAGCACCACCAGCTCGATCTGCCGTTCATCGACGATCCCGGCCGCCCGGGCGGCGTCGGCGAGCATCTCCACCTGGTGGCCGGCCACGCGCAGGCGGTCTTCCAGAACCGCCGCGGACACCGGGTCTTTCTCGATCAACAGGAGCTTGGCCATTGAGTCCCCCGAAATGCCTTCCCCGAAGATGTCATTGTATCTATGAGCACGATGGTAAACTCCCCTGTCTCGAAGCAGCGACTGATTCCGAGGAAGACCGGAGACGAGGAGGTACCCCCCTCTTGACCGAGTTCCTGAACGCCATCCTGGCATTTCCCACCGTCGTTTACACCATCCTTCTTGGAGTGGTGGTCGTCTACTGGCTGTTCGTCCTGCTGGGCGCCCTGGACATCGACCTCCTCGGCGACGCGGACCTGGATGGCCACGGCCACGCCGATCTCCATCTGGACGGGCATCTGGATGGCCACGGGCACCATCTGGACGCCCACGGTCATCTGGACGCTCATGGGCACCACCATGGAGACCACCACGGGGACGCCGACGCCGACTCTCCGGGGGGGTTGGCGGGTCTGATCCAGGCCCTCGGCCTGGGCGGCGTGCCGGTGACGCTGATGCTCAGCGTCCTGATCCTGGCCGGCTGGGGGTTCTGCCTGGTCTTCACCGAGCTTCTCGGCACAAGCTCCGCCTGGGTGCCCATCGCGGCGCCCCTGGTGGCGCTGGGGCTCGCCGTGCCCGTCACGGCGCTGCTCATCCGACCGCTGCGTCGGTTCTTCGTGAGCCTCGCGGCGCCGCGGCATCAAGGTCACCTTCTTCGTCCGGGTCAACAAGACCTGCGAGGACGTGATCAAGGTCGCGCAGGCGATCGGTTGCGTCCGCGCGTCCGATCAGAGGACGCTGGACGAGCTGTTAGCAATACATCCTCTCCGTCTCGCAGGACGACGCCTATCGGACCGAGCCGCGGTTCCAGCTCCAGGGGAGCTATCGCAACATGAACAAGCTCGCCGAGAAAGTCGTCCCGGTGATGAATGAGAAAGAGCTGGAGCTCTTGATCGACGATCACTACGCGGGCGAGGCGCAGACCCTGACCACCGGAGCCGAGCACAACCTCTTGAAGCTCGCCGAGCTGCGAGGAAGGATGACGCCGAAGCAGGCCGAGCGCTGGGCCGAGATCAAAAGAGGCTTCGCGAGAGTCCAGCTCTTCGGAGCCACCGAAGGAGACCTGACGCCGTACAATGGAAGGCGGACAGAGGACGAGTGGTAGAGTATTCGTCGAGGTGATACCGATGCTGCTGGACTATTTGACTGCCGCGATGGAACAAGCCCACTACGAGATTATCGAAGACGAAGAGCCCTACTATGGAGAGATTCCGGGCCTCCAAGGTATCTGGGCCAGCGGGAGCAGCCTGGAAGCTTGTCGCCGAAATCTGATGGTGGCCCTGGAGGATTGGGTTTTCTTCAGTATCTACCGGGGAGAGACTCTGCCTTCCATGGGAGATGTCAGTCTCGAGCTCCCCCGCAAGTCGGCATGAGCCGGCTTTCCCCGATTTCGCGGCGGGAGCTCGTCCAGCGCCTCCGTGAGCTGGGTTTCGAGGGCCCCTTCATCGGTGGTCGACACGAGTTCATGGTCCGGGGGTCAGTTCGCCTGATCCTCCCCAACCCTCACCGGCAGGAGATCAGCACGGATCTCCTGTCTCGGATCCTGCGGCAAGCGGGAATCGAGCGAGAAGAGTGGTTCTCGTGACGGAGCCGTGCCGGTCCTGTACGGCGGGTGGGTGTGTAGGCAGAGTCCCTTTCCCGCGCGACCTGTCCTGCCTTCTGGCATTGCCGGACGTACCTGGATTTTGGTAGGCTTCCCCTCGGAGGCGATCGATGGCTGACCTGCTTGACCGGATCACAGTCAACCCAAACCAGTGTGGTGGCCGCCCCTGTATTCGCGGGATGCGGATCAGGGTGAGTGACGTTCTCGAGCTCCTGGCTGCCGGGCAGAGTCACGATGAGATCCTCCGGTCTTATCCCTACCTGGAATCGGACGACATTGCCGCTTGCCTGCAGTATGCGGCACGGCGCCTCGATCATCCGACGCTGGCCGCATAGGCGGTGGCTTCACCCTTTCCAGTCTGGGTTGACGCCCAACTTCCACCAGCGCTCGCTGGATGGCTGCTCGACCTTGGAGAGAGCAACGCTGTTCAGGATCTGGGTCTTAGGACCGCTTCGGTCCGCCGCCTCGAATCCTCTGGATTACCTGTGGGAATCGCAACAACCGTTTTCTCAAAGATCTCATTGTTCGGAATTGGCCTCACGTCAAAGCTTTGTTGACAGCGGGTGAGATTCTGATCGAGATCAATGAAATCCAAGAGACGCAGGGGTAGTGGGGCTCAGGCTCCGCCGCCACCCCGCCCGCTTCACCCACCTCGCCACCCGGTCCATCCACTCTCCCGGCCGATAGAAGGCGCCGTGGCCAGTGCCGAGCTTCAGCACCACCTCCTCCTGAATCGCCTTGAAGCAGTTGCGGGTGACCCGAGGCCGATACAGGCGAACCTGCAAGCCCTCTCGCAACCGAAACCAAACGCTGCTCCCCCGCGAAGAAAGAAGCCGACGGAGACCACGTCCTGACGAAGCACGTCGTCGAGCACCTCGGCCATCTCGGCCTGTGCCTTGACTGGATTGGAGAGATCCTGCAAACCGGCGCCGCGGCCCGAGGCAACGGAGACGGAAACGGCAACCAGCCCGCGGCTTCCGCCGCACCGGCTACCCGTCCGTCGACTTGACCCTTACCTGGAGCTTCTCGACCATACCATAGCCACCGCCCCGCGAAGCGCCGAGATCATCCAGAGCCTGCCGCCGAACGTCCTGGAGCTGCTTGGGCAGATCCGCCGGAGAGAACCTGGTCCCCTTCCTGCGCAACGTCGGCCACAAAGTGAAGGGAAGCGACCTCGCCGACCAGCACCTCGAGGACATGATGGACCGCACCTTGAAGAGCTTCGACCAGCTCAAGGATTTGGCGGAGGCGCTGCGGAAGATTGATACGCGGCGGGATCTCCAGCGGGGCGCGGTGTCCCGCCGGCAACAGCACTATGCCTGACAGGCTGCTCACAGAGGTAGCTCGTCCAGGTCGGAACCAAATGGCGACTGCCCTCTCACGGCTCCTCCAAGCCTCCCGCTCAAGACGGCTGCGGCAGCAGACCACGGCGGTTTCGTAGAGACACATGCGGCCCATCGGCCCGAACGACGAGTCTACCGCGATCGTGCGTCTCTCCTCTAAATGTTCCACGGGCTAAAGGAAGGCGTATAATACAAGTCAAGACCGGGTGTAAGACCTGTACCCATATAGAAAGATTTGCAAGAGGTTGATGATGTCCCAAGGTGCCTCCCCTGATCGTCTTCCCATACCGGAAGAAGACTCGATTGGAGTCTTTGCAGGTACCACGCTTTTCTCGATGATCCTCCTGATCGTGGTCCTACCCTACATCGCTCGGTTCTGGACGACTTCCTTTTCCCCCAATTCTTCTCGAGAGCGCCTAACTGAAGATGTCAAGATTTCTATCCGTGGTATTGGGCCAATTCGGATTGGAATGACTCCCGAGGAGGCAGCCTCGATCATCGGAGATCCTCTATCGGTAAGTGAGGACTGGGGTGGGACCTCGGAGAGTTGCTACTATGTTAAGCCGGAGCATGGTCCCGAGGGAATTTATTTCATGGTGATCGGCGGTCGAATCGAACGAGTTGATATCGCAAATTCTCAGATATCAAGTCGAAGCGGGGCTCGGGTGGGGAGCAGCGAGGATCTGATTCATAAGCTGTTTGCAGGACGTCTTGAGGTGGAAGGTCATGCCGACGATGAAGGAGGGCGCTCTCTCGTATTTACGCCACGTGATGAATCTGATCGAAGTTATCGAATGATTTTTGACACAAATGGTGGCGAGGTGACAATGATTCGCGCCGGAAGGATTCCTGCTGTACAATATGTCGAAGGTTGCCTTTAAGTCTGGAGGAAGCGATGGAGAAGGTCTCTGTCAGGCCGGGCACGTATAGGGATTTTATGTTGATATCAGGGGTGGGATTTATTTTTCTGTGCATGAATTTTCCCAAGCTCCTATCGCTTTGGATCAGTCGTGTCAAAGTCGAAGGTCTCCGCAGTGTCCTCTTCTGGCCAGTGCAGGCAACTCAAGATTCTTTGGCGTCCTTGCAAGGTAATGATCCCGGGGAAGTGCTCTCCAGGATGATGACTCACAACTTTCTGGGGATCTGGCTTTTGGGTCTTTTGGTCCTTCTCGGGGCCGCTCGGCAAAGAGACCGACTTTTGCCTCTGTTCTGTCTCGGTGGGCTAGGAGCTGGTTACTTTGGACTGCATCTGATCTCATGGATTTCGCTTGTTGTCTTTCGAGTAATGGGCTGGCTGGCGCTATTTATTGGATGGGTGCGCCGAGTCCTCGGTATAATCTTTGGATTCGTTTTAGAGTATTGGTTCATTTGGGTTCCAGTCCTCGTGTTGGTAAGTCTCTGGACTCTACGTGAGCCGCTTATCGAATGGCTTCGGAAACACTTTGGAAGACTCCTGCTTTGGTTATCCATTGTATTCCTTCTAGGCTTGGTTACATACATGTTCTTGCCATCGTTTTGGGAATGGCTTCTGCGAATTCTCGAGCCCGTAATTCGCTTCCTTCAGCTCGCCTGGGTCTTCATAATGAGGGCCTTCCACTTTCTTCTGGGAGTGGGAGTCTGGCTGTTTGCCATAGCCACCGTCCTTCTGGCGTGCTTCCTTATTCTCAACATCGTGGGGCGACTAGTGGTGGATCAACTTCGAGCGGCTTGGAACTGCGGCCGCACCAGAAAAGAATTGGGGTTGAGTAGTTTCGCTATGGGGAGCGCTCTTGGACTGATTGTCCTAACAAGCGTCGGCGTCTCGCAAGTTGCTGACGGAGTGGATAGGGGTTGGGCCGCGAGCCTCCAGGTATTGGATGCACTCGTCGGTGGGGTGGCCTCTAGTGCTCTGGGATGGATCCATCCAGCGAGTTGGTTTGAGGCTGGAATGTCGGAGGGGGTCAGAGTCTTCATCAAGGAATATTGTCACAGTGCTAGTCCGCCGTTGGTCGACAGCCTTTTCCTGCTGGCGGTTCTCGGAATCGCAAATCTGAGTGTGCTTGTGCGTACAGTGTTTGGAAAACTATCTCTCTCAAGACCAACGAGCGGCTACTTCTTGCCGCAAGAGTACTTCTCTCTTATTGGTAGTTTAATGTTTGGCGTGCTACTCTGGTTTGGCCAGGCTAGTACCGAGGCCGGTATCGGTGATATCGACATTAGCATAGACCTGTGATTCGTTGTGACCTCGACGTCGCGCTCTTCGGGCCGGAGTCTTCCTGCCATAAATCTGCTAGGTTTTCGAGGGCTCCTTTCACCGGCTCAGGAGCCAGAGCCCCCCGCCCGCTTCACCCACCCCGCTACCCGGTCCATCCACTCTCCCGGCCGATAGAAAGCACCGTGGCCGGTGCCGAGCTTCAGCACCACCTCCTCCTGGACCAGCGGACCCTTGGATTGGGCGAAAGCTTTCTTGCAGGAGGGGTTCAAGCCGTCGGAGGCGTCGTACATCGAGAGGATCCGTCCCTGGAGACGGCTGGCGACTTCGGGATCTGTCCAGTTGCTGCAGCCGGCCAGGATGACGAAATTCACCTTCGGCTCGGCCAGCCGCGTGGCTGTGAGGAACGCGATCCCTCCGCCTTTGGAGAATCCCACGACGGCGACGTGCTCCGGCGGTGCTCCCGCACGCAGAAGAGCACGGACCTGCCCGACAACCTTGTCGGCGTAGATTTCGGGATCGGTGTTCCGCGGGCGCGGCTCGGAGATCACCGTGAAGCCCCGGTTGGCGAATTCCGCCAGGATCTTCTCGTACTCATAGACTCCGAGCTCGGGGTTCGTCGGACGCAGCCCCTCCTCCTCGACGATCCGGCCGTGCAGGAAGATCATGTAGTTCTGCCGGGAATCGATCTTGTCCGGCAAGCTGCGCAGCACGCGGCCAGTGCCGAGCGCCCGGGCAGGGACCAGGAGAAGCAGGAGGAAGAGGGTGAGGATGCGGAAGGTCATAGTGTATGAGTGTAACAACTCCCAAGCAGGATGGCAGACATCCCTTATACTTGAGGCCCAGCATGGCTCCGGTACCCGATCGGAACGACCCAATCCTTGCGTCTGGGCCGGCTCTGGCCGCGCTCCTGAGGAAGGGCTACTCCTCGGACCCGTGGCACGGCCCGGCAACGGCCGATCTCTTGAGCGATGTGTCGTTTGCCGCCGCGGCCGCCCGGCCGCTCGCCAACGGCCACAATCTCTGGGAAATCGTCCTCCACATGACGGCCTGGCAACGGGAAGTCGTCCGGCGGCTCGGTGGCGCGGAGCCCCAGCCTCGGAAGACGGCGACTGGCCGGCTCCTCCGATGCCGAACCAGGATGCCTGGGACCGCGCCCGAGCCGAGCTGGGCACGTCTCTCGAGCAGCTGGCAACCGCGGTCTCCGCTCTGTCCGATGAACACCTTCGGGAGCCGGTCGGCACAGCACGCGACCGTGCGCTCGGTGCAGGCGTCACCAGGGCCGAGATGGTCGCCGGTGTTCTTCAGCACAACGCCTATCACTCCGGCCAGATCGCGCTCCTGCTCAAGGCGTAGCTCGGCACAACATGAAAGCTTTTCTCCTGCTGCGGTCGCTCCTCTTCCTCATCCTCATCCCTTGCACCGTCGCAGGGTACATCCCGCTGCGGATTCTCCGAGCTTCCAAGCAGCTGTTCATTCCCAGTCTTTCCGCCGCCTCGGTGCTGGCTGGTTGCATTGTCCTGCTCGGTGCTTGCGTTCTCCTTCTCTGCGTGTGGGACTTTTTTTCCGTTGGCCGTGGCACCCTCGCACCATTCGATCCGCCGAAGCTTCTCGTCGTTCGCGGCTTATACCGCTTCACGCGGAATCCTATGTACAACGGCGTTCTCGCGGTTCTCCTGGGTGAGGCGTGGCTCTTTCGCAGCAGCGCTCTGCTTCGATACGCGGTGCTCATGTCCATCCTTTTTCACCTCGTCGTGGTCCTTTATGAAGAGCCCACGCTCGAGTCGCGGTTTGGCGAGAGCTACCGGGCCTATCGCGGCGCGGTCCCGCGCTGGGGCTTCACCGTCCGCCCGTTCGCGTCTGAGTAAGCTCAGCGGTTTTTCTGCTCTACGGCGCGCCGCACACCTTTGGCCACATCGGTCCATGCCTCGTGCTGGTCCCCCCAGCCGGTTACGGCCTTGCCATCCCGCGGGAGGGCCTGAAGCTTGGCGAACGGCGTTTCCGACCAGTCCGTGGGCCGCACCACGACCGGGATGACCCGGGCCTCCCCGGCTTCGTGCCTTTCGAGCGCACGCTTCATCTCGATGCCATAGCAGTAGTCGGAATCAACGAAATAGGCGCTGACGAGCAGCAGGATGATGTCCGCCTGTTCCAGGCTCGAAGCGATCTCTTCGGACCATTCTTCGCCGGCGATGATTCGGCGGTCGTGCCAGATCTCGATGAGCCCTTGACGCCGGAGCGGCGCCAGATGTGCCTTGAGTTCGTCCCAGAGCACCTCGTCTTTGTGGGAATAGCTGCACATCAATCGAAGGGGCTGCTTGGAGCTTTCCCTGGGCTCGGAGGCGGCACTGCCGGGACGGCCCGGCTTGATGGGCTGCGGGGTCGCCCTGGCGGCGTGCTCCAGGGCATGGAGGAGGTTGATGAGCCCCCGGCCTTGATGGAAGGGGGTGCGCCCGAGATCGACCGCGGTGTCGAGAAAGATCTTCTTGACCTCCTCCGGTTTTCCGATGAGCTCGCGGCGGACGGAAAGGAAGGCGGCGATCGCCCCAGAGACGTGGGCTGCCGCCTGGCCCGTGCCGCTATCCTCGACGTATTGCGCGACTCCCTTCGTGTCGGCATCCGCCGCTCTTCCCGCGGCGGCCACGGCGATTCTCTCTCCCGGCGCCAGAAGATCCGGCTTCAGGCGACCGTCGAGCGTCGGCCCCTTGGCAGAAAAGTAGGAGACTCCATAGACCTGGGGCATGTCACGGTGGGTCGCGCCGACCGTGATCGCCATCTCCGCATTGCCGGGATCGTTGATCGACATCGCCATTCCCATTCGGCTCGTCCCCGTGAGGCTCTGCTGATAGCCGAAGCCGGTATTGCCCGCGGCCACCACGACCACGACGCCCGAGCGGACAAGACGTTCCACCTCGACGCACAGCGGGCTCAAGCCGCAGGCGAACTGCTCGCTGTCGAACTCGAAACCAAGGCTCAGGTTGACCCCATGGACGCGAATCATGCGGCCGTAGCCGTTGATCTCCTGAATCTCCTGAAGAGCTTCGAGGATCGTGGAGGTCTTCCCGTTTCCCTTCTCGTCCAACACCTTCATGCTGAGGAGCTTCGCCTGGGGAGCCATGCCGGCGATCGCGTGGGGCCGGAGGAGGTCGGTCGTTTTCTCGTTGGCTGCATCCCGTCCGCGCGCTTTGACGACGATCTCCAGGTCCTGCTCCGTGACCTCCCCAGCGATGATGCTGGCATTCGCCGTTCCGTTCCCGTGAGCGTCGTGGAGCGGTTCGCCCGGACCGTCGGCCGTGAAGTCGCGGTGGCTCAAGGGGGAGCGCAGGTCGAGGTTTTCGTGCTTGCGGAAGTGGATATGGCCGGCATCAATCCCCGAATCGAGGACTGCCCACACGATGTCCTGGCCGGTGGCGCCGAAGACCTTGCGTGCGTTGTCGGCGTTGATCGTCGTGACAGATCTATACATCGACGTTGCGCCTCCTCTGCCGGGCCTTGATATCAAGGCGCGTCGAGAAGGGCAAGAGGCCTGTTCGCGCCCGTAATGTTGGTTGTAAGGAAGCTCCTCTAGGATACGACTCAGGTAGCAACCACGGTGCGGAACGGGCAAGCCCGATCCCCAACGAGAACAGGTTGACACCCTCCATGAAAGACTCCCGCAAAGGGGGTCTATTTTTTTGTGCTGAAGGATTTCGGGCAGGAGAGAAGGCGCGGAGCGGGGAGTCCCCCCCGCTCCGGATCCGGGACTACCAGAGGAACAGCAGGTCGAAGCGGTTGTCCGACAGACTGCCCGCGCGGTTGTAGCACCTCACGCTGGCGGTGAAGTCCTGGCCGCCCGTGGCCCAGCTCACGACTTTGCAGAAGTCGGAGTCCTCGCCGCCGTAGGCCGTCACCTGGACGTGCCCGCCAGGGCCCCAAGTGGCGCCGCCAAACAGAGCGCCGCCGCCGACGCCGCGGCAGGTGACGCTGTAGGTGCCGGTCGCGGTCCGGGTGACGGTGTTCCCGCCCGACCGGCTGACGGCGTTGTAGGAGTACGGCGGGCTGGGAACATAGGCCGTTCCAATGATGGAGGAGGGATCGTTGGCCCAGACGTAGCACTGGACCGAGGAGCCCCGGCCCGGGTCGGCCATGGAAACCGTCGCCCCGAAGAGCAGGATCGCGAACGCAAAAATAGCAGTCAGTCTGGTCATGTCAGATCGTCCTTTCATGGTCGTGTGGTCAGAGACGACTATCCAGGCGATCCAGGCCGGCGTTCCGTTACATCGGCCGGGTGGCGAACCCCGCGTCGTCGTCGTGGTCCGTAATGTTGGTTGTAAGGCTTCTCCCCTAGGATATGACTCAGGTAGCAACCACGGTGCGGATCGAGGCGGGCGTAGCCCGGTCCCCAACGAGAACAGGTTGACACCCTCCATGAAAGACTCCCGCGAAGGGAGTCTATTTTTTTGTGCTCATGGAGGATGGAGGCAGGATCAAGGCTGGACGATCAGATCGCCTTCCCACTTCTGGGGAACGACGAACGAGTACAGCGAGAGAGGATAGGCTGGGCAGCCGCTCTCTTCGTTGTCAATGAGATTCGGTGACGGAATTCCCACGTCATCCTTCCGCTCCGCATCCGTTGCCCACCACCTCAGAAAGGCACCGTCGTCGTCTTTCCGCTCCGCATCCGATGGTATCCATCCTCGACCCTGCGGCCGGCAAATTGCCCACGTCAGCTGATCGGGGACTCTCGTGTTCTCCCCATTGTCTTCGACTACGAGCTGCACCCACCTCCCGATGTAGCTCGGGATGCTGGAGTCCCTGACCATCCCGCTCATCACGGCCCGATTCTTGTCGACCGTCATGCCGTCGAGCTCCGCCTTCACGTAGAACTGCGGGGGCGCGTCGCCAGCACGAGGGTCCTCGGGATCGTCGACGAAGGGAATGCTGGCGTCGTCGACCAGGGTCATATAGCCGGTCGTCGTACCCTTCTCGTCCGTTCGGGCGTCGAACTCTACGTACTTTGTGAGGTCGTCCTCCAACCAGAAACGATAGCTGCCGCGGGCGGAGGGCCCACCGGTTTGGGCGGTGGTCAACCGCGGTATCGTCAGGCTCAGCAGGAACAACGCGAAGAACGAAGTGAATCCTGGCCTTTTCATGGGTTAAGCTCCTTATTCTAAAAATTCTATAGAGCTTTCTGGCCTGGAGTCAACGCTCGGGGCGCTCCACAACGCGCGCGACGACCCCTTCCCGCCGCGCGCCAGACAGGTTAAAATAGGACCGCGTCCGAGGAGCGTTGCAGGAGGTCCCTCCCAGGCTCGGACGGCCGGCATGACCGGAGCACACGAACGGCGCTCACCTCAACCCTTTCCGGGGTCGATGGAGGTGGGCAATCCCCGTCGCCCCGGGTCAGACCGAGGAGGTCACCCATGACCGTCGCAACGCAGACCGCGAACCAGACCGCCGCCGCAACCGATTACCACGTCTTAGATCTCTCCCTCGCCGGCTGGGGCCGCAAGGAGATCCTGATCGCCGAAGGCGAGATGCCTGCCCTGATGGCCATCCGCCAGGAGCTCATGGCGAGCCAGCCCCTGAAGGGCGCGCGCATCGCCGGCTCCCTGCACATGACGATTCAGACGGCGGTGCTGATCGAGACCCTGAAGGCTCTGGGCGCCGAGGTGCGCTGGGCCAGCTGCAATATCTTCTCGACGCAGGACCACGCGGCCGCGGCGATCGCCGCCGCGGACATCCCCGTCTTTGCCTACAAGGGAGAGAGCCTGTCGGAGTACTGGGATTTCACGCACAAGATCTTTGAGTTCCCCGAAGGCGCTCCCAACATGATCCTGGATGATGGCGGCGACGCCACCCTGCTCGTCCACCTGGGCGCCAAGGCGGAGGACGATCCCTCCGTGCTGAGCAACCCCACGAGCGAGGAGGAGCGTGTGCTCTTCGCCGCCATCAAGCGGCGCAACGCCGGGCAGCCCGGCTGGTACAAGAAGCAGCTCGCCGCAATCCAGGGCGTCACGGAAGAGACCACCACGGGTGTGCACCGCCTCTACGACATGGCCAAACGGGGCGAGCTGAAGTTCCCCGCCATCAACGTCAACGACAGCGTCACCAAGAGCAAGTTCGACAACCTCTACGGCTGCCGCGAGTCTCTGGTGGACGCCATCAAGCGCGCCACGGACGTGATGGTGGCCGGCAAGATCGCCGTCGTGTGCGGCTACGGCGACGTGGGCAAGGGGAGCACCCAGGCGCTGCGCGCCCTGAGCGCCCAGGTGTGGGTCACGGAGATCGACCCCATCTGCGCCTTGCAGGCGGCAATGGAGGGCTACCGTGTCGTCACGATGGACGAGGCGTGCGAGCAGGCGGACATCTTCGTCACCGCCACGGGCAACTACCACGTGATCACCCACGAGCACATGGCGCGGATGAAGCACAACGCGATCGTCTGCAACATCGGCCACTTCGACAGCGAGATCGACGTCGCCAGCCTGGAGCAGTACCCGTGGGAAGAGATCAAGCCCCAGGTGGATCACGTGATCTTCCCGGACGGCAGGCGCATCATCCTCCTCGCCAAGGGGCGCCTGGTGAACCTCGGCTGCGGCACCGGCCATCCCAGCTACGTGATGAGCTCCTCCTTCGCCAACCAGACCCTCGCCCAGATCGAGCTGTGGACGAAGAAGGGGCAGTACGAGGTGGGCGTCTACACCCTGCCGAAGCACCTGGACGAGAAGGTGGCGCGCCTCCAGCTCACCACCCTGAACGCCAAGCTCACCGAGCTCCGCGACGACCAGGCCAAGTACATCGGCGTGGCCAAGGACGGGCCGTACAAGACGGATCACTACCGGTATTGAGCCGGGGCGCTACGGCGCTCCCGCTCGCTCGCATCGAAGGAAGGGGGACCGAGAGATCGGTCCCTTTTTTTGTTGGGAGGAGGGCTCAGAGCTCCCGGATCCGGGGCTCCTCGGCATGGAGGACGAGGAACGGGGCCTCGACCTGAGCCAGGACCTGCCGAATCCCTGTCGACTAGCCCGAGTCCTCAACCAGGTCAACGGTCAGTGCGCCTGACGATGAGCCTGGTTGAGCGGCAGGCTGTCTGACAATTGGCATGGTTGAGCGCGGCGGCCGGCTTGAGCTGCCTTGCCTCCTCGGCTGCCCCAACGAACTTTCCTCGTATACTAAACAACCATGACTCTTACCGGTGTCAGACGACATGCGCAAAGCGCGGCTCCCGACCTGGAAGGGGGCGTACGATGAGTGTCTCTCCCATACGGTAGCCACTGATGCCGTGACCGGCGATCACCCTCTCGTCGTCGCCGGAGCGATTCTTGTTGGCACCAGGGCCGGTGTGGTGGTTCTCGCGTCGGCCATCTTCAGCGTTCTCCTGGTCACCATGCTCGCCTTCCACAAATGCGGACACCGTGCACGCCAGCCGCGCTGGATTCGCCTGCTACAGAAGAGCGGCCTCCTGCTCTCGCTGAGCCATCACAGCCAGCATCACCTGGGAAACTACGACTTCAACTACTGCCTGATCAATGGCTGGGCCGACCAGACCCTGGGCCGCCTCGGGCTCTTCCGCGGCCTCGAATGGGTGATCGCCCGCTGGAGCGGCGACCAACCGCAGCGCAACGATCACGAATGGCTCCGCCTCTTCGGGCGCAAGGTGATGGGGCGCGAAGGGGTATGAGCCGGCTGTCGCAATTTGTCGAAAAGTGGCTCGCTGGCGAGCTCGAGCTGGCGCCGATCACAGCGCTCCTCGGCGTGCGGCCGGTGTCGCTCGGCGAGGGCGAGGCGCGGATCGAGCTGACGGCGGGGGAGCGCCTGCACAACGCCATGGGCACGGTTCACGGCGGCATCCTCTGCGACCTCGCCGACGTGGCCATGGGCGCCGCCCTCGCCACCGTCACCGCCGACGGCGAATCGTTCACGACCCTCCAGCTCCAGATGAGCTACTTCCTGCCGGTCGTGGACGGCCGTCTCAGCGCCCACGCCCGCGTGCTCCGCCGCGGCCGTGGGACGGCCCACCTCGAATGCGATCTCGAAGATAGCGAGAGCCGGATTGTGGCCCGGGCGACTTCGGTGTGCGCGATGCGGCAGGCGGGGTGAGCAGGTGCCCAGAAAATCGAGGATTAGAAGCCAGCAGCTTGGTATCAGATCTTCCCAAATCGCACCCTCCGACGCAGTATGTTGTTCTTCTCGATGTGTTGCCGAGCCTCGTCAGGCGTAAATCCGATCTGGAGTAGGCAGTGAAGGAGGAAAAGGATTTTCAATCGGTAGATATATGGGGTAAGCCGGGAAGGTTTAACTGCTTTGCTCCCCTGCTCCGGGTCGTAGTGTGTGAGATAGTTTCTGGTATCGGCTGTCTTTTGAGCAAGCCGACCCCTTTCCTTGTTATTGCCGAATAGATCGGCGAACGGCTTAAGCAGATCCTTCAGCCTCCTGAGAAGACTGGGCTCATGGCTGTGGCGGAGTTTTTCTTCCAGCCTCAGCGACTCCCAGTCTTCCGAGCAACGTTCTTTGATCCGCTCCAGACTCTTCTTGTGTTCTTCCGGAATCGGAATTTGATTGGTGAGGCGGTGAAGAGTCTCAAGCGATTGAACTATACTTAGAAAGCGCTGTTCCTGGTACGCCGGGTCCCTACGCTGAACGGCAAAGTATGACTCGAATGCTGAATGGTACAGTGCGTACTTTTCCAGCCAGCACTGGAATAAGGTTTGGCAATTTGTTTCGATATCCTTGAAGAGGAGAAGCATACGGTGGCCTTCGACGATCTTGTCTACAAGCTCAGGGGCGATAGGAGCAAAGAGAATATCGATTCTTGCGGTTCCGTCTTCGCCCTTTGGCGATCTCGTGCCTGCGCGTGTTGCCTCACCCCAAAATGATTCGTTCCCCAGCGGTTCCCCCACGAGCAAGGAGAAGAGATCCAGCAGGCGTTTGAAGATAATCTCAAGATCGCGGAAATTCCTTGCAGGTAAGGCTCGCAGGATGAGCCAAACCTCTTGGCGAAGGGACACCTCAAGTTGAGGCCGCCGGAGCGTAGGACCTTGCCAGTCGAAGCCAAAAACCAACTTCAGGCCGGGTTCGAGTTCAAACTCTAGATCATCGGGCTGCGAAAAGCGGATTGAAAGATCGCGCCTGGGTTGCAGGACGTCGATCGTCAAGCCACTGATTCCCAACCAATGATCAAGTGCGGGTATTCGAGCACTCAGTTCGGTTAGGGCTGCGCCATCCTCGTCCGGGAAATGAGCGCCGAGGAAGACACGGTCGAAGTGAAAGATTGCAGGTGAGCTCTCAGGCGTTACCAGGCTGTGCTCTTTCAAAAATCCACCCGAGAGCGAGATGGGGCGGCCGGTATCGTCCTTACCCAAGAGAGTGAGGCGTTCCTCCCTATCGACGGTGTCCATCACATCGCGACGCCAAGCCTTTCTCAGGGTCAGCTCGAAGTGGCCGGTTTTTAGCTGTTGTAGGACACCATGGCGAAATCTTCGGTGCTCCCCCGGCAACCACCAGATACCCTGAATAGGGTCCACGAGTTTGGTCATGGCTTGTAGGTCGGTGCCGGCCGAAATCTCATGGGCCAATTATACAGTAGCGGACGCAATCAAAACTAAGTCTCTCTCAACTGTGGCGGCAGAAAATGAGACGGCTTAGGCTGGAACGTAGCCTTACCGCAAGGTAGCAGCCCGCCCCGTTTGCCCCGACCAGAATGGGATCGAGCACGCCCGCACCTTCCTCTTGAACTTCTCCGAGGACATCTCCGCCCAGAACCAAGGCGCCGACCCGGACGAGCGCGCCCATCCCTCTCGCGAGCCTCTTGACATTCGTAGCCCGCAGGCTACACTTAAAGCATGCCGGTGAGGGTTACCGAGGTCTATCGTGACTGGATCAACTCCCTGAAAGACCTTGCAGGTCGCGCACGCGTCCAAGTCCGGGTTGACCGCCTTGTCCACGGCAATCCCGGCAAGCATCGCGTCCTCACGGACGGCGTCTGCGAGTTGAAGATCGACTTTGGCCCTGGGTACAGGGTCTACTACACCGAGCGTGGCGGAGACCTGGTCGTGCTGCTTGCCGGAGGAGTCAAGTCGACACAGGCCCAGGATATCAAGACCGCCATAGCTCTTGCCAAGAACCTGTAGGAGTACCACATCATGGCTAATGTCCCTAAAAAGTCGACCGCCAAGGCTAAGATCAAAGACAAGACCAAGACCCTTGCATATGACGTCGCCGAACAGCTTCGTACCCCCGAAGAGATGGCCGCGTATCTTGATGCCTGGCTCGAAGAGGCTCCTGACGATGCCACGGGGATTACTCGTGCTCTTGGCGATATCGCTCGCGCGCGGGGCATGACCCAGGTCGCGCGCGATGCCGGACTCAGCCGAGAGAGCTTGTACAGGGCGCTGAGCGAGAATGGCAATCCTAGCTTTGCGACTGTGTTGAAGGTTGCTCGCGCACTTGGTGTCCGCCTGCACGCCCAAGTGGGATAGGTGCCCACTGGTGCCGTGTCCACCGCGGCTGCGGAACGGCCCATCTCGAACACGATCTCGAAGCCAGTGAGGGCCGGCTCGGCGCCCGGGCGAGTTCGGTGTGCGCGATGCGGCACGGCAAAGGAGAGTCCTTGAGCCTTCCGGAGGCTGCGATTCTTTTTTCCTGCATGATCCTGGCACTCTATAGCGGCATCCGGCTTGGATACTTCGCGCCGAAAAGCACGGCTGCGCTGGAGGATGCGATGGGAGTGGCGTCACGGGTTGAGAAGCTGTGCCTTCTCCTCGGAACGGCAGCTCTCTTTCTCGCGTTCCTCTGGAGAATACCTTGATGCCTGGCTGGAAGAGGCTCCCGACGAAGCCCGCTCCAGAAGGTTCATCGTTCAGCCCCATTCGGGCCTGCGATACTCCAGGGGCGAGGCGGCTCAGCGCCGCCGCAGCTCCAGGTTCTTGCGCCGCTCAAACTCTTTCCGGGCTTTCGTGGCCGCCCAGGAGCAGATCGGGCAGGCGTCGAGGTCGTGGAAAAGGGCGGGGCAGTGCTCCCGGCCGAAGTAGATGATCTGCAGATGGACCTTGCCCCAGGTGTCGGCGGGGAAGACCCGCTTCAGGTCGAGCTCGGTCTTCTCGACGCTTCTCCCGTTCGACAGCCCCCAGCGGGCGGCCAGCCGGTGGATGTGGGTGTCGACGGGAAAGGCGTCGAGCCCGTAGGCCTGGTTGAGCACGACCGAGGCGGTCTTGTGGCCGACGCCGGGCAGCTCTTCGAGCTCGTGGAGGGTCCGCGGCACCTTCCCGCCGTGGCGCTCCACCAGGATCTCGGAGAGCCGCTTCAGATTCTTCGCCTTCGTTCCGCTCAGGCCGATGCGCCGGATCAGGTGCTGGATCTCGTCCACGTCGAGGACGGCCATGGCTTCAGGCGTCGAGGCGCGGGCGAAGAGGGCGGGGGTGACCTCGTTGACCATCTTGTCCGTCGTCTGGGCGGAGAGGACGACAGCCACCAGCAGAGTGAACGGATCCTGGTGCGCGAGAGGGATGTCGACGGCGGGGTAGAGACGGTCGAGGATCTCCATGATGCGCTGCGCTTTCTCTTTCCGGGCCATAGGATGCGGATTTCTATCACAACCCGGCACCGCCTGTCGCGCCCAGGCGTGACGGCGGCGGCACGTCGTGCCGGCTCGAATTGAGAACGCGGCATCAATGAGCCGTAATGTGGGTTGTAATGATTCCCGCCTAAGATACGCCTCAGGTAGCAACCGCGATGCGGGTCGAGGTAGGCGTACCCCAGACCCCAGCGAAACAGGTTGACACCCTCCATGAAAGGCTCCCGCGATGGGAGCCTCTTTTTTTTGGCCTTTTAGCATCGAGAAGGTCGGGTGGAGGCGTGGCAGAATAGGCGCTTCCGAGAGAGAGGACGGTCTTCTTCGATGTACGTTTCCGCACGGCTCAACGCGGCCCTGGTCCAGGTCTTGGTCCGCTTCCTCGCCGGAGTGGCTCTGATCCTGCTGGCTGTAGCGTCCGCCGCGGCCGTCCCCCTCCCGAATGTCTCCAACCCGGTGCCGCCCATTCTGGACGGCCGTCCGGCGTTCCGCTTCTTCGGTTCCGAGCAGGGACTTCCCCAGATCACCCCTCAGGCCTTCGCTGTCGACGCGCGGGGCTTCCTCTGGACCGGCACTCAGGACGGCGCGGCAGTCTACAACGGCCGCGTCTGGAAGCCAGTCGACATGCCGAACCGGGAGGAGTCGAACGTCATCCGAGACATCCTGGCCAGCGCGGACGGCACGATGTGGTTCGCGACGACCATCGGCCTCGCCCGTCTCCACGAGGGCCAATGGACCCTGTTCCGCGTGGATGCGGGCCTGCCCTCCAACCGGATCCTGTGTCTGGCCGAGGAGAGGCAGGGCTCGCGCAATGTGCTCTGGGTGGGGACGGACAAGGGGCTCGCGCGCTGGGACGGCTCGACCTGGTCCGTGTTCGACGTCCGGGCGACCGGCCTTCCGCAGGGACGGATCACGGCTCTCCTCGCTCTCCCGACGGAGCAGGGCCCGGTCCTCTGGGTCGGGACCGACCGCGGGCTCGCACGCCGGGCGGGCGACCGCTGGACGGCATTTCCGGCCGGCGGGGGGCTCCCGGAGGCGAGAGTCTCCGCTCTGGTCGAGGGGCGCTCCGGCGGGCGCTCCTTCTTGTGGGTCGCGACGGACGGCGGCGGTCTCGTGCGGTACGACGGAGAGAAATGGACGGCGGAGGAGGGGCTCCCCAGCAACCGCGTGCTGTGCCTCGCCCTCCTGGACAGTGGAGCCGGGGACGAGCTCTGGGTGGGCACCGTCGAGGGATTGGCCCACCAGACCAACGGAGCCTGGACCGTCTACAACTCGCAGAATGCCGGCCTGCCGTCCGAGCAGATCATGCGCCTTTTCGCCAGCCGGAGCGGCGGGAGGCCTCTGCTGTGGATCGGGTTGAACGCGGCAGGGATGGCCGTCCTCCAACCGGGTGGGTGGAAGGCGCTCGACTTCCGGAACTCCGGCCTGCCGCAGTCCTGGGTCTACAGTGTGGCCGAGAGCGGTCCCGCCGAACGGCCCACCTACTGGTTCTCCACCGAGACTGAGGGGCTCGCCCGCTGGGAGGCGGGGACCTGGAGCATCTTCAAGGCGGGGACTCCTTTGGACAATCTCGAGGTCAACGTGGCCCTCCCGACACCTGGGCCTTACGGCTCGGCTCTGTGGGTCGGGACAAGCCATGGCGTGTGGCGCTGGGAGAAGGGGCGGTGGACGCCCATCCGCGAGATCGCCACGGGTTTTCCGGTCGATGCGTACGTGCTCGCGATGGTCGAAAGCCGGACTCCGTCCGGCTCGGTCCTCTGGGCCGGCACCCGCGCCGGGCTGGTGCGTTGCGCTGCGGGCCGCTGCGAAGTCTTCACCTCGGAGAATTCCGAGCTGCCGGACCACCGGATCTACACCCTCCTGGAGACCCAGGAAGCCGAAGGACCCGTTCTCTGGGTCGGTACCTGGGACGGCGGGCTGGTGCGTTGGGGCGCCGGACAGACGACCGTCTACGACACCCGGACCTCACCGTTGCGGCACAACTGGATCAATGCCCTCCGCGAGGTCCGGTCCGGAGGAGAGCGGTTTCTCTGGATCGGCACGAACGGCGGAGCGGTCCGTCTCAAGCTCTCCGGCGGAGAGCCCCGCTGGCTCGTGCTCCACGAGAAGAGCAGCCCGGCCCGCCTGCCCAGCAACGTCATCTATCAGATTCTCGACGATGCGCGCGGACGGATCTATCTCGCCAGCGGCCGGGGGATCGCGCGCCTGACCCCCCGGCCGGGCGATCCGAACGGGTACGACGTCTATACCTTCACGGTCCGGGACGGCCTGCCGTTCGGCGAGTGCAATCAAGCGGCCTCCCTGGTCGACCGTGCCGGCCGGCTCTGGGTGGGGTCGAGCACCGCCGTGGCCTGGCTCGACCCGTCCGCGCCGGAGCCGAAGCCAAGTCCCAGCCCGTTGCTCGTGGAGCACGTTACCGTCGACGGCAGGGAGCTGCCATGGACGGGCAAGACGTTGCAGCTCGAGGAGAGCCCGGCCGAGCTGGTGTTCGAGTACACGCTCCTCAGTTATTTCCGCGAGACGGACACCCGCTACAGCGTCCAGCTCAAGGGATGGCAGGAGGCTCGGTCGGATTGGATCTCCGATCCTTTGCAGAGGTACTCGCACCTGCCCCCGGGCCCCTACAAGTTTCGCGTCTGGGGGCGTGACGCCGGGGGAGTGGTCTCCGGGCCGGTGGAGATCTCGTTCGTGATCCCCGTGTCGCCCTGGCGGACCGTATGGGCCTACCTGTTCTATACCGTCGCCGCCGGTCTCCTGCTCGGCGGCGGCGTGCGCTGGCGGATCGTCTCCCTGAAGCAGCGCACCCGGCGTCTGGAAGACCTCGTCCGCGAGCGCACCGAGAGCCTCGCCCATTCCGAGCTGGAGTCCCGGGAGCAGGCCCGGCGTCTCGCCGAGACGGTCCGCGATCTGGAGCGGTCGGAGCAGGAGGCCCGCACGGCCAAGGAGGATGCGGAGCGCGCCAACCGCTTCAAGAGCGAGTTCCTGGCCAACATGAGCCACGAGATCCGCACGCCGATGAACGCGGTCATCGGCATGACCAGCGTCCTTGCCGGCACCCGTCTCACTCCCGAGCAGCGCGAGTACGTGGGGACGATCCGCAGCAGCGGCGAGTCGCTGCTCACCCTGCTCAACGACATTCTCGATTTCTCCAAGATCGAGGCCGGCATGCTCGCCATCGAGGCGTCGCCGTTCACCCTGCGCCAATGCGTGGAGGAAGCGGTGGACCTGCTGGCCGCCGGAGCGGCGCGCAAACGGCTGGAGATCGGCTGCCTGGTCGATGCCGCGGCGCCGGTCCTGGTGGTGAGCGACCCCACGCGGCTGCGCCAGATCCTGGTGAACCTCCTGGGGAACGCGGTGAAGTTCACTTCGTCCGGCGAGATCCTCGTCAAGGTCGAGGTCGCTTCTCCCCCGGCTCCGGATCAGGCTCCGGACGAGCACGTGGAGCTCCGGTTCGCCGTGTGCGACACCGGCATCGGCATTTCGCAAGACCGCATGGACCGCCTCTTCCGCTCCTTCAGCCAGGCGGACTCGTCGACCACCCGGCTCTATGGCGGGACGGGCCTGGGGCTTGCGATCAGCCATCGGCTCGCCCAGGGGCTGGGCGGGCGCATGTGGGTGGAGAGCCGGCCGAACGAGGGCTCGACGTTCTGGTTCACGATCCGCTGCCGGATCATCCAGACCACTCCGCCGCCTTATCTGGCGAGCCGGCCGCCGGATCTCGCGGGCCGCTCTCTGCTCGTCCTGACGGAAGCGCCGCAGACGGAGCACCTCCTGCGCTGGTACGCGGATCTCTGGGGATTGACGTTGACGGTCGTCCGTTCGGAGCTCGACGCGTTGGCGCTCCTGCAGCGCGGCGTCTGGCCCGACGCCGCGCTGGTCGACATGGCGACCCTGGAAGGGCTGGACCGCGCCCTGGTGGCCGCCGGGATCCCGCGTCTCCGGCTCCTGCCGCTGGGCGCCGAGATCTCCCGCGGCGAGCTTCCGGACGGCGGGACGTCCCTGATGCGGCCGATCAAGGGAGCGCGGCTGTACCGGTCGCTGCTGCAGGCCTTCGGCAAGGGGCCGGAGAGCGGCTTCCGCGAAGGCGAGACCTCGGTCAGACCCCCGGAGACCGGGCTCCCGCCGCTCCGGATCCTGGTGGCCGAGGACAACGTGGTCAACCAGAAGGTCGCGCTCCTGATGTTGCAGCGGTTGGGCTATGCGGCGGACGTGGCGGCCGACGGGGAGGAGACGCTGGCCGCGCTGCGCCGGCAGTGCTACGACGTCATCCTGATGGACGTCCAGATGCCCGGAATGGATGGACTGGAAGCGGCGCGGCGCATCCGGGAGGAATGGCCGGCCCAGGAGCGCCCGCGGATCATCGCCGTGACGGCCAACGCGCTGCTCGAAGACCGGGAGGCCTGTCTCTCCGCGGGCATGGACGACTATCTGAGCAAGCCGGTTCTCCTGGAGGATCTGCGCGCGGCGTTGTGCCGCGGGATGGGCAGCGCCGCGCCGTCTCCGGCTCCCGCCGCCGGAAACGGGGACGGCGACGCTTTCGATCCGAAGTACATCGACCAGCTCCGGCAGCTCCAGTCGATGACCGGCCAGGAGCTGGTGACGCCCATCATCGACCGTTTCCTGACGGAGGCTCCGCGCCGGGTGGCAGAGCTCCGATTGGCCCTGGCCGCCAAGGACCATCTCAACTTCGTGTTCGTTGCGCACGCCTTCAAGGGGAGCGGCGCTCAGCTCGGCGCCAAGCGCCTGGCGAAGCTCTGCCACGAGCTCGAGATGCGGGGCCGGCGCGTCGAGTGGCCGGCGCTGGAGGAGATCGTCTGCCTTCTTCAGGCCGAGGTCGAGCGGATCTCGCCGTTGCTGCGGGCGAAGGCGGCGGAAGGGCGCAGGTAAGTCACCGGGGAGCCGCGGGCGCGACCGGCAGCAGGACGTGGAACGTCGTCCCCGCGCCGACCTCCGTCTCGAAATCGATCTGGCCGCCCATGTGCTCGACGAGAGCCGCTGTTGCGCATCGCGATGTCCACCAGGGAGCTCGCGATCGGGGGGAGGGGCTCGGCGACGCCGGCCGCGAGCAGGCAGAGGGCGCCGCGGATGGAGGTCAGAGGGGTACGCAGCTCGTGGCTGACGACGGAGATGAACTCGCTCTGGGCCATCTCGGCCCGCTTACGGTCGCTGGTGTCCCACAGCATGAGAACCACGGCCTCCAATCCCCCTGGATTGTCATGGACCGGAAAAAAACGGAATCGAAATGAACCAGCTTCGGCGACGTCATCAGGCGGCGCGAGGACGGCGCGAGATCGACCGTCTGGTTGCGGCGCAGGACGGTCTCGCCCGCCAAGGCGCGGGTGAAGCGCTCGGTGCTGCCGATCCGCAACGCGAACGGATCCCGGAGGACGTTGTACACGCCCACGCCGGCCTCGCAACTGGGCAGGCCGACGAGCTCGCAAAAGGCCTCGTTGGTCCGCACGAGCGTCCCGTCGGGAGCGAAAATCTGCATGGCCACGGGCGAGCGCTCGAAGAGCTGGTCGAAAAACCGCTCGCCCCGGCCCCTCCCGGCACCCCCGGACCGTGGGTCGGAATCCATCTCTCTCCTTGTGGTGAGCTGGCTGCATCTTAACTTGTCTCGGGGCGCTGCGAAAGTGCCGGGCTCGCCGGGTGGAACATTCTCCAGGGGTTCTGCGTCTGGTGAGACAGGAGGGTATGCACCATGCGCGATTTCGTCCAGGACCTGCGCTACGCCATCCGCCAGATGGCCCGCAAGCCCGGCATGACCTTATTTGCCGTTCTGTCCCTGGCTCTCGGCATCGGAGCCAACAGCTCGATCTTCAGCCTCGTCAACGCCATCCTCTTCCGCGAGCTGCCGGCCCAGAGGCCGCAGGAGCTGGTCGACGTCTATGGCGGCAAGGAGAAGGAGTTTCAATACGCGACCTGGTCCTATCCGGACTTCGCGGACGTGCGGACGTGGAACGGCGTGTTTACGGAGATCGCCGCGCTCAATCTCACGATCGCCACCTATGACGACGGCCGGAAGACCGACCTCCTCTTCGGCGAGCAGGTCACCGCCAACTTTTTCCGGCTGTATGGTCTCCAGCCCGCTCTGGGGCGCGACTTCCTGCCCGAGGAGGACGTCGCGGAGGGGAAGTCTCCGGTCCTTCTCCTCGGCCATCGCGCCTGGAAGGAGAGGTTCGGCGGAGATCCCGGGATCGTCGGGAAAACCCTGAAGCTCAACGGGCAGTACCTCACCGTCGTCGGCGTGGCGCCGGAGATCTTCAAAGGGAGCTTCCCCGGGGTCTCTTCGGACTTCTGGGTCCCCATGCACGTCGGCAAGGCGATGTCCGGGCAGGGCGGCCTGGACGAACGGGGTTCGCGCTCTCTCTTCGTCAAGGCGCGCCTGAAGCCGGGGGTCGACCTGGAGCGGGCGCAGGCCGAGGTCAACGCTCTGGTCGGGCGTCTGCGGAAGGCCTATCCCCAGGAGGACGAGGGGCTGACCTCCACGTTGGTTTCGACGCGCGAGGTGGTGCTCAACCCCGGGATCGACGGGCCGATCATCGGCGTCGCAGGCCTCCTCATGGGAGTCGTCGGACTCGTGCTGCTGATCGCCTGCTTCAACATCGCCAACCTGCTCCTGGTCCGCGCGGCGGAGCGGCGCCGGGAGATCGCGGTGCGCCTGGCGATCGGGGCGAGCCGGGGGCGGCTCATCCGGCAGCTCCTCACCGAGAGCGTCCTGCTGGCCCTCCTGGGAGGGCTAGCAGGCCTGCTGATCGCCATCTGGACCGCCCGCCTGATCGTGGCCTTCAAGCCGCCGCTGCCGATCCCGCTGAACCTCGACGTGCCGCTCGACTGGCGCGTCCTCGCCTTCACGCTGGGCATCGCGCTGCTGACCGGCATCCTGTGCGGCCTGGCGCCGGCCCTCCAGTCCACGCGCCCCGGCGTGGTGACGGCCCTCAAGGACGAAGAGGGTGGGCTGATGCGCCACCACCGCAAGCTGGGGTTGCGCAACCTGCTGGTGGTGGCCCAGGTGGCCATCTCGGCGCTGCTGCTCGTCGGCGCCGGCCTGTTCCTGCGCAGCCTGGGGAGCGCGCAGTCCATCGATCCCGGGTTCCGGCTGCGCAACGGCGTGGCTGTCCAGGTCGCCCTGGAGCTCGGCGGCGCCTATGACGAGACGCGGGGGAGGGCTTTCTACGAGCGGCTCCTGGAGAGGACGCGCGTGCTCCCCGGCGTGCGCTCGGCGAGCCTGACCGAGCATCTCCCCCTGGGTCTCAACGTCCATGTGTCCGACGCCCAGATCGAGGGGCGGCCGAAGCCGCGCAAAGGCGAGGAGCTGGAAGTGGACCGCAACGGCGTGATGCCGGGCTACTTCGAAACCCTGGGCATCCCACTCGTGGCGGGACGCGACGTGACCGCCGCCGACCGCCCGGGCGCCCAGCGGGTCGCCATCATCAACCAGACCGCGGCGCGCCAGTTCTGGCCCGGGGAGGACCCTCTCGGCAAGCGGCTGCGTCTCGGCGAGAGCGGCGAGTGGATGACGGTGATCGGAGTCGCCCGCGACGGCAAGTACCGCACCCTGGGCGAGGCGCCGCGGGCGTTCGTCTACACCAACAACCTGCAGCAATACTCCTCCTTCATGACCCTCGTGATCGCCACCGACGGCAACGAGCAGGCCATGCTGGAGCAGGTGCGGCGCGAGCTCGATGCCCTGGACCCCAATCTGCCGGTCTTCGACATCGCGACCCTGTCGGAGCACCTGTCGATCATGCTCTTCCCGGCGCGTCTGGGCGCGGCTCTGCTCGCCGCCTTCGGCGCTCTGGGCCTGGTCCTGGCCGGCATCGGGCTCTATGGCGTGGTGGCCTCCTCGGTCGCGCGCCGCACCCGCGAGGTGGGCATCCGCATGTCCTTGGGAGCGCGGCGGGCGGACGTGCTGGCGCTCGTGGTGCGCGAGGGGATGACCCTGACCGGGATCGGCCTCGCGATCGGCCTCGGTCTGGCCCTCCTCGCCTCGCAGGTGCTGAGCGGCCTGCTCTACGGCATCGGCACGCACGATCCGATGACCTACCTGATCGTGGCGGTCGTGCTCGGCGGAATCGCGCTCTTCGCCAACCTGGTCCCCGCCGGACGGGCCACGCAGGTCCAGCCGGTGGTGGCGCTGAAGTACGATTAGGAAGAAGGCTTCCCTCGGGTAGAATCGGCGCGGCAGTTGGAGGAGCCGATCATGCCGTGGAAAGTCCGTCGAGAGGCCGATCGAGAGGTCCCCTTCCCGGTGCAAGGGAAGGTCGGACGCATCGAGGATCCGCCGCCCGCCGTCTTCTTCAAGAGGTACGTCGAGGCGAACCGTCCGGTCGTCATCAGCGGTGCCATGGAAGAGTGGCCCGCCCTCGACCGCTGGTCGTGGGACCACCTCGCCGCGGTCGCCGGCGACTGCTCGGGCGAGGTCATCGTCTCGCGCAACGGCCTCTATCCCGACTACGTCACCCAGCCGTCGCCGATGACCAAGGTGGAGATGCGCTTCTCTGAATTCCTCCGCCGCGCGGGAGCGGTCGCCGGCGCCGAGCCCCTGCCGCCGATCCTCGGTCCCGGGGAGACCTACTACCTGTACGGCAAGTCGTACCTCCTGGACGCGGTGCCGGCGCTGCGCGCCGATCTGCGGACGCCGGACTGCCTCGGCGCCGTGGCGAAGCCGTTCCAGCGCTTGTGGATCAGCACGCCCGGCTGCGTGACGCCGCTGCACTACGATCTGTCGAACGGCTTCCTCTGCCAGGTGCGCGGCACGAAGCAGGTCTGGCTCTTCGATCCCACGCAATTCGACCGCCTCTATCCCCGTGGTCCGCAGTTCCCGGGGCTCGACAACTTCGAGAGACAGACGCAGGTGGACATCCACCATCCGGACTACGAAGCCTTCCCGGAATTCCGCCGCGCCACGGCCCTCGAGTGCCACCTGCGGCAGGGAGACACGCTCTTCATCCCCTCCAACTGGTGGCACGAGGTCGAGACCCTGGATCTGTCCCTGTCCGTCCAACTCGCCTTCGCGGGAGGAACGGTCACCAGCGAGCTCGCCGTGCTCTCGGACCTCTTCAAGACCAGGAAGCCTGAGGAGCTGATGGCCGAGCCCGCGGTTCAGCGGCTGATGCAGGACCCGACGATGATGCAGGCCCTCCTGCGGATGATGGCGGGCGCGGCGCGCTGAGGGCCTCCCTGGCCCCTCTCTCCCAGCTTCCGGCTCGACGGGAACGCAGTCGGGTTCGAAACGTCCGGGCGGACTGGATCTCAGGAGTCCGCGCTATAGGCCCTCCGCGCCAGTGGGTGCCCTGCGCGGCGGAGACATTCTTCGAATCTCCCGAGGAGACCGGGACCGAGAAACCTTCTCACGAGGTCGCGAGTGGCCTCGACGTCGAGGTCCTTCACTTTTGCGATCAGACGAATCGCATCGCGTTCGTCCTTGTCGGTGCCGGCCGCCAGCTTCATGGCGACGATGTGCTCCGGCGGAGCCACGGGAGCTCCCTCGAAAAGATCGTCTTGCGCTTCGGCGGCGTGAATGGCGTCGAGGTACAGGGGCTGCAAATTCCCCCATTCTTCGCTCGATCGATCGATGAAATCGGCTCGGATTCCCCGCTTCGCGATGCGTGCATTGACGCCACCGATCGTGAGCTGGGATACCTCGGCATCGGTCTGTTGAAGCACTTGAAGGATCGAGGGGGCGCTTGCCTGAGGGACCGCAAAATCCACGTCCTTTGTGTATTCGTGGTCGGCTTCGTCGTCGAGCCAGTACCACATCGCCACCCGCCCAATCAGTGCGCACCGGGACTTGGACCGGTCCAGAATCTCCACGCCAAATCTTGCGGAGGGTACAGGATCGAACGTCGGAAGTGGCCGGGACTTTGTTTTGCGCCGAGCTGCCATGGTCGTTCCTCTCATCACCTCACTTCCGCCCCAGCAACTCCACCGCCCGCTTGAGCCCGCCGAGCGTCAAGTCCTCCATCGAGAAGACCTCGCGGATCTTGTGGAGGGTGAAGCGGCCGTAGGCGCTTCCCCAGCTTTCTTTGGGGATCGGATTGAGCCAGACCGAGTGGCGGAAGCGGTCGTGGAGGCGCTGGAGCCAGGTGAGGCTCGCTTCGGAGTCGTCCGCGTAGTAGGAGATGGCTCCGCGGGGATAGGTCAGCTCCTCGGGCGCCATGGTGGCGTCTCCCACGATCAGGACGCGGGTGTCCTGGTTCCGCTTCAGGAGCTCTTCGGTGGAGAGCGGATCGCGGCGCTGCGGGTCCTTCCAGACCGTGCCGTAGATCGTGTTGTGGAAGAAGTAGGTGTCCGCCCGCTTGAAGCGGTTCTTCACCTTGGAGAAGAGCAGGCGCGTCAGGTGCACCCAGGGGAGCATGGAGGTGCCGCCGTTGTCGATCAGCAGCACGAGCTCGATGCGGTCGAGGAGATCCCGCCGGAAGACCAGGTCGATCTCGCCGCCGT
>DATFPH010000571.1:0-2112 GCA_035264905.1 Thermoanaerobaculia bacterium
GGCGCCGGCCGCGGTGGCGACCCCCTTGCCGCCGCGGAAGCCGAGGAAGACCGGAAAGACGTGTCCGAGCACCACCGCGAACGCCGCGCCCCCGACCACGGGCGGCGGCGCGTCGAGCAGGCGGGTGCCCACCACCGCGGCCACCCCCTTGGCGAGATCGAGCAGGAGCGTCAGGACCGCGGCCCCGAGGCTGGAGGCGCGCAGCACGTTGGTCGCTCCGGCGTTGCCGCTCCCCAGGGTGCGCACGTCCTTGCCTTCCTTGATCTTGACGATCAGGAAGCTGAACGAGACCGAGCCCAGGAGGTAGGCCGCGGCGACCAGAGCGAGCCCCGTCCCGGTCGTCACTCGTCCTCCTCCGCTCCCGCGAGAGGCAGCTCGGCGGCGACACGGTACTGCGCGCCGCGCGGGCTCAGCTTGCTCTCCATGAGGACGCCCCGCTCGGCGGTCCACGGCTGGCCGATGGTCCCCGGGAAGGCCGCCACGAATTTGTCCGCGGCGTCGCGCGGCCAGCTCGGCTCGCAGCGCGCCAGCGTGACATGCGGATGGTACGGCCGCTCCTCGGGCTCGAAGCCGATCGCCTCCACCGCCGCGGCCGTCGCGTCGGCCTGGAGGCCTTCCAGATCGCCGGGCGTCTCCATCCCCACCCAGGCGACCCGGGCGGGCCGGCGCGGCGGGAAGGTCCCGGCGTCGGCAAGGCGCAGATCGAGGGGCGGATGCCTGGCGAAGGCCTCCTGGAGAGCCGCGGTCAGGACAGGCACCAGGGCCTCGTCCACCTGACCCAGAAACAGGAGGGTCAGGTGCAGATTCGCGGTGTCGACCCACTTGGCGCGCGGCAGCCGCTCGCGCAAGCCGGCCACGCGGCGCGCCACCTCGCGGCGCACGGCCTCAGGGATTTCGAGAGCGACGAAGAGTCTCATACGAGGGGGATCCCCAGCAGCCGGCGGCGCAGCATCTCCAGCGCGAGCTGGCTGGCGTGCCAGCGCACCCGCTCGCGGTCGCCCGGAAAGCGGACCTTGCGATGATCGGTTTCCGCTGGCCCCGCCACGGCGATGTGCACCGTGCCCACCGGCTTCGCCTCGCTGCCGCCGCCCGGGCCGGCCACGCCGGTGATGCCGATGCCGTAGTCGCTCCCCAGCGCGCGGCACACCCCTTCGGCCATGGCGCGGGCCACCGGCTCGGAGACGGCGCCGTGCTCGGCGATCGTCTCGGCGGGGACACCCACGAGCTGGGTCTTGAGCTCGTTCGTATAGGTCACGGCGCCGCCCAGGACGTAGTCGCTGCTCCCTGGCACGCGGGTGAGCCGCTCGCTGACCAGGCCGCCGGTGCACGACTCGGCCAAGGCGAGCGTGGCGCCAGCCTTGCGCAGCAGCGCGCCCACCACCTTCTCCATGGTGTCTTCCTCGCGCAGAGCATAGACCGCCGGGCCGGCCAGCTCGGCCAGGCGCGCGGTCATCGCCGCCAGGCGCCGCCGGCGCTCCGCCTCCGGCCCCTCGGCCGTGGCGCACAGGCGGATGTCTCCGGGGCTCGCCAGAATCGTGATGCTCTCCCGGCCGAACTCCTCGTAGGCCGGCGCGATCCGCTCCTCGACGACGGACTCGGGGAGGCTCGCGATCTTCAGGGTGACGGTCTCGCGGCCGATCCCCCCGGAGCGCTCGGCGAGCCAGGGCTCCAGATGGTCCTCGATCATCGCGTCGAGCTCCATCGGCACGCCCGGGAACAGAAATAGGGCGGAGCCGCGTTCACTCCTCAGGAGCTGGCCCGGCGCGGTGCCGCGGCGGTTCACGAGGACCGTGGCGCCGTCGGCGATCACCGCCTGCCGGCGGTTGACGCCCGGCATGCGCCAGCCGAGATCCTTGAAGCGGCGCTCGATGCCGGCCAGGACCTCCTCGTCGGTGTGCAGCCCGCGTCCGAGAGCGGCGGCCGCGGCTTCGCGGGTCACGTCGTCGGCCGTGGGGCCGAGGCCGCCGGTGACCAGGACGATGTCGTAGCGGTCGAGGAAGCGGCGCAGCTCGGCGGCGATGTCCTCCTCCGAATCCCCGAGCACCGCCTTGGCGCGCAGCTCGACGCCGTGGCGGTCGAGCACCTTGGTGAGCCGGAGGGAATTGGTGTCGA
>DATFPH010000572.1:0-2107 GCA_035264905.1 Thermoanaerobaculia bacterium
CGCGCGCCGTGCGGCTGGGGGACGCTCCGGCGGCGCCGCCGCTCGTCCCGGTGCCGCACGACGGTCCCCTGCCGCTCTCCTTCGCGCAGCAGCGCCTCTGGCTCATCGACCAGCTCGAGCCGGACAACCCGGTCTACAACGTCTTCAACGCCGTGCGCCTCGCCGGGGCGATGCGCCAGGACCTCCTCCGGGAGCGCCTCGAAGCGGTGGTCCGCCGCCACGAGACGCTGCGCACCACGTTCGCGGTGCCCTCCGGCGCCGGCGGCGACGGCGAGCCGGTGCAGATCATCCACCCCTGGCTGGCACCGGACGTCGCGACCCTCGACCTCGCCGCTCTCGCGCCCGCCGCGCGGGAAGGCGAGCTGCGGCGCCTCGCCCAGGCCGAGCTTCTCCGCCCGTTCGACCTCGCGCGCGGACCCCTGCTGCGCGCCCGATGGATCGCGCTCGGGCCCGAGGAGTCGGCCGCCCTGCTGACCCTGCACCACATCGTCAGCGACGAGTGGTCGATGCGCGTGCTGGTCGAGGAGCTCTGCGGCACCGCGGACCGGCCGGAGCTGCCGGTGCAGTACGCGGATTACGCGGTCTGGCAGCGCGGCTGGCTGCGCGGCGAGGTCCTGGCGGCGGAGCTGGCGTACTGGCGCGAGCACCTCGCGGGCGCGCCGGAGCTGCTCGCGCTGCCCACCGACCGGCCGCGTCCCGCGGTCCAGAGCTTCCGGGGCGCCGGCGCCGCGCAGCTCCTGCCGGCGGAGCTGACAGGCGCTCTGCGGGCGGCGGCCCAGGCCCGCTCCGCCACCCCCTTCATGCTCTACCTGGCGGCGTTCCAGGCGCTGCTCGGCCGCGTCACGGGCGAGAGCGAGATCGTCGTCGGCACGCCGATCGCCGGCCGCAACCGGCTGGAAACCGAGCCGCTCATCGGCTTCTTCGTCAACACCCTGGCCTTGCGCGCGAGCCTGTCCGGCCGCCCCACGCTCGGCGGCCTGCTGGCGCGGACGCGCGAGACGGTCCTCGCGGCCCACGCCCATCAGGAGCTGCCGTTCGAGCTCCTCGTCGAGGAGCTGAACCCGCGGCGCAGCTTGAGCCACACGCCGGTCTTCCAGGTGATGCTGAACCTGGCGGCCGCGGCGCGGCCCCTGGAGCTTCCCGGGGTCGCGCCGGCTCCGATCGAGGACCCGCGGACCGGGATCGCCCCGTTCGACCTGACGCTCTCGGTGACCGAGACGCGTCTCGTCGTCGAGTACGCTACCGATCTGTTCGACGCCGTCACGGTGGAGCGCCTGCTCGGGCACCTGCGCCGGGTCCTCCAGGCGTTGGCGGCGGCGCCCGCGACGGGCCTCCACGAGGTGGAGCTGTGGAGCCCGGAAGAGCGCCACCAGGTCCTGGTGGAGTGGAACGACACCGCGGCGGAGACCGTTGCCGGCCGGGGCCTGCATGGGCTGTTCGAGACCTGGGCGCGCGAGCGGCCCGGCGCGCCGGCCGTCCTCTTCGACGGCGGCTCCTGGAGCTTCGCGGAGCTGGACGGGCGGGCCGAAGGGCTGGCCCGCCGCCTGCGCCGCCTGGGCGTCGGCCCCGAGAGCGTGGTGGGCGTGCTGGCGGCCGGAGGGCCGGAGCTGGCCCTGGGCCTGCTCGGCGTTCTGAAAGCCGGCGGCGCGTTCCTGACGCTCGATCCGGGCTGGCCCGCGGCGCGGCGCGAAGCGCTGCTGGAGGACGCCGGAGCGCGGCTGCTGCTGACGCAAGAGGACCTCAAGGACGCCAAGGACTGCAAGGACACGGAAGCTTCGTCCCTGGAGTCCTTGCCGGCCTTGCAGTCCTTGGGCGCCACCGCCTACGTCTTCTACACCTCGGGATCGACCGGCCGGCCCAAGGGCGTGATGGTCGGCCACGGCGCGGCCGTGAGCTTCGCCCTGGAGGTGGCCGCGCGGTGCGGTCTCGGCGCGGAGGACCGCTTCCTGCAATTCGCCTCGCCCGGATTCGACGTGCTGATCGAAGAGATCTTCCCGGTCTGGTCGCGGGGAGGCGCGGCCGTCTTCGCGCCGCAGGAGGAGCTGCTCACGCCGTCGGGCCTGGAGCGGGTGCTGGAGCGCCACGGCGCGACCGCCCTGGAGCTGCC
>DATFPH010000573.1:0-4497 GCA_035264905.1 Thermoanaerobaculia bacterium
CCGGGTGGCGTCGAACGGCGTGGGCTGGCTGGGCTCGGGCTCCTGCTGGGTGAGGCCGGGGATCGTGCCCGCCGCCGCCCAGGCGGGCTCGTCGAGGGAGCCGTCGAGCACGATTCGGCCGGTAGTCGGCGCGGCGACGACCGCGGCGAGCGCAGCCGGCTCCGTGGCCGGGATGAGCAAGCCCAGCAGAGGCAGGAGGTGCAGGAGGTGCAGGAGGTGCATCGTGAGCTGCCATTTCATCACAAGAGCATTGGGGCGTCGAGTCACCCGTGCGCACCGGGCTTTGTCAGAAAACCGAGGCGGCCGGCGAAATCCAGGAGAGGCCGGGACAGCGTGTAACTTTTTACGAACAACTGTCGCCTAGGACTTAGCAAGGGTTAGCAAGAACTGTTGGCATAGCTCCTAAAGGAGGCACGTATGGCGACGAGCGGCGTTCCACAGACGACAGATTTCACTCGCGACGTTCTCGGCCGCTTCATCTGCAACGGCATGGATGAAGCGTTGAGGAGCACCGACCGGAATGGCCGGCGCGGCGACGGCACCCCGCAGAGCGACGCCCGGCCTTTCGACGTGATCGTGATCGGCGGCGGCAGCTTCGGCGTGGCGATGGCCCAGCACCTGTTCACCGCGGACAAGACACACAGCCACCGCATTCTCGTTCTCGACGCGGGCTCGCTGGTGCTGACCGAGCACGTGCAGAACCTGCCCGTGCTGGGTCTCGGAGTGCCGGGGCCGACGGAGACCGATCCCTTCGTGCTCCGCGAGCAGGTCTGGGGCCTGCCCTGGCGCTCCGACGTACGGTCCGGCTTCACGGGCCTGGCCTATTCTCTCGGCGGCCGCTCGGCGTACTTTGGCGGATGGTCCCCCCGGCTGCTGGAGGAGGAGATGCCGGATGCCCTGTGGCCCGCGACGGTCAAGAGCGACCTCAAGGCCCGGTATTTCGATGAATCGGCCTCTCAGATCGGCACCAACACGGCCAACGATTTCATCAAGGGTCCCATGCATCTGGCGCTCCGCCAGGAGCTGTTCGACGCGATCAAGGCGGGGAAGGTGACCGAGGCGGTGCCTTTCAACCAGCTCCCTCTCCATCTCAAGGACGTGAAGCCGGCGGAGAAGGAGATCTCCAAGCTGGAAGCGCCGCTCGCGGTGCAGAGCAACGCGGTCTCCGGACTTTTCCCGTTGAACAAGTTCAGCTCGATACCCTTGCTGATCGCGGCCTCCCGGACCGCGGCTTTCGACGCGGCGAAGGGGATGCCCTCTGTCGACGACGTCAAGAAGCGCTTCATGGTCGTGCCGCACTGCCGGGTCATCCGGCTGACGACCGAGGTCCAGGGCGGCGTGGGACGCGTCACCGCGGTCGAGACGGAGGTGTATCAGCCGGTCAGCGGCGACAGCTCGAACGTTCAGAAGCAGCGCGTGAGCCTCCCGGTCGCGGACAACGCCAAGGTGGTGATCGCCCTGGGGACCATTGAGAGCACGCGGCTGGCGCTGCTGTCGTTCCAGGGGATTTCCAACTATGACCGGATCGGCCGCAACTTCATGGCCCACCTGCGCTCGAACCTGACGATCCGGATTCCCCGCGAGAGCCTGGCCGGTCTCGATCCGAGCGTGAAGGCGCTGCAGGCGTCCGCTCTGTTCGTCAAGGGACGCCATGTCCACACGGACGGGACCCGCGGCTCGTTCCACCAGCAGATCACGGCAGCCGGGCTGGACCGGCCGAGCACCGACTCCGAAGCCGAGCTGTTCAAGAAGATCCCGGACGTCGACACCTTCGATGCGATGCTGCGGGTCAACGACACGCAGATCGTGATCACCATCCGGGGGATCGGCGAGATGCAGCCGGGCAGTCCGGACAGCCGGATCACGCTCAGCGCGGAGACCGACGAGGTCGGCGTGCAGCGCGCCTTCGTCCACCTGGTTCCGTCGGACAAGGACAAAGCTCTCTGGGATGCCATGGACCGCATGGGCGACGAGATCGCGCAGGCGTTCTCGGGTGGCAAGCCTTTCGAGGTGCTCGACGCCAAAGGCAATTGGGTCATCGTCCAGCCTGGGGACGACCTCAGCACGGTCTTCCCCTACAAAGACCGGGCGGACGGCGGACGCCGGGACGGCCTGGGCACGACGCATCACGAGGCCGGCCCGCTCGCCATGGGCGCGGCCCCGGCCACCTCGGTGACCGACGAGAACGGGCGTTTCCATTTCGTCTCGAACGCCTATGCGATAGGTCCGGCCCTGTTCCCGACGGTCGGCTCGCCCAACCCGATGCTGACCGGCGTCGCCCTGGCCCGGCGTCTGGCGGACCAGATGGTGGTGCCCCCGTTCACCGCCGACCCGGGGTTCGAGATCCTCTTCGACGGCGCTTCGACCGACCTGTGGCGCATGTCGAAGATCAAGAACCAGCCCGGCCGGGACAATCCGGGGACGTTCCTGGTGGTGGACGGCTCGCTCGAGTCACTGCCGGGCACGGACCTTGGCCTCTTCTGGTGCATCAAGCCGACGCCGAAGAACTTCATCCTCAAGCTCGAGTGGCTGCGCTGGCGGGACGACGACAATTCGGGAGTGTTCGTCCGCTTCCCCGATCCGAACAGCAAGGGATACGACAACACGGCCTATGTGGCGATTCACTTCGGCTTCGAGGTGCAGATCGATCAGCTCGCCCGCGACGACGGCGCGCCGATCCACAAGACCGGCGCCATTTATGGCCTGGCCGGCCCTTCTGATCCCGATCACCTTCCGGTCAAAGGGATCGGCGAGTGGAACGAGTACGAGATCCGCGTCAAGGACCAGACCTACACGGTGTTCCTCAACGGCGTGCAGATCACGAGCTCTGTCAACCCGGACCCGGCCCGGGGCACCGGCAGCTTCATCGGCCTGCAGACACACACGGGCCGCGTGGCGTTCCGCAAGATCCAGATCAAGGAACTGATCTAGACGGCAGCAATGGGCCATGCGAGTCCTTCATCTGACCGCCGAGTTTCCTCCTTTCATCTGGGGAGGGTTGGGGACCGCCGTAGGCGGCCTGGCGGCGGCGTCCGCTCGCGCCGGGCTCGACGTGAAGGTCTTGCTGGTGGCAGGCGATTGGTTCTGGAGCTACGGTCACCGCGCCGAGACTCCGGAGGGGCTCCAACGTGCCATGGTGGCGGACAGACGTCTGGAGATCCTCCCGGCCCGCGAGGCCGACGCCGTGGCCGCGGCGGTCCGGTTCGCCGCGCGGTGGCGGCCGGACGTCCTCCACGTCCATCCCGTGGAGCTCTGGCCGATCGCCCGCGGAATCCGGGAGCAGACAGGGATTCCGATCGTCTATACGGTCCACTCCCTGAACTGCGCCGAGTATGAGATCGGCCGCGAACCGCCGGAGATCCTGGACCTGTGGCGAGACCAGCAGGAGCTGATCGCCGGGGCCGACCGCGTCCTCGTGCTGACGCGGGACGAGAGAGATCTCCTGCTCCGCTCGTGTCCGGCCGTCGCCGGCCGCGTGCGGGTGCTGGGCAACGGAATCGATGAGCGCGCCGAGGCCGGACCGGCGCGGCGCGGCGCCCGCAAGCGGGAGCTGACCGTGCTGTTCGCCGGCCGCTTCGTGGAGCGCAAGGGGATCCGCGAGCTGTTCGCGGCCATCCCGCTGATCCTGGAGAAAGCTCCCGCGACCCGTTTCGTGCTGGTGGGAGGGCACGGGACCGGAGCGTCGGTCGAGGTGGGGCTCCCCCCGGAGCTGGAGCGCTGGCGCGACCGCGTCCACTTCACGGGCTGGCTCGCTCCTTCCGAGGTCACCGCGCAGTACCAGTCAGCCGATATCCAGGTGATCCCGAGCTGGTATGAGCCGTTCGGAATGGTCGTGCTGGAAGGGATGCTCCACGGCTTGGCCCTCGTGGCCTCGGACCTCGGGGGACCGGCTGAGATTCTCGAGCACGAGCGGACCGGCCTGCTCGTCCCTCCGCGCGACTCCGCAGCGTTGGCGGCTGCGGTGCTGAGGCTCCTGCACGATGCATCGCTGCGCCAGAGCCTCGCCCGCGCCGCCGCGGCGGAAGTCCGCCGCCGCTGGCTCTGGCCGCGGATCGTCGAACGGATGCGGGACATTTATCTGGAGACGGCAGCCTGAGCGTCCAGGGCCGACCGCAGCCCCTGCGCGAGGCGAGCCGCAGGCCCTACTCCCCAGTAGTGCAGGAAGACGATCCGCGGCTCTTCGCCTGTCATGTGGTTGTGGATCGCCACCACGTCGATGCCCGCCTTGCGCAGCGCCTTGAGCACGGCTTGCAGCTCCCGCTCCTCCATGGCGAAGTCGCCGTCCACCATCGCCTGGTCGGCCCCTCCGGCGAAAGCGGCCCAGGTGTTGACGCCCATGGCCGCGCTGACCTCCTCGCCGTGCATCCGGGCGGTCTTGCCGAAGGTGTACCGGAGGACGCCGTCCTTGAGCTCTCCCTGGGCGCCGAGGGCCGCGTCGATCTTGGCAGCGTCGAGGGAGGTCCGGGCGGGATCGATCTCGACGCGGGGCGCGGCCGG
>DATFPH010000574.1:0-6058 GCA_035264905.1 Thermoanaerobaculia bacterium
CCGCGCGAGCCCCGGCGGGCGCCGTCGCTCTGGACCCCGAACGCGGAGAGGCTCCGTCCGGCGGACGAGCACGCGGTGATCGCCGCCCTCCAGGCGCCGCGGCAACATTTCGGGCGGGTGCTCGCGGTGGCTCTCGGCGAGGCTCGAACGGAGCTGCTGGGCGCCGAAGCCATCGCGCTCGATCCGCGGACCCTGGGTGTTGTGCGGATCGCCGTGCTCGACGAGATGGACCCGGACCTGCGCCTGCCCGAGGGGCGGGCCGTGCGCCGACGGCTGGGGCCGTACTTCGGCTTCGTCGGTCCCCCGGAGATGCGGCGCATGGACCTTCACGTGACGCATCTGGAGAAGCTGGCGGGCTGTCCATGGCAACTCTTCCTCGGCCGCGTGCTCCGGCTCGAGCCGACGCCCGATCCCCTGGCCGCCCTTCCCGGAGCCGATCCGCTCCTCCTGGGGAACGTGGTGCATGCGGTGCTGGAGCGGATCGTCCGTGAAGGGGCGGGAGCGGACGCCCCGGCCGCTGTGGTCTGGCCGGCTCCCGAGCGGTTCGAGGAGATTCTGCTCGATGAGGCCGGACGGCTCCTGGCGCTGGAAGGAATCCTCCTGCCCGGCCTGACCCGCGCTCTGGCGGAGCGGGCGCGGTCGCTTCTCGCCGTGGCGCGGGAGATGGACTGGCCGCAGGACGCCGCCGTGCCCGTGCTGCATGCCGAATGGACCGAGGAGGTGGAGGTCGCCGACGTCGACGGGCGCCCGCGGCGGCTCCGCTTCCGCGCCGACCGCATGGACCGGGCTGCCGAAGGGCTCCGCTTCACCGACTACAAGACGGGCCGGCCGCTCTCGACGGCGCGCAAGCCCGAGGTCCGCCGCCGCCACTTCCTGGAGCGCCTGCGGCAGGGGACGCTCCTCCAGAGCACCGCCTACCTGCTCGCCGCCCATGGCGAGCGGGCCGAGGGGCGCTACCTCTATCTGAAGCCGGGTCTCGACGACCCCGAAGCCCGCGAGCACGCCGTGACCACCGAGGATCGCGAAGCCGCCGAGGCGTTCGCCAACGCGGTGAGCGCGACCCTGTCCGTGTGGGACACGGGCGCCTTCTTCCCGCGGGTGGTCGATCCCACCGGGAAGAACGAGCCGGGGCGCTGCGGCTACTGCGCGGTGGCCGAGGCCTGCGTGCGCGGCGATTCGGGGGCGCGGCTGCGGCTCTTCGAGTGGGCCGAGCGGGCGCGGCAAGCGGACCTTCCCCCCGCGGGCCGGGTCCAATCGGACCGATCCGACGGATTGGACCGATCGGTCGGATCGGACCCGGCCCGCGGGGTGGGGGAGTCTGCCCTCCTCCGCGTCTGGCGCCTCGCCGCCAAGGAGGAGCGCGAGGAGCCCGAGAGCGGGAACGGGGGGGAGGAGGCGCCGTGAGCGGGCGTCTGGTCCTCGGCCGATTCGGCACGCCGAGCGAGGAGATCCTGCGCGCCGCCGACCGCGGCGCCCGGCGGGAGGCGCAGCGCCGCTTCGACCGGCCGCTCGTCCTCCAGGCCGGCGCGGGCACCGGCAAGACCACGACCCTGGTGGCGCGCCTCCTCGCCTGGAGCCTGGGCGCCGGCTGGGAGCTGGCCCTGGCGCGGCGCGCCGCGCGGCCCGCGGCCCGGCCGTCCCTGCGTCCGGAAGGAGAGGGGAGCCCGGAGCGGATCGCCGCGGACGTGCTGCGCGGCGTGGTCGCCATCACCTTCACCGAAGCCGCCGCCGCCGAGATGGCCGGCCGGACCGCGCGCGAGCTGGACGCCCTGGCGCGCGGCGAGGAGCGGCCCGCCTGGCTCGATCCGGAGGTCCTGCCGTCCCTGGAGGAGACCGTGCGCCGCGCCCACGCGCTCCTCGGCGCGCTCGATCATCTCCAGGTCCGCACCATCCACGCCTTCTGCCTCGGGCTCCTGACGGCGCATCCGCTGGAGGCCGGCGTGCACCCGCGCCTGACCGTCGACGCCGACGGCCGCCTGCTGGAGGAGATCGTCCGCGAGACGGTCGAGACGGCCCTCCGTGAAGGGTACGGCGCGCCGGGCGATCCGCATCTCATGGCGCTGGCGGTGCGCGGCTTCGGGCCGCAGGAGGTCGTGGAGGCGCTGACCGCTCTGGCCGCCGCCGGTCTGCCGGCCCGGGCGCTGGAGGAGGACCCGCTCGGCCCCGGCCCTCTGCGCGCGTTTCGCGAGCGCCTCGCCGCCGCGGCCACCGGCGTCTGGGAGCTGATCGTCCCGCGGCTGCGCGGCGGCCGGGCACCCAACGCACGGTCGCTGGAGAAGGGGCTGGGCCTTCTGCTCGACCGCTTCCGTGACGCCGAGGACGGCCCGGACCTGGAGACCCTGAAGAGCTGGGTGGACGAGGCGGTCCCGGAGAAGCTGGAGACGCACCTCGGCAAGTGGGAGAAAGGGCAGCTCGGCGCCACCGAGGCGAGCCTGTTCGGCGAGGTCCGCGCCGGGCTCGGAGCGCACGCCGGCGAGCTCGGGCGCCTGCTGGGCCACCTGCGGCGGATCGATCCTGCGCTGCTGGAGGCGGGCCGCCGGGCGCTCGCTCCGCTCCTCGCCGCGGTGGAGCGCGAGCTGCGGGCGCGCGGCGTCGCCACCTTCGATTCCCTGCTCAGCGGCGCCGAGGCGCTCCTCGCCCGGTCCCCGGACGTGCGCGCCCGCGTCCGCCGGCAGATCGACCAGCTCCTGGTCGACGAGTTCCAGGACACCGACCGGGTGCAGTGCGAGCTCCTCCGCTGGATCGCGCTGGACGGCCCGCGCGACGAGCGCCCCGGCCTCTTCCTGGTGGGCGATCCCAAGCAGTCGATCTACGGCTGGCGCAGCGCCGACCTGCGCGCCTACGACGGGTTCGTGGACCTGGCGCGGCGCCATGGCGGCGAGGTCGAGTCGCTGGTCGAAAACTTCCGCTCGGTGCCCGCGATCCTCTCCGAGGTGGCGCGCGTGATCGCGCCGGTGATGCGTGAGACGCCGGGCCTCCAGCCCCCTTTCGAGCCGCTCCTCGCCTGCGAGCGGCGGCGCGACGATCCCGGCTTCGTCCAGGCCGGCCATGCCCCGGTGGAGCACTGGGTCTCGTGGAAGCGGCCGGGCGCCAAGACCTCGGCGGTCGAGGCGGCGGAGCTCGAAGCCGCGGCGCTCGCCGCGGACGTCCGGTCGCTCCACGATACTGAGGGGGTCGCCTGGCGCGAGGCCGCGATCCTCCTGCGCGGCACCGGCGACCTGGACGTCTACCTGGAGGCGCTCCGCCGGGCGCGCATCCCGTTCGTCGTGGGGCGCGACAAGCAGTACTACCGCCGCCGCGAGGTCATCGAAGCCGCCGCCCTGGTGCGGACGGTGCTCGACCCGGGGGATCACCTGGCCTTGCTGACCGTGCTGCGCTCGGTCCTGGTGGGAGTACCGGACGCGGCGCTCATCCCGCTCTGGCGCCGCGGCTTTCCCGGCCGGGTCACCGATCTCGCTCCCGCGCGGGTGGGCGAGGACCGGCTGCGCGAGCGGCTCGCCGAGCTGAAGGATCTGGTGGAGGCCGCCGCCACGGAGGTCCCGCAGGACATTCCTGGGATTGCCGGGCTGCGCGGCTGGGAGGCGGGCCTGCTCGCCGCGGTGGAGCATCTGGTGGCTCTGCGCCGCTCGTTCGAGAGCGAGGCGGCCGACCTCTTCGTGGAGCGCCTGCGCCGGCTGTTCCTGCCGGAGGCTCTGGAAGCGGCCCGCTATCTCGGCCCCTACCGGCTAGCGAACCTCGACCGCTTCTTCCGGCAACTCCTCACCGCGATCGAGGAGGGGGGCGGCGACCTGACGGCGATCCTGCGTACCCTGCGCCGGAGCGTGGCCGAGGCGCGCGAGGCCGAGGAGGGGAGGCCGAAAGACGGCGCCGAGGACGCGGTCCAGGTGATGACGATCCATGGCGCGAAGGGGCTCGACTTCGGGCACGTCTATCTGGTGCAGCTCCACAAGCCGCCGGGTGGGGACGGAGGGACCGGCACCGAGGTCGGCCGTCTGGAGGAGGGCCGGTTCGAGCTGCGGCTCTTCGGCGTCCCGACTCTCGGCTTCGACCGCGTGGAAGCCGAGCGCCGGGCCATCGAGGCCGCCGAGCGGGTCCGCACGCTGTACGTGGCCATGACCCGGGCCAAGGACCGGCTGGTTCTCCTGGGAAGCTGGCCGGAGGAGACGGCAGGAGACTCGGAGCGGCGTCCGCCGGAGCAGGCGCGCACGCACATGGACCTCCTCGCCTGGCGTCGCGACCGCCCCACGGGGACGTTGGCCGAGCTCTGGGAGAAGGCCGCCGCGGAAGGCGTGTCGTCCTTCTCCGACCTCACGGGAACGCTCTGGAAGCTCCCGGCCCTCTGGGCCGCGCTCGGCGAGACCGGCGCCGGCGGTGCCTCCGCGGCGGACGGGGCCGGTCTGCCGGAGCCGGAGGAGATCGCCCGCATCTCCGCCGCCCTGCGCGCCGACCGCATCGCCGCCGAGGCCCACATGTCCCGCACCTGGGGAGGCGCCGCCTCGGAAGAGGCCCATGAGCTGCTCCGCGAAGAGCTGGCCGCGCGCCGCCTCGACGAGGGAGAGGATGCGCCGCGGCAGCGCGCCCGTCCAAGAAAGAACGGCGGCGGCGAGCTGGACCGGGAAGCGGCCATGGCCCTGGGAGGCGCGATCCACCGCGCCCTGGAAGAGTGGGACCTGTCAGCCGATCCGCTGGAGGAGCTGGCTCGCCAGAGGACCCGCCTGCCGGCCTACCTGGCGCCGCTGGCCCGGGGCGAGGTGGTGGAGCTGGCCTTGCCGCGGGCCGAGGAGCTGCTCGACCGTTTCGGCGAGAGCCGGCTCCTGGAGCGTCTCCGCGGTCTCGCCGGCCACCTCGTGGCCCGGGAGCTCCCCGTCCTGCTGCCGCCGCGCGATGCCCCGCACGCGCCGGTGGGGGTCGTCACCGGAGCCGTCGACCTGGTCTACCGCGACCCGGAGACCGGCCTCCTGGTGATCGCCGACTACAAGACCGACGAGGTCGACGATCCTGAGGAGATTTCCCGCCGCGCCGCGGTCTACGCGCCGCAGGGAGCCACCTACGTGCGTGCCTTGCAGGAGGCGCTGGACCTCCCGCAGCCGCCGCGGTTTCAGCTCTGGTTTCTGCGGGCGGACCGGGTGGTGGGTTAGGGCGGAAGGACTGCAAGGACTCCAAGGACATCAAGGACAGGAAACCGTCTTTCGTTCGTCTTTGCTGTCCTTGGAGTCCTTGCAGTCCTTTTCCTCAGCTGCCGAAAAACCCCTCCCCTGCCTGCTGCGACCACTCCTCCACGTCCTCGGCCCGCGGCGGTGGCGCTTCGCGGCTCCCTTTGGGTGGCTTGGGCTTCTTGAGGAGCTTGCGCGGCTTCACGAGCTTTGGGGGCAGCGGCGGGACGCCGCTCGCCGCCTCGTCCGTGAAGAGGACGCCGTGACCTGCCTGGTCCCGGATCCAGCCGCTGCGCAACGTCCCCAGGTGGCGGCCCGTGTAGGCGTAGACGGAGCTGTTGTAGAGATACCCCACGGGAATCCCGGAGTACAGGAAAATGTGGACGTCGTCTTCCGTGTAGGCGACCGGCTTGCCGGAACAGTCGTAGAAGGTCATGGGCATGGAAGTCTCGCCTCCCTGCGCGAGAGTACGCTGTCAGTAGCCTGGTTGTTTTCTCTATTCTGACAGATTCTCGGGTGGGGTGACCACCAAGCCGCTCCAACGCTCCCGCGCCAAGTCGTCGACGGCCACGGCGAGCCGGTGGATTCCGGGTGGAACGTTGAGCGAGAGGGTGTGGCTCCAACCCTGGCCGGGCCGCTCGATGCCGGGCGCCATCTCGTGGTGGACCTGCGGCGTCCCCTCGTCCGCGGCGAAGGCCCAGGAGACGCGGAGGGGACCTGGCGCGACCGGACCTGAGTCCTCGCGGGGCGCCACGGTGAGGCGGAGGACGAGGCGGCCATCGGTGGTGCTCGGCTCGATCCGCAGGGGGAGCGTGCCTGTCTGCCGGCCCGTGGCGCTGAGCAGGAGGGTGCGAACGCGCGCCGCCGCGGCCTCTTCCGGGGTGGAGGAGCGCAGCCAGGCCCGG
>DATFPH010000575.1:0-23081 GCA_035264905.1 Thermoanaerobaculia bacterium
CGGCCAGGACTATCTCTGCCGGCTGCTGCGGGGCCGGGCGGCCGTGGTCGCGGCGGGCTACGATCCCGCGCTCCAGATCCTGGCGCCCGAGGACCTGGCGGAGGCCGTGCGCCGCGCCGTGGAGCGCGGCGGCCGCGGCGGGACCTATCACGTGGCGCCGGCCGCCGCCCTGCCGGTCCGCGGCGCCCTCCGCCTCGCCGGCACGCGGCGCCTGGCGCTCGACGCCGGGCTGCAGCGTCCCTTCCGCGCCCTGGCCTCCCGCCTCGGCTGGGCCGACCCGCCGGCGCAACTCGACCAGGTGCGCCACGCGGCCACCGTCTCCGGCCGCAAGATCGAGGAGGAGCTCGGGTTCGTCCCCGGGAAGAGCAGCGCCGAGGCGGTGCGCGACGCGTTCGGGACCGAGGAGGCCCGGCAGGCCCCGGTGCCGGCGTTCGACCGGTTCGGCCTGGACGAGGGGTACGTCGACGCCTTTGGGCGCACCCTCTTCCGCTTCCTCCACGACCACTACTGGCGGATCGAATGGCGGGGCCTGGAGAACGTGCCGCGGGAGGGGAGGGCGGTGCTCACCGGCGTGCACCGCGGCTTCATGCCGTGGGACGGCGTCATGGCGCTCCACCTGCTGCGCCGCGAGACCGGACGCATTCCGCGCTTCCTGATCCACCCCTGCCTGATCAAGATGCCGTTCCTGGCCAACTACATGACCAAGCTCGGCGGCATCCTCGCCTGCCAGGAGAACGCCGACTGGGTGCTCGGCCAGGAGGGGCTGCTCGGCATGTTCCCCGAGGGGATCAACGGCGCCTTCACCCCGTACCGGGACGCCTACAAGCTCGGCCGCTTCGGCCGCGACGAGTACGTGAAGATGGCGCTGCGCAACCGGGCGCCGATCGTGCCGTTCGTCACCGTGGGGAGCGCCGAGATCTATCCCATCCTCTACCGGGTGAATTCGAAGCTGGTGCGGCGGGTCTTCGAATGGCCGTACCTGCCGATCACGCCGACCTTCCCGCTGCCGGGGCTGCCGCTGCCGTCGAAGTGGCACACGCGGTTCCTCGAGCCGATCCCGGTCCACGAAGAGCATCCGCCCGAGGCGGCGGACGACCCGGCCGTGGTGCGGGCGATCAGCGCCGAGGTGCGGGCGCGGATGGAGGCGGCGATCCGCGAGATGCTGGCCTTGCGGAAGTCGGTGTTCTACGGCTCGGTGTTCGCGGAGCCGCGGACCCCCGTGGTGCCGCCGGGGGCCGGTCCCCACAGCCGGGGGGTGTCGTGAGAGGGCTCGGCGCCCAGCTCCGGCGCCTGGCGTGGCTCGTCCGCGTGCTGGCCTCCCATCTCCTGGCGCATCAGCTCCGGAACGTCCTGCCCCGCTGGCCGTGGCTCGCGCGGCGGCTGCCGCCGGGCAACCTCTCGGGGCCGGAGCGCCTCAGCCGGATGTTCGAGGACCTGGGCGGCACCTTCCTGAAGCTCGGCCAGATGCTGGCCCTGCAGCCCGACATCCTGTCGCTGGAGTACTGCAACGCCCTGTTCAACCTGATGGACCGCGTGGCTCCCTTCCCCTATGACCAGGTGGAGAGGGTGTTCCGCGAGGATCTCGGCCGCACGCCGGACGAGATCTTCGACAGCTTCGACCGCAGGGCCGTGGCCACCGCCTCGATCGGCCAGGTGCACGTGGCATTCCTCGGCGGCCGCAAGATGGCGGTCAAGGTCCAGCGTCCCGCGGTGGACCGCGAGTTCGCCGGAGACATCCGCCTGATGACGGCGATGGTGGCCCTCATCCGGCGGCTGCGCCTCACCAGGTTCTACTGGATGCTCGAGCCGATGGGAGAGTTCATCGGCTGGACCCGCGAGGAGCTCGACTACCGCAACGAGGCGCGGTACATGGAGCGGCTGCGCCAGAACGCCGCGAGCAACCCGTTCGAGCACGTTCCCGCGGTGGAGGCGGCCTACACCACCCGCCGCATCCTGGTCGCCGAGTTCCTGGAGGGGGTCACCGTCCTCAACTACCTGCGGGCTCTCGAGAGCCGCGACGAGGTGATGATCCAGCGCCTCCGCGGCTGGGAGTTCGATCCCAACCGGTTCGCGCGCCACATGATCGACAACTTCCTGGGCGACGCCTTCCGCCATGGGATCTTCCATGCCGACCTCCATCCGGCGAACCTGATGATCCTCCCGGGCGACGTGGTCGGCTACATCGACTTCGGGATCACCGGCGTGATCAGCCACTACTCGCGGTACCACCTGGTGATGATGACCCTGGCCTATACGCGGGCCGATCCCGACGGGATGTGCGCCTCGTTCCTCAAGGTCTCGGAGAAGGGCGCTGGCGCGAACGTCGCGGCCTTCCACGACGGCCTCAAGCAGATGGCCGACACCTGGTACGAGCAGCAGGGAAAGCAGCGGAAGCTCCGCAAGAACTTCACCCTGGTGATGCTCGACATGCTGACCTTGTCGCGGGCGACCGGGATCTTCCCCGAGCGCGACGTCATCAAGTACATCCGGTCGGCGATCGCCATCGACGGCCTGATCACCCGCTTCGCGCCCGGCTTCAACGTCGGGCAGTACCTGGAGGAGGTGTGCGCCCGCGCCTTGCGCCAGGAGGCCCGGACCGGGCTCTTCGACACCGGCCGCATGGTCGACTGGACGAGCGCCAGCGCCCATCTGCTGCGCGACGGAGCGTTCCGGGCGGTGAGCGCGTTCGAGCGGCTCGCCCGGCGCGAGACCGTGCCGGGCCCGCCGCCCGGCCGTCTCCCGGAGCGCGAGGGCGCGCCGCGGCAGCGCGCCCTCCACGTCTCGGCCCTGGCCTGTTCTCTCTCGGTGCTGATGACCCTGACCGGGCAACCTCCCGAGCTGGGGATGAACCTGTTTACCGCGGAGGCCCTGCTCGTCGCGGCCTCCCTCGTAGTCCTGATCCGGACCATGCACAGTCTCGCCTGAAGAGCGGGCTGAAAGGAGCGGTCTGATGCGCGACCTGACGAAATCGATGATGAGCTTCTCGTGGGCGATGTCGATGTTCGGCATGAAACAGATGCTCGACCTGCTGAATCCACAGAACATGGGGCGGGCGGCCACGTCCTTCGAGGAGGTGACGCGGTCCACCGAATCGCAGCTCGGGTCGGTGACCCGGTCGACCTTCCAGGCCGGAGACCGGCTGCAGAGAGGGATGATCGACATGGCCTTCAGCCTGCTCGGCTGGGGCTCGTGGAATCCCAACGAGATGATGCGGATGGGGACGGACGCCGTGCAGCGGACGGCCCAGGCCAGCATGGACGTGATGCAGCAGTCGGCCCAGGCCATGGGGCAGGCGATGCCCGGCCGCGGCGGCTCGGGCTGGAACGGATCGTCGCAGCAGCGCGGCTGGGGAGGCTCGGGCGCGCAGCAGGGCGGCGGCTGGGGAGGCTCCGGCGCACAGCAGGGTGGCGGCTGGGGAAGCTCCGGCGTGCCGGGCGGTGATTGGGGAGCCTCCGGCGCACAGCAGGGTGGCGGTCGGGGAGGCTTCGGCGCCCAGCAGGGCGGCGGCTGGGCGAGTGGCTCGTCGGCCGGCACAGAGGACCAGTCCTCCGGCTGGGGGCCGATGCCACAGCAGGACTGCGGCTGCCAGAACCGGTAGCGCCGAGGCCAGGGGGGATGGACGGCCTTATGGGATCGCTGCTCGGGACCGCGTTGCGAATGCCGTTGTGGGGAGCGCAGCAGCTCGCCGGCTGGCTCACGCCCCGGCCTGCCGCGGAGCGTCCGCGCGAGTCCCAGCTCGCGGAGACGGTGACGCCTCTCGTCGAGAGCTTCACCGCCCAGATCCTGCCGCTGCTGCGGCCTGACGAGTTGGCCCGGCTGACCGCCGTGGCCGCCACGCATCCCCTGGAGACGTTCCGCTTCTTCCTGCCGACCCGCGACAGCATCCTCGCCTGGGGAGAGCTCGCCAACAAGACCGAGGTCTTCCTGCTGGTCCCGAGCGTGCCCTACCTGATCGGCGTCCCGACCTCGCCGCCGTTCGATCTGCTGGAGCTCGTCGCCCGGTCGTATGCGCTCGGTCCGTTCCCGGCGCTCTGGGCGATCGAGGGTCTCGGGCGCTCCTACAGCGATTTCTTCTGGGGCCCGGAAGCCCCGCCGCGGCAGCTCATGACCTCGGGCCAGGCGCTGGCGGTGCCGCCGTCGAGCCTGTTGATGTTGCATGCCGGCATCGGGCTCTCCGCCGCGGAGACCCTCCTCCGCCCCTATGACGCGGACGTGTCCGACGAGGAGCTCCGCCGCACCGTGCGCGAGATCCTGGTCCTGGACCGGGAGAATTCGCGGCCGGGCGACCTCGGCGCCGCCTACGAGTCGCTCGGGCTGGTGGCCCGCACCTTCCATCCTCCCCTGGTTGCGAGGATCGACCGGATCCTGCGCCAGGATGCGCCGGAGGCCGTGGGCTACTTCTGGCACGGCGTCGGGCGCGCCCTGTACTTCCAGCTGATCGGTCTCCTGCCGTGCGGCTCCGCGACCTGGCGCTCTTTCCAGATGGCGATGACCGAGCCGCCCGACGAGCTCGGGCGGAACAACGCCGTGGCCGGCTGCACCTGGGCGTTCGTCCTGGTGAACCAGCGCCAGCCCGCCATCGTGGCCGATCTGCTGTACGACCACGGAGAGGCCCTGCTCCTGGTCTCCGATGCCTTCTCCAACGGCGTGGCCTCGGCCGTGATGATGCGCACCGACACGACGCCCGGCGCGCCGTTCATTCAGACGTTCTTCGACTTCCAGCCGGGGGACGCGGCGACGCGGGTGCTCTGGGACCGCCTGGTGAAGGCGCCCGGAGAGATCGCGCTCCAGGTCCTCTATCCGATCCTCCGGCAGGCCGACCGCCTCGGCGAATTGTTCCAGTATCAGCCGATCCCGGTCCTGATCGAGCGTCTCCGGGAGAGCGCCGCATGATCCAGCCGCATCCCGGTCCGCTCTCTCCGGCGGAGAGGAAGGCGCGCCGGCGCGACGTGGAGCGCTGTTTCGCCGAGCACGCCCTGCTGCGGCGGCCCCACAGCCTCGGCCGCGGACCGGAGGCCGGCGAGGACTTCGGGCTCCGGCTGCGCGCGGCGCTCGCCGAGCTGGGGCCCGTGTTCACCGCGTTCGGGCGGTACCTCGCGACGCGCCCCGATCTCCTGCCGGCCGGCGACTGCCTGGAGCTGGCGGAGCTGTCGGACCGGGTGGAGCCCCTCCCCATCGGCGCCGTGCGGAGCCTCCTGGCGGACGAGCTGGGCGTGCCGAGAGCGGAGGAGGTGTTCGCGGAGATCGACGAGCCCTGTGCGTCGCGCCTCCTGGTCCAGGCGCACGCCGCCCGCCTGCACAACGGAGAGGCGGTGATCGTCCGGCTGGTCCGCCCGGCCCTGGAGGGGAGCCCCGCGGCCGATCTGGAGCTGCTGGACCTGTTGGCGGAGCTGCCGCTCGCCGGTGGCGCCGCGGACCGCCGGCTCGCCGAGGCGGTCGAGGACTTTCGCGAGGACCTGGCGGCCCGGCTCGACCTCGCCGTGGAGGCGGACCACCTGGAGCTCTTCGCCACGGACACGGCGGACCTCGGCTTCCTCCAGGTGCCGCGGGTCTGGCGGAACCTCTCGACCCCCCGGGTGCTCACGGTGGAGCGGCTCGGCGGCGCGACCCTGCGCGAGATCGCGGCGCTCGACCGCCGGAGCGCGGGCGGAGCGGACAGTCCCGACCTGCGGGACCTCGCCCGCCGCCTGTGCATCCTCTGGTTGCGGCAGGCGCTCCTGGGACGCGCCTTCCCGGTGGAGCCGCGGGCGGAGGACCTCCTGATCCTCCCGCGCGGGAGGATCGTGCTGGCCGGAGGGCCGTTCACCAAACCCCCATCCGCGGTGCAGGCCAACCTATGGAGCTACCTGGTCGCCGCGGCGAAACAGGACCCGGACGAGGCGTGCACGTCCCTGCTGCGGGAGATGATCGCCGGACCGGGAGCGAACGAGGAGCAGCTCCGCCTCCGTCTGCGTCAGGTCGTTCCGTTCCGCGACGGGTCCTGGAGCCTCGGCGGGGACAGCCTCGCCGAGCACCTGTTCGTGCACTGGCGGTTGGCCCGGGAGAGCGGATATCGCCCTCGGGCCGCCCTGCTGGCCTTCTGGCGCGGCCTCTTCTCGATCACCTCCGCCTCCCGGCAGCTCGCTCCGGAGCGGGACGCGCTGCACGAGGCGCTGCAGGAGGTCCGGCTGATCGCGAGCTTCGGCCAGGTCCGGGAGATGATGACGGCGCGCCAGCTCCAGGACAACCTCGAGCGGTACGCCCTGCTGGCCACCCAGCTCCCCCAGAAGCTCGACGAGATCCTGAGCCTCGGAACCACGGGCGTGCCGGCTCCGGCGCGCCCGGCCGTGGAGCCCGGCCGCGCGGAGCGCCGCGACCCCTGGAGCCTGGTCCTGACGTTCGTGCTGGCCCTCGCGGCGGTCACCCTGGTGGCGCGGCAGCTGACCGCGGCCGGCGCGTCCTGGGCGCAGCCGGTCGGAGCCGTGACGGCGCTCGTGCTGGGGCTGCTCCTCCTGCGGGGTCTGGGAGGGAGGGGCTGACATGGGCGGCAGGTCGGGGCTCGTCCGTGCCCTGGGCCAGATGGTGGTCTTGCCGTGGGTGACCTTCTCGTGGTTCCTGGGGAGCGTCACGCGGCTCATGCAAGGGATGCAACAGGCGGTCGACGGGAGCATCGAAGCGATGCCCGCCGATCTCGCCCGCCTGCGACAGTTCGATCCAACCGCCGCCGGCGCCCGCAGCATGGACGCCGCGGCCAATCCTCAGAAGGAGAGCGAAATGGGCAACAGAGACAGCGACTGCGGTACCGAGGAGTGCACATTGCGATTGATCGAGTACACACTCGTCTCGATCCGACGCGGTGACGAACGCATCCTCCACCATGGCCAGCGACTGGTCAGGACGTCCATGACCCAGTGCGAGTTCGATGCCGTGGTGATCGCCGAGTGGGTGGCGGAGCACGGCTTCCTTCCGGGGGAGGGGATCTACCTGCGCGTCTGTTCGCAGATCAAGTGCACCTGGGAGAAGCAGCCGCTCTATTACGAGGAGAGGCAGCTCGACATTCTCCAGCAGATCTCCAACAAGATCGGACCGGGGGTCATCGGCCCCGTCCCGTACGTCCGGCCCGACTAGCGTCGGGGGACCGGCGGATCGCAGAGCACCGGAGAGACGGGACCCGATCCCGTGGTGGAGCGGGTCCGTACGAAGGCAGGTAGACCAAATTCAGCAAGGAGGTCAGAGAGATGGCCATCGAATACAAACAGACCGTCGTTGGCGAGCTCGACAGGATCGCGCACGCGCTCGAGCAGGGGAAGGGCAATCACGCGGGCAGAGACGTCTCGCCGGCCGGCCCGTTCGAGAAATCCTTCGTCACCTACAGCGTGGGCAAGGGGACACTCGAGGAGCAAGACGGAGAGTTGTTCTTTATCGTCGACGGGATCCAGTACACCATCGACGGGCAGAGGGACGGCATCTACCAGGCGGTGTTCAAGGCCTGGTTCTCGAGCCCGCTCCAACTGCTCAAGCATCCCCATCGCCCTGAGCAGACCTTCGATGCGCCGAGCCCGGTGGAGGCGATCAAGAACGTCAACGACACCAAGGCGAAGTGGACGTTCCGCGACGGCAGCTACATCGCGGGTGTCGGCCCGGCGATCAGCTATATCGCGCCGCTCAAAAACGGCGGCGCCCAGTTCTGGGTCTCGGCCACGGCGTTTCTGACCAATGGCGGCGGCCGGTACGAGGGCTGCATCGGGCAGGAGACGTCGCTCGGCTCCACGTATTTCGAGAAACCGCCGCTCAGGTTCGAACCCGGGCTCAGCTTCCCGGCCCATGTGACGCACAGCTTCCGCGTCATCCTGGGCAAGGATCGCGGCAAGCTGCCCGAGGGAGTGGGAGGGAACAACCACGACGACGACGAGGCCGAGTTCAAGGCTGGCAAAGATTTATGAGGAACGGAGGCTCTGTCCCGGAGGCGACGGGCTCCGGGGGCGCGGCGGCTCCCGCGGGGGGCGCCGCATCCCTGCCGTTCCCATTGCCGCCGACTTTCCCGCCGGGGGTGAATCCGGAAACCTACCGGCTTGCGGAGGTGACCGATCTCCTCCGCAGGGCCGCGTATTTCTCCCTCTTCTCGGTCCATGACCCGCAGGCTCCGAACCAGGTGTACACCCTGCCCGGCAGCCCGAACGTCCTGGTCGGCCTGCAGGTCAACGAGAACACCCATCGCTTCGACGTGCGCGTCCTGGAGCCCGAGTGGGGGGGGCAGGGAGGCCTGCTCGCCTCCAACCGGGTCGGCCAGCTCGCCGCGCACGTGAACATCGATTGGCTGGTCATCCCGGAGGACTTCCACGCTGCGCCGGACCGCGTGCCCCCTCCCACGCCGCTCAACCCGATGCAGTCGCAGCGCTTCACCATGATGAACGGCTCGTTCACCTTCGTCGACCGCGACGGCAGCGGCATCCGCGGCTTCGGAGCCGGGCGGACCTTCCCGGGCCTCGCCGGCCAGGAGCCGGTCCTCTACATCGGCGCCAACATCGATGCCCTCGAAGGGTTCGGACGGCTCGAGGGACTGCAGGGCAACGTCGTGGTCAACGGCTACATCCGGCCGCCGCAGGACCTCTTCATCAACGTGATGCTGCGCGTCATGGACCCGGACGAGCGGCTGCTCACCGAGCAGCGGCTCGAGCCGCTGCAGCCGATCCCCGACCCGGACCCCACCAGCGTCTACATGACCTTCCTCGGCGAGCAGGACCCGAACGAGCCGACCACGCTCAACGCTGGGCCCGGAGGCCTGACCGGCTCCAGCGTCCACGAGCTCCTGCGGCTCGTCCATCTCAGCTTCGATCTCGGCAGGGACGACCTGGGGCTGCGCAGCAAGAGCCAGGTCGGCCCCGTGGTGGCGAAGCTCGCGGCGACCCTTCTGTTCAATCCGCTCGATCCGGCGACGCCGGGCACGGCGGAGACTCCGATTCCCTACCAGACCTGCTGCGGGGAGTTCTCCTTCCTCAATCAGTCGGGGGACGTGTTCGCCACCCTCGCCTCGAACATCGTGGAAGGGCGGGCCTTCCAGACCGCTCTCCCGGGAGCGCCCATGCCGGTCTTCCGGATGGTCGGCTTCGGTCCGTTCCTGCGCGGGACCGGCGCGTTCGAAGGGGTGACGGGCATGCTCTCGATGAACGGCGTCGTGAGCGTCTTCCCGCGGACGTTGTCGAACCTGTACATCTTCCGGCTCAACGATCCGGACGGCCGATTCCGCGCCGCGCTCCGGAACTCCTGGTCCTGATGGAGCCGCAGGGACGAGCCGGCCCGTGGGGAACCGGCGGCGCAACGGCCGCCGCGCCGGGGTTCGTCCCGGACCCCGCGGTCATCGACCAGGCGGAGGTCTACCTGGCGCGCGGCCTGGCGCTCAAGCGCTGGTGGGACCAGGGGGGCGTCGACGCGCCCCCCACCCGCAAGTTCCTCCTCACCCGCAGCTTCAACCAGCCGGCCGAGAGCTTCGGCTTCTTCGGCGAAGCGCCGGTCGAAGGTCGCGGCATGCCGGTGATGGGCAACTTCCAGGCCCTGCTCTACGACCGCCCGAAGTCGCCGCGGACCGATCAGGAGCGCGCGGCGCAGTGGATGCGCGACCAGATCCGCGAGTTCGTCCTGCACTACTTCATGCGGATCAGCTCCTTCGCCCTCCCCGAGGACCTCACCGACCAGGGGCGGTCCGCGCCGCCCGTCTTCCTGCGCCCGTTCAGCCTGTGCTCGGACGACGCGGTGCGGCGCCAGGGGTTCGGGTTCTCCCAGCTCTACTACAAGCGGCAGGGCACCGGAGAGATCGGCGCCTTCCCCGAAGAGCAGAGGTCGGCCATCGTCGACCTGCGGCGGATCGGCACGGACTTCGAGTGGATCATCCTGTACGTCAACCTCTTCGGCTTCGAGATCACCTACACGCCGTTCGGCTCCCAGGGGCCGCGGCTCACCCTGCCGCTGCCCGAAGGGAGCTACCTGATCGTCTCCCGCGACCTCGTCCTGCAGCGGGAAGATCCGGAGCCGGGGGTCCTGGGGCGCTACGGTTTCGGCTATGCCTTCATCCGCGATCCCAGCCCGGGTCTCCTCGCCTATGGGCCGGGGGAGTTCGACGCCGCCTTCGAGACGATCGACTTCAGCGTCCTGGCCGACGGCCGGGTCCGTCTCGACATGACGTTCGTCGTCAACCGCCCCGAGAACATCCTGAGCCCCGCCCTGAACCCTCTGCAATGGGGGATGCAGATGGCGGACTGGATGTCGCTGGGGCTCGCCTCCCGGATCCTGCCGGGATCGGGAGCGGCCGGCGGCGACCCGATCTTCACGTTCATGGCTCTCGCCAACCTGATGACCGGAGGGCTCGCGGCGCGGGAGCTCTGCCTCTCCCGCACGCAGCTCGAAAAGAGCTTTCTGGTGACCCATTTCATGCAGCACTACACCATGGCCACCGGCTCCCTGATGACCTGGCGGCAGATTCCGGACTGGCTGGCGCCGGAGGATCAGCTCCCCCGCTGGGTGGTGACCGGGACGGCGGATATCTCGGCCGGTCCGCGGAGATAGCCATGCCGCATCTCCCGGAATCCGACGCCGTGGTCTTCTCCGGAGGAGGAGCGCGCGGCGCCTATGAGATCGGCGTCCTCAAGGCCCTCGCGACCGGGCAGGCGCCGCACGCCCGCGGCCGGGTGCCGGAGATGCGCATCTACACCGGCACCTCCGTCGGCGCCTACAACGCCGCGTTTCTGGCGTCGCGGCCGCAGCTGCGCCTCCCGGCCGGAGCCGCGGAGCTCGAACGGATCTGGCGCGAGCGCATCGCGAACACGTCGACCTCGTGCGGCAACGGCGTCTACCGCTTGCGCGGCATTCCGGACGAGGTGCTGGACCCTGCCTGCTGGCGCAATCCAGTGGACACCCTGCTGCAGATCCCCCGGGACGCCCTCTTCTGGGCCAACTACGCCTTCGTCCGTGGCACTGCGTTCGCCAACTCCGACGGGCCCCTGCGGACGCGGGTCTTCGAGACCGTCGACGTCAGCGCGCTGTTTTCCCTGGAGCCTCTGCGATCGCTGCTCTACGACACCATCCCGCTCGACGGCTTGCGCGCGTCGCAGGACACCCTGGTCGTGCTGGCCTCGAACTGGCGCGAAGGGACCCCGCGGGTGTTCCGCGGGCCCGAGATCGCCGACCGGATCGGAACCGACGCGATTCTGGCGTCGGCCGCCGTCCCGGGCTTCTTCCAGCCGGTGGAGATCGAGGGGACTCCCTACGTGGACGGCGGCGTGCTGATGAACACGCCCCTGCGGCCGGCGATCCGGGCGGGCGCCGACGTGATCCATGTGATCTACGTCGATCCCATCATCCAGGACATCCCCTTCCCCACGCTGCCGGACACCCTGGACTCCATCTACCGTCTCTGGGTCCTCGCGACCTCGGCGCAGATGAACCGCGACATTCTGCTCGCCGGGGAGATCAACCGGGAGATCTCGCTGCTGCAGGCGGCCGGCGTTCTGGACGCGACCGGCCACGTGCCGCAGGCGCGTCGCCCGGCGCTGGCGCGGGTCAGCCGGGTCCTCGCCCGGATCTCCACGGGGGTCTTCCATTTCCGCAAGCTGACCATCCACCGCTACCGTCCCACCAGCGACCTGAACGGGGCGGAGGGGTTCCTCGACTTCCGCATCGGCTACGTCGACGAGCTGATCGCGACCGGCTACGCGGACACGATGCGCCACGACTGCGCGGCGGCCGGCTGCGTCCTGCCGGACGGCGGTCCGGAGGAGCGGCCATGAGCGCGCGCAATCCGATCCAGGCCCTGGTCCTCTCCGGCGGGGGCGCCAACGGCGCCTACGAGGTCGGCATCCTGAAGGCGCTGTTCAGCGGCCGGTGCAAGCCGGTGGGGACGGTCGATCCGGACTACTTCTTCGGCACCTCCGTCGGCGCCTTCAACGCGTCCTTCCTGGTCTCGCAGTGGGAGGAATACGGCCCGGCCGCGGTGTCCAACCTGGAGCGGGTTTGGCTCGAGACCATGGCCGGCGACACCGGGAGCAACGGCGCCTTCCGTTTCCGGGGAGACCCGACCTATTTCCTCAACCCGGCCTCCTATCTGCCGAACCCGTTCCGCCCCTTGCTCGAGATGGCCCGGGACAGCGCGTATCTCTCCTGGGAGGGCCTGCAGCGGGCGGTCTACTTCACCACCGAGCGGCAGGAGACCGTGTGGGAACGGGCCGCCAACCTGTTCGACTTCTCGGCCGTGGTCTCGCTGGAGCCCTTCGACCAGACGATCCGCAATACGATCAATTTCGGGGCGATCCGCCAGTCGGGAGACCGCAGGAAGCTGCGGATCTTCGCCACCAACTGGCTCACCGGCCAGCTCCGGATCTTCGAGAACCGGGACATGACCGAAAACCTCGGTCCGCAGGCGATCCAGGCGTCCAGCGCCATTCCCGGCGTGTTCCCTTCGGTCACCGTGGGCGCCGAGGTCTTCGTCGACGGCTCCGTGCTGATGACCACGCCGCTCCGGCCCGCGCTGGACGTGGGCACCGACATCCTCCACGTCGTCTATCTCGACCCCGACGTAGCCTCGATCCCGCTCAGCACCCTGGACAGCACCGTGGCCGCGTCCTATCGGCTGCAGACGATCTCCTGGGCCGCGCTGATCGAGCGCGAAATCGACCGCGCCCGCCGCATCAATCGAGGCCTGGCGCTGTTCAACCGGATCCGCGAGGGCGGCACGACCGGGCGGGAGGAGCTGGACGAGCTGGCGAAAGGGGCGATTTCAGTCCTGGGGGGCGAGCATCCGGAGACGTACCGGCCGGTCACCATCCACCGGTACCACCCGCGCGACGAGCTCGGCCGCGGCCCGCTTTCGCTGCTCAATCTGGACCGGGACCATGTCGACGAGCTGATCCAGAGAGGCTTCAGCGACGCCTCCCTGCACAACTGCGAGAAGGAAGGTTGCGTGTTGCCCGATCCGGAGCTGCTGAGAGCGGAGGCTGAGGAGCAATGAAACCAAGGAGGCATGACGATGCGTGAATTGGCCCGATCCATGGCGAGCTTCTCGTGGGCCATGTCCATGTTCGGCGTCGAGCAGATGACCAACCTGATCGCGCCGCGCCGGGCGGCGGTTGCTTTCGGGGCTGTGTCCCGCACCGTGGAAAAGGAGCTCGGGCCGGGCCTCCGCTCGGCGTTCCAGACTGGCGACCGGCTGCAGAGAGCGGTCGTGGACCTCTCGTTCGGGCTCGTCGGCCTGGGGACGAGACCGGCGAGCGCCCGGGGCGCAGGCGGCAACGGTCTCCTCCGCCAGGTGGGGAACCTGGGATTCGAGCTCCTGCAGGCGGGCGTGGACACCGTCTACTGGGTGACCGGGTCCGTCTGGCAGCAAGAGCAGGGAGCGAGCGGGTGGGGGCCGATCCCTCCGGCTCCCGAGCCGGCCCCGGAGAAGTGAGATCCAGGAGATCGAGGAGACGATCATGTCCAGGCCCCGAGCAGCAGCGATGGGGACGGGTGCGCGCGGGACGCCGCCGCTCTCCGTCAACGATCAGATCGACGAGGTGACCCGGCTGCTCGAAGCGGCCGCCTACTTCCCGATCTTCAACGTGCACAACCCGTCCATCCCGAACCAGACGGTCCCGCTGCTCCCGGTTCTGGGCGAGCAGCTCTTCCTGGCGATCAACGTCAACGAGTCGCTCCATCGATTCGAGGTCGTGACCCACGTCGGGCCGCAGGGCATGACGGCGAGCAACCGGATGAGCCGGGAGCCGATCGCGGAAGTCCACATCCGCTGGACGACGATGCCCGACGATTTCGCGCCCGGCCCCGGGCTGCTCCCTCCGCCGACGATCCTCAACCCCTTCCGGTCGCAGCGGTTCACCATGCTGAACGGGCAGCTCAGCTTCAACGACCGGAAAGTGAGCGGCGTCCAGGCGTTCGGCTCCGGACGCACCTTCCCGGTCACGGTCAACGGCCAGCCGGCCCTGAACATCGGCGCCGTGATCGACGTCCTGTCCGGGTCCGGCGACCTCGCCGGCCTGCCGAACGACACCTTCCCGGGCGCCACCATGGTGATCAACGGCTTCATCCAGCCGCCCAACGACCTGGCGCTCAACCTGATCCTCCGCGTCATGGATCCGACCCGCCAGCTCGCGGCGAGAGGGCCCGTCGTCCCCTTGGTGCCGAGCCCGGCCTCCCCCGATCCCGGAGCCGTGTTCATGTTCTTTCTCGGCGAGGTGGATCCGCGGCGGCCGGTCCGGCCGATGTTCGGGCCGGACGGCCGGCCCATCGGGCTCCAGGTCTTCGAGAACCTCCGCCAGGTCCGCGTCGAGTACGACATCGGGACGTCCGCCAGCCTGCAGAGCCGTACCGAGACCGGGCCCGTGGTCGGGACCGTCTCGACCATGCTCTACTTCGACTTCCAGAACCCGGGCTCGGTGATCCCCGTCCAGACCAAGGGAGGCGTCTTCAGCTTCCACGATCCGCAGGGGAGGAGCCTCGGCTCCGTATTCGCCAACATGGTCGAGGGGCGCGCCTTCCGCACCTACCTGCCGGGCGCTTCCAGGCCGGTCTTCCGCATGGGCGGCTTCGGGCCGATCAGAGGGGGGACCGGCGCGCTCGCCGGCGCGGCCGGCATGCTGAGCCTCAACTCCGTGGTCAGCGTCACCCCGAGCACCCTCTCGAACCTGTACGTCTTCCGTTTCGAAGACCCGAACGGGGGGCTGCGGACGCGGCTGCAGGGCTTCTGCTAGAGTGCCGCCGCGGCACGATCGACCGCGCCGCCATCGACCACCGAGACAAGGGAGCCTGCCATGACCAATCCGACCGCCCGCTTCGAGACCTCGCTGGGCTCGTTCCGCGTCGAGATCCTCGAAGACAAGATGCCGATCACGGCCAAGAACTTCCTCGACCTGGCCGAAAGCGGCTTCTATGACGGGCTGCACTTCCACCGCGTGATCAAGGGCTTCATGGCCCAGTTCGGCTGCCCCCACTCGAAGGACCCGAACAGCCCGCGGGCCGGCACCGGCGGACCGCCCCATGGCACCATCCCGGACGAGCATCCGGAGGACGCCAAGCTGTCCAACGAGCCGGGCACGCTGTCGATGGCGAATACGGGCCGTCCCAACTCGGGAGGCTCGCAGTTCTTTCTGAACACGGCCCACAACGCCTACCTCGACTGGTTCACCCCGGGTCAGTCGAAGCACCCGGTCTTCGGCCGGGTGATCGAGGGGATGGACGTGGTGCGCAAGATCGAGAGCACCCCGACCGGCCCCGGCGACCGGCCGGTCACGCCGGTCAAGGTCTCCCACGTGACCGTCGAGCGGTGAGCGGGTGCACCCGGGAGAAAGATTCTTCGAGGAATTTTTCTCCCGAGTGCAAGATTCGACCTTCGTTTTCCGACTGATATAGGGCAGCCCCCTCCAGCTTCGGCCGGGGCCCTACTCGTTCGGAGAACGACTCGATGAGCCACGACCAGCTCTCGAAGAGCCTGATCGTCACCTTCTTTCACGACTTCCTGCGTCTGATCGCCCCTGACGCTGTGCCGCGCCTGCGCCCCCGCGAGGCCACCTTCGTGGACAAGGAGCTGTTCACCGACTGGCCGACCGGCCAGCGGCGGGAGCTCGACCTTCTCGCGCAGGTGCCGGTGGAGGAGGGGGCGGTCCCCGTGCTGGTGCACGTGGAGATCGAGTCGCGAGCCCGTGGCGGCATGGACCAGCGCCTGTGGCACTACTACATGCAGATCCGCCTGCGCCACGGCCGGCTGGTCTTGCCGATCCTGGTCAACCTGCGGGGAGGCCGTCCCGGCGTGGGTCTGGAGGTCTTGGAAGAAGGGGTGGAGCGCTCAGCGCCCGTGACGTTCCCCTACCGCGTCCTGGGCCTCTCCGGCTGCCGTGCCGAAGACTGGCTCACCCGCCCCGAGCCCGTCGCCTGGGCCTTCGCCGCCCTCATGCGTCCCGGGAAGTGGTCCCGCGCCGAGCTGAAGCTCGAATGCCTGCGGCGGGTCGCGCGGTCGGAGGTGATCGGAAGGGAGAAAGAAGTGCTGGTCAACTGGCTCCAGACCTGTGTTAAATTATCCGGACGGAACGCCGCGGAGTATCAGCGGCTCCTGGAGCTGGAAGAGAACAAGGAGATCCGCGAGATGGATACGAGCTGGCTGGGGAAGGCCGAAGCGCGGGGGGTGAAGAGGGGTATGAAGAAGGGAAGAGCCGAGGCCGTAGTGCGGATGAGACAGGCGGTACTTCTCGGCCTGGAACGGCGGTTCGGGACCGTGCCGCCTCGCGTGCGGCGGCGCCTGGAGGCAATTCACTCGATCGAGCGCTTAGCCGCAATGGTCGAGAGACTTCCCGTGGTAGAGACGGCCAGCGATCTCATCGCCCCGGAACGTACCGCACGCGCAGACTCATAGAAAGACCGGCGCATGGCCGCTCCCGCCTCGCGCGCCTGTTGACCCATCAGGGCAGTCACCGCCCTTTTGGGTCCGCCGAATCCCGCCAAGCTGCGCACCTGATGTCTGCTGAGGGCAATGACTGCCCGTTCGGGGCGAACGAGTCCACCCGGTTTCGGAGCCTGATCCCCCGAAAGGGCAGTGGCTGCCCTCCCGGGACCGCCGACTCCGTCCGGTTTGGAATCCTCAGAATTCACGAGGGCAGTCACTGCCCTTTCGGGGCGGTCGTGTCCGACCGGTTTGGACGCCAGAGATTTCATGAGGGCAGTCGCTGCCCTTGCGGGTCCGGCGAGCTCCGCCGATCCGCGGGGCTCTTCGCAGTGGAGGGCGGTCACTGCCCTCCTGGGTCGCGAACCTCTGACGCAACGCTTCACCCCCGCCCCATTCGCGATACCATTCCCCTCTTCCGCCGACCGGACCCTCCTGAGAGGCCGGCCGGCACCTGGACGTTAGTAGGTGTGCCATGGAGTCCGGAGACCTGATGACCGACCCGATCGACCCCGCTGAGGAGGCTTCCTCCCCCGATGGCATCGCCATCGTCGGGATGGCGGGACGCTTCCCGGGGGCTGCTGATATTCATGAGTTCTGGCGCAACTTGCGCGAAGGGGTCGAGTCCATCTCGGTCCTCTCGCGCGAGGAGTTGGCGGCGAGCGGGGTGGAGGCGGCTCTGCTTGAGGACTCCCGGCTCATCCCGGCCGGGGGCGTTCTCGACGGGGTCGAGCTGTTCGACGCCTCGTTCTTCGGCTTCGGGTCTCGCGAGGCGGAGGCGATGGACCCCCAGCTTCGGATGTTCCTCGAAGTCGCGTGGGAGGCTTTCGAGCATGCGGGGTATGACTCGGAAGGCTACAGCGGGACCGTCGGCATCTTCGGCGGGATGGGCACGAGCGGCTATCTGATCCGCCACCTGCTGGCGCATCCGGAGGTCCTCAGGTCTCTCGGGCCTCTCCAGGTACGCATCCTGACGGACAAGGATTTCCTCGTCTCCCTGGCCGCGTTCAAGATGAACCTCACGGGGCCGAGCATCAACGTGCAGACGGCGTGCTCGACGTCGATGGTGTCCACGGTGCTGGCGTGCCAGAGCCTGGTGACGTACCAGTGCGACGTGGCACTGGCCGGGGGCTCGACGGTGCTGCTGCCGCAGGCGGGGTATCTGCCGATGGAGGGGGTGTCGTCGCCGGACGGCAAGTGCCGCGCGTTCGATGCGCGGTCGCAGGGGACGGTGGGCGGCAGCGGCGCCGGCGTGGTGGTGCTCAAGCGGCTGGCGGATGCTCTGGCCGAGGGGGACACGATCCACGCCGTCATCAAGGGGTTCGCCACCAACAACGACGGCTCGTTCAAGATGGGCTATACGGCGCCCGGGATCGAGGGGCAGATCCAGGTCGTGGCCATGGCCCAGGCGGTGGCGGGCATCCGCGGCGACTCGATCACCTACGTGGAGGCCCATGGCACGGGAACGCCGCTCGGCGATCCGATCGAGGTGGACGCCTTGACCGAGGTGTTCCGCTCGGCGACGGACCGCACGGGTTATTGTGCGCTCGGCTCGGTCAAGTCGAACATCGGGCATCTGGATACCGCCGCGGGCGTGGCGAGCCTCATCAAGACGACGCTGGCGCTCGAGAACCGCGAGATCCCGCCGAGCCTGGGGTTCGAGATTCCGAACCCGCAGATCGACTTTCCGTCGACTCCGTTCTTCGTCAACACCAAGCTCCGCGACTGGACGACGGACGGCGCGCCGCGCCGGGCCGGGGTCAGCTCGCTCGCCATCGGCGGCGTCAACGCCCATGTGATCCTGGAGGAGGCGCCGCCGGTGCCGACCGGGGATCCGGCAGGCGACTGGCAGCTCCTCGTCCTCTCGGCGAAGACGGAGACCGCGCTCGACGCCGCCACGAGCCGCCTGGCTCGCCACCTGCGCGAGCATCCCGAGGTGGACCTGGCCGACGCCGCGTACACGCTCCAGGTCGGCCGGCGCGCCTTCCGTCATCGCCGCGCCCTGGTCTGCCGCGGGCGGGAGGACGCCCTCGCCGCCCTCGAAGCGCTCGACCCGCGCCGGCTCCTGGGCGGCACGGCCGAGAGCCGCGACGCGCGCCTGGCCTTCCTCTTCCCCGGCCTCGGCAACCACCACGTCGGCATGGCTCGCGATCTCTACCGCGAAGAGCCCCGCTTCCGAGAAGTCTTCGACAACTGTGCCGATCTCCTGATCCCTGATCTGGGGGTCGACCTCCGAAAAATCCTCTACCCCGAAGGCCTTTCCCCCCTCTCCCGCTTCGCGGGGGAGGGGCCGGGGGTGGGGGCCGTCAACCTCCGCGCGCTCCTCCGCCGCGGAGCCTCCGACGAATCCCCCGCCGAAGCCGAGGCCGCGCGGCAGCTGCGCCGCACCGAGCTGGCGCAGCCGGCGGTGTTCGCGGTCGAGTACGCGCTCGCGCGGCTCCTCATGGACCTGGGGCTCGTGCCCGAGGCCATGCTGGGCTTCAGCGTCGGCGAGTACGTGGCGGCCTGCCTGTCCGGGGTGTTCGAGCTGCGGGACGCCCTGCGCCTCGTGGCGCGCCGGGCGAAGCTGATCTCCGAGCTGCCGACCGGGGCCATGCTCGCCGTGCCTCTGTCCGAGGCGGCGGCCGGGGCTCTCGCGGGGACGGAGCTGTCGATCGCCGCGGTGCTCGGCCCGGAGCTGACCGTGCTGGCCGGCCCGGAGCCGGCGGTGGCGGCGGTCGAGGCGCGGCTGTCGGGCGAGGGGCTCCAGGTGCGGCGCCTGGAAACCGAGCATGCGTTCCACTCGCGGATGATGGACCCGATCGCCGGCCGCTTCCGCGACCTGTTCCGCGGCGTGCGGCTCCAGGCGCCGGAGATCCCGTTCCTCTCGAACGTCACCGGCACGTGGATCACGCCTGAGCAGGCGGTCGATCCCGGCTACTGGGCGGACCACCTGCGCAAGGCGGTGCGCTTCGCGGACGGCGTGGCCGAGCTGTGGCGCGAGCCGGGGCGCGCTCTGGTCGAGGCCGGCCCCGGGCAGACCCTCACGTCGTGGGCGCTCCAGCATCCGGCTGCCGCGACGGCGCGCGACGGCGTGGCCGTGGCCACGATGCGCCATGGGCTCGATTCCCAGGATGACCAGGCGTTTCTGCTGGCGTCGCTCGCCCGGCTCTGGCTCGCGGGCGTGCGGATGGACTGGACCGCGTTCTGGGCCGGCCAGCGCCGCCTGCGCGTGCCGCTGCCGTCCTATCCCTTCGAGCGCCAGCGGTACTGGCTGGAGCCGGGATACCCGGCGATGTATGCGGCCTCCCTGGCGTCGGAGATGGGCCGGGCGTCGCTGGACGAGATGCGCCCGTCGGAGGTCGCGGAGGACGCCCGGAGGCACGTGCCCGCGGCGTTTGCAGGAGGTGCGCGCGTCCGGCCCGAGCTGGCAGTGCCGTATGCCGAGCCGCGGGACGAGGTCGAGCGCCTCGTCGCGCTGGTCTGGAAAGACCTCCTGGGGATCGACCGGATCGGCGTCTGGGACGGCTTCTTCGATCTCGGCGGTGATTCGATCCTGGCGACCAAGCTGGTGACCCGCCTCAACGAGGCGTTCGGAGCCGGGTTCTCGCTGCGCTCGGTGTTCGAGAAGCCGACCGTGGAGGAGATGGCGGCCGGCATCGTGGCGCGGCGTGCGGAGCGGGGAGCGGCGGCGGAGGCGCCCGTCCAGCGCATTCCGCGCATCCCGCGGGGTGATGGGAATCAGGTCAATCGGCCTTTGCCGGTCTCCTTCTCGCAGCGCCGCCTCTGGTTCCTCGATCAGCTCGCGCCGGGCGACCCGTTCTACAACGTGCCCGCCGCGGCCGAGCTGGACGGCCCGGTCGATTCGGCCATCCTCTCGCTCTGCTTCCTGGAGCTCATCCGCCGCCACGAGACGCTGCGCACGCGCCTGGTCAACGTGGACGGCGAGCCGTACCAGTCGGTGGAGCCGCCGCCCGCCTCGTGGACGATCCCGCTGGTCGATCTCCGCGGGCTGCCGGTCGATCAAAGGGAAGAGGAGTCGACGCGGTTGGCTGCGGCGGAGGCGCGGCGGCCGTTCCTCCTCGGGCAGGCGCCGCTGCTGCGCACGCTCCTGATCCGCCTGGAGGACCGGCGCCACGCCATCTGCGTAACCCTGCACCACGTGGTCTCGGATGGCTGGTCGAACACCGTGTTCCTGAGCGAGATGGCGGCGCTGCACCAGGCGTTCCTCGACGGCCGGCCTTCGCCGCTGCCCGAGCTGCCGATTCAGTACGCCGACTTCGCGGCCTGGCAGGTCGACCAGTTCGAGCGCGGCGTGCTCGCCGAGCAGCTCGCCTGGTGGCGCGGCCAGCTCGCCGGGCTGCCGCCGGGGCTCGACCTCCCCACGGACCGGCCGCGCCCGCCGGTGCAGACGTTCGGCGGTAAGCGCATCCTTCTGGAGGTGGAGGCGGAGATCGCCGAGCGGCTGCGGACGCGCGCCCGCGAGGCCGGGGCGACGCTCTACATGCTCCTGCTCGCGGCGATGGACGTGCTGCTCTACCGCCACACCGGCCAGACCTCGTTCGCCGTCGGCACGCCGGTGGCGAACCGGACGCGGCGCGAGACGGAAAACCTGATCGGTTTCTTCACCAACACGCTGGTGCTGCGCGCCGACGTCGATCCGGAGGAGAGCTTCCGCAAGCTGCTGCGGCGCACGCGGGACGTCGCCCGGCAGGCGTTCCAGAACCAGGACCTCCCGTTCGAGAAGCTCGTCGAGGAGCTGCAACCGCAGCGCGATCTGTCGCGCTCGCCGTTCTTCCAGGTGATGATGGTCGAGACGCTGATCGAGCGGAAGACGCTGGAGGGGATGGGCATCCGCCAGCTCAACGTCGACCCCGGCGTGGCCCGCTTCGACTTCCTGTTCGACATGAGCGATCAGGGAGAGGAGATCACCGGCGTCCTCGAATACAACTCGGATTTGTTCGACGACGCGACGGCGGAGCGGATCGTCCAGCGGTGGCTGACGCTGCTGGAGGCGGTGGCGAATGATCCGGACGCGCGGGTGGGGGAGGTGCGGCTGGTGGGGGCGGAGGAGTGGGCGGTGGTGACGGGAGCTGGATCAGGCGCCCTGGCGGGCGTACCCTCACCCCCCGGCCCCCTCTCCCACACGCACTCACACCCGCCCGGGAGAGGGGGAGAGCTGGCACCGGCTCTCGTTGGTTTGGATGGAGCCGAGACTTCTTATGCTGAGCTTCACAGCCGGGCCAATCAGCTCGCTCATTGGCTCCGGCGCCAGGGGGTGGGGCCGGACGTTCCGGTGGCGTTTTCTCTGGAGCGGTCTCCGGAGCTGCTCGTGGCTCTCCTGGGCATTCTCAAAGCCGGTGGGGCGTATGTGCCTCTCGATCCTGAGTATCCGGCGGAGCGCAGGGCGTTCAGCTTGCGGGATTCGGGGGCTTCGTTGCTTTTGACCCGGCCGGGGCTGGCTTCCGAGCTGCCGGAGACGGGGGCTCGGATCGTCGATCTCGGGGCTCTCGATCTGTCGGGGGAGAGCGCGGCGGATCTCCAGGTTGCCGTGGCTCCGGAGAACCTGGCCTATCTGCTCTATACGTCCGGCTCGACGGGGCTGCCCAAGGGCGTCGCGATGACCCGGGGCGCTCTGGATAATCTGATCGATTGGCAGACGGCGACGCTGCCAGGCGCGTGGCGGACGCTCCAGCTCACGTCGTTCAACTTCGACGTTTCCTATCAGGAAGTGTTCTCTACCTGGGCCTCCGGGGGCACGCTCGTTTTGATCTCGGAGGAGGACCGGCGCGATCCCGAGGCTCTCCTGGCGGTGTTGCGCGAGCGGCGGGTGGAGCGGCTGTTCCTGCCGTTCGTGGCGTTGCAGCAGCTCGCCGAGGTGGCGCGCGGCGAGGCGGAGTTGCCGGAGAGCCTGCGCGAGGTGATCACGGCGGGCGAGCAGCTCCGGGTGACGCCGGCCTTGAGCGAAATGTTCAGCCGCCTGCCCGGCGCGCGGCTCCACAACCAGTACGGTCCCACCGAGTCGCACGTCGTGACCGCCTTCACGCTGGACGGGGAGCCGGAGAGCTGGCCGGCGCTGCCGCCGATCGGCCGGGCTCTGCCGGGGACGCGCGCGGTGGTGCTCGATCCGTATGGCGGCCCGGCGCCGCTCGGCGTGCCCGGCGAGCTGTTCCTGGGCGGCGTCTGCCTGGCCCGCGGCTATCTGGGCCGGCCGGACCTGACGGCCGAGCGGTTCGTGCCGGACCCGCTCGCCGCGGAGCGCGGGGAGCCGGGCGCGCGCCTCTACCGCACGGGCGACCGGGCGCGGCTGCGGGCCGACGGTGCGTTGGAGTTCCTCGGGCGGCTCGACGATCAGGTGAAGATCCGCGGCTATCGCGTGGAGCCGGGCGAGGTCGAGGCGACCCTCGCGGTCCACCCCGGCGTGGCCGCGGCGGCCGTGACGGTGCGCGCGTCGGCGGGCGGCGACCTCCGGCTCGCCGCGTGGGTGGTGCCTCATGGGGAGAAGCCCATAGATCTGCGCTCCTTCCTGGGGACGCGGCTGCCAGACCACGCGGTGCCGTCCTCGATCACCTTCGTCGACGCATTTCCGCTCACCCCGAGCGGCAAGGTGGACCGCCGCAAGCTGGCGGAGCTGGTGCCGGAGATGGACGAGCGCGACGTGGCGCCGGTGGTCGAGCCGCGGACGTCCACGGAGAGAATCCTCGCGGGG
>DATFPH010000576.1:0-1619 GCA_035264905.1 Thermoanaerobaculia bacterium
GCGGCACGACTACGAGTAGGATGAGGACCAGAAAAACCGCTTTCACAAGATGACGAACCATGACCGGCTCCTTTCGCGACGCGCTCCGCGGCGGTCTCCAACGGCCGCCGGGGCGCTTCCGGTCTATAGGGTGCCAGGATCGGCTCGAAAGTTGGACCCGAAATGCCCTCAATGACGGTTCTCGGACCGGAAGGGGTTGAGAATGGCTCCGACCTATGATCTCCAGGACGTCGGCCTGGCCCTCATCGTGCTGCGCGGCCTCCTCCATTGGACGCAGGCGGAGCTTTCGCGCCAGTCCGGCGTCGACAAGGGTCTCATCTCCGACTACGAGCTCGGGCTGAAGAAGCCGTCCCGCAGGACGCTCGCGCGCTTGGCCGCGGCCGCGGGTGTCGAGGTCTCGTTTCTCGAGCAGCTCATCCCCGTATGCCGTGGCATCCGTCTCGCCTTCGAGCGCGCCGTGCGCCAGGGAGGGACCGGTGCCACCATGGAAACCGCTTCAGGGCTGGAAGAGAAAATAGCAGGAGCCGTCGCCGAGGGGATGGCGCCTTTTCTCCTTCAGCTCTCGCAGCGGAACCCCGAGCCCGTTCCCCGGCCCGAGGACCGGTCCTGGGCCGAGGAGCGTTGGTCGAAAATCAAGCCATTCCCTGCCGAGGACCAGAGCGTCAGCATCGAAATCTTACTCGGGGACCCACGGAGCTGGGCGCTCGCGGAGAGGCTTTGCCTTGCCTCGGCGGAGGCAGCGGCCGACCGCGCGAGCGAAGCGCTGCGCCTGGCGCGTCTCGCCGTCCGCATCGCAGAGCACATCTCCGGCCCGGACAGCCGGCGTTCCGCCTTGCGCGGCTGGTGCGAGCCCTTCCTCGCCAATGCGCTCCGGGTCGGAGGTGATCTGCCCGCCGCGCACAAGACCTTCGCAGGTGCCGAGAAGCTCTGGAAGCGGGGAGCGGCCGACGAGCTGGCCCGAATCCTCGACGGCACCCGCCGGCTCGACCTCAAGGCGTCTCTCCTCCGGCAGGACGGGCAGTTTGCCGAGGCGCTCGCCCTTCTCGATCAGGCCCTCGCGGCGAGCCCGCCGGAAGCCGAGGCTCGCCTCTTGATCCAAAAGGCGGTCACCCACACCCGAGCGGGCGACTACGGGAAAGCTCTTCGAGTGCTGGACGAAGCCGAACCCAGGATCGACCCGGACCGCGAGCCCCGTCTGCTGTTCCTGCATCGATCCAACTTGGCCCTCAATCGTTGCCACCTCGATCTCTTTGAAGCGGCGGAGCCCCTGGTGCCAGTCGGCGAAGCGCTGGCGGCCGATCTGGGCAACGAGCTCGACGGAATCCGCTCCTCATGGCTCAAGGGGAGAACCTGGGCCGGGCTCGGCCGGCGGGACGAAGCCCTGGCGGCCTTGTCTCAGGTCCGGCAGTACTTCCACACCAACAAGATCGCCTACGACTTCGCCCTGGCGAGCCTGGAAGTCGCCGAGCTCCACCTGAAAGAAGGCCGTACCCGGCTCGTCCAGGAGCTGGCCGAGGAGATGCTGTGGATCTTCCAAAGCCAAAAGGTCCACAAAGAAGCCCTGGCCGCCCTGAACCTGTTCTACCAAGCCGCCAGGAAAGAACGCGCCCAGGCGGAGT
>DATFPH010000577.1:0-17910 GCA_035264905.1 Thermoanaerobaculia bacterium
TGCGCGGCGCCGGGGCGGCCCTCCTCGCGGTCTATCCGCTCTCCGTCCTGCTCGCCACGCCGGACACGATCTCCTACTTCAACCTCCTGGCTGGCGGCCGGGGGGACGAGATCCTGCTCGATTCCAATCTGGATTGGGGACAGGGGCTGAAGCGGGTCCGCGCCTGGATGGACCGCGAGGGGATCGACGAGATCGGCCTCGCTTACTTCGGGCACGTGGACCCGGCGCTCTACGGCATCCGCTGGCACTTTCCCGATCCCAACCGCCCCGGGCTCGTGGCGGTGAGCGCCAACTTCCTTCATGGCTACCCCTACGCCACCTACGCGGAAGGGCGCATCGTGCCGGTCCCGCCCGGCGCCTTCGCCTGGATCGGGCGCTTCCCGCGAGTCGCCGATCTGGGAGGCGGGATGTTCGTCTACAACGTGGAAGGCCTTCCAGCTACCGCCGCGCCTCGATGAGCCCCGCCGTTTTACCGCTATCTACGCCCGTTAACGGCTAAACGGTCGCGAATAGCCGTTAACTCGTCCGGTTTACCGCTAGCCGGTCCGGTTAACGGTTAACTCGGCCGAGATAGCCGTTAACTCGTCGAGTTAGTGGCTAACTCGTCCTGTTAACGGCCAACTCCGCCGGTTTGTCGCTATCCCGGACCGTATACGCCGAGCTGCCGCGGTTGCCGCGCCTCCTCCATAAAACCCCATTCAACCCGGTGAGCTCCGGTGAATCCCGGTGAAACCCGGTAAATGCCGGTAAATACCGGTAAAAGCCGGTAAGGAGCGCAGAACGCTCCTGAAGCGATGTAGACGCCAGACTATTGACAAACGTAAAGGCTCTTCGTTAGGCTGGTACCAGGCTCTTGGAGTTGTTTCCCGGAGAAGAAGCGGAAGACACGGGACGTGGCACCTCGCGAACGCCGCAGGCGGCGGGATCCGCCGGTTGACGTTCAAGCCTCGTCCCGCACACAAAAACCCTGAATAGGAGAAAAACCATGGCTACGGAAACGTTGTCCAAAGAGATCGGCGGCTGGGAGGCGGTGATCACGAACATCAAGGCGCGGTCGCCGGAGCTGCCGCAGTTCGGTCCGACCGTGCAGGAGCTCGAAGCAGTTGTCATCGAGGGCAAGGAGATCCAGAGCATCCAGGACGTCCAGCGCAGCGAGCTGCGCGAGACGAACCGGCGGAGCCGGGATCTCCGGCGCCGCGGGCGCAGCCTCCGCAACCGGCTGGCCGCCGGTGTGCAGAGCGTCTTCGGCGTCGACAGCATGGCCCTGGTGGCGTTCGGCGTGAAGCCGCGCCTGCAGAAGCCGCGCCGCCGCCTGACGCCGACCGAGAAGGTGGCCAAGCTGGAAGCGCAGCTCGAGGTGGCGAAAGCTGCGAAGGCTGCGGCAGAAAAAAAGAACGGTTGATCTCCCGGTAGCTCTCGTCCCCGGGAGTGAGGCCCTCTCGCCCCTGGGGCGTTTTCAACTCCTCGAAGCGCCGCAAACCTGCGCAAAGCGAATCAGCCCGCGGACACCACCGGAGCAGGCTTCTGACTGAAAATTGACGGTGCCGGTGGGGCAATTCCGCCCCTGGGCACTATGCAAGCACTCCAGTACAGAGACTTAGAGGATTCCGGTGGCTGGCTCTTGGCACAGGCCGGTGGTCTGGGGTCGCACAGGGGCCTCACGGGGAGGGTGGGGGGCAGGCGTCGAGAGGCCAAGGAAGATGGGGACGGAGGCGGGCCGGCGGACCGAAAAGCGTCCGGCTGGCCGGCTGTCTTTGTTGGTGGTTCGGGGAGGGGGGAGAGGTCTCGGCGCCGCATCCCGCCGGGCTCCGGCCGGTTGCAGGAGGGCGATCCAGCCTCTACACTCATGGGAAAACCAGCTTCAAGTCCGTCTCCTGTCAGGTGAAGCGAAGCTCGACCCCCACCGGCTGGAACGTCCAGGAGGTTGCATGCAAAGAAATGTATTGCAAGAGCATATCTTCAGCACCTATTTGACGTTGCGGTACGGGATCATCCTCATCGGCGCGCTGCTTCCCGTCGTCGTGTGGGCAGTGGGCAAAACCCACGATGTCCCACTGCAAGATTCCATCAGCGCATACTACTGGGCGGCGCCCTCTGGCCAGAGAGAGGCTCCTTCTCGCAACTGGTTCGTCGGCGGCCTGTTCGCCGTCGCCGCCTTCCTCTATCTGTACAAGGGTTTTTCCAAGGCCGAGAACATCTCGTTGAATCTGGCCGCGATCCTCGCGGTGGGAGTCGCCGTCTTTCCGACGGAATGGGGGTGTGGAGAAGCGTGTAAGAGGTATACGCTCCACGGCTTCTGCGCAGTTTTAATGTTTGCTTGCCTTGTCTATGTTGTCTGGTTTCGCGCTCGCGACACGCTGTCGTTGGTGCCCGACAACGCAACGCCGAGCCCGGCGGCCTATCGCCGGATGTATAGAATCGTCGGCGGCGTCATGCTCGCCTCGCCATTGACAGCTTTCATTCTAAACTCCGTGATCGGGACCGAGAGCAGCTACGTCTTCTTTATCGAGGCCGCGGGAATTTGGGCATTTGCCTTGTACTGGGTGCTCAAGAGCTCTGAGCTCAAAAAGTCCGCCGCAACGGCTAAAGCGTTGGATGCCGAGATCGAAACTCAACCGGGCCGGAAAACCGGACCACTGACGCATCAGCCACTCAGCCCCGTTGAGGAGCCAGGTTTGGAGAGAGCGAAGACGCGGGGGGGGAATCTCAAGGGTTGAGGATGTTCGTTCTTCGGGGGAAGCCATGAGACATCTTTCCAAAGTGCTTTTCTTGAAAATTGGGATCACAATTGTCCTCTGGTGCGGTCCACTCCTGCTTTTCCCGATCTCTCTTCTGGAGAGAATGGGATTCCCAACGTGTCCGTCTGCCATCTTCCTCAGGTTGCTCGGCATGGCTTATGGGGCTCTGACGGTGAGCTACGTCTTCGGGCTCGTCGCGACGCTCCACGGACGATACTCCGGCAGCACGGTGTGGACCGGGATCGTCAGCAACGGCGGAGCGTTCTTGCTCTTGTCCATGGGTGCATTTCAGGGCACCTGGGCTGCCTGGGGAGCGTCGGCACGTCTCGTTATGTGGGCTTCGCTGGCAGCCACCGGCCTCATCACGGCAGGCCTGATTGTCTTCGGCCCCGCTGGACGGCATGCGCCATCCGCTGGAACGACTACAGGTGTCACCCATCAGAGCAGAGCTCTCTAAAGAATCTGGGCCGGCAGGACGCCGGCCCCCCAAGGGTTCAAAGCTCGTATCCGCGCTGGCAGCACTGGAGGAGCCAACGGCTGTTTCGATCCCCGGCCCGGTGACGGCGGAGGGGTCCGTGGCGCTCCAGGCGACCTCCAGGGTGCCAACTCTTCGGCCAGGACTTGGCAGTCGATGCGGCGCGCAGAGGTGCTAAGCCGACCGCAGGCGAGGAGGACTAGGGAGAAGCGAGGGGAGCCAATCCCTAACTCAGATAGGCACCTCGATATAGCTGCCCTTGGCCGCTCCATCGATCGCGACCACCACCTCGGAAACCTTCGCCTGGATCTTGGGCCAACTGGTGGAGAGAAGGACCACGACGGCCAAACTTCGCTCGCTCAGGTTCTGCTGGTACTTCCAGTTCTTGTCGGTCGTGATCAGGACATCGAAACCAGCAGCTTCAGCCTGGGAAATCAGGGAGCCGTTCTGGAGAGTGCTCCAGCCCAGCTCATAGACGGTCGTCACTTCATGCGGGCGGAGATACCGGCGCAGGGGCACTGGCGTGCCCTGATCGAAGAGGACCTTCACGCCACAAGGAGACTACGGACTGCGTGTTCGAGGACCGCTTCCGCTTGCTCACGGGAGACGCCTGGAAACCACTCGAGGAACTCTTCCACTCTTGCGCCGGACTCGAGATTCTCGAAGAGCGCCGCGACGGGCACGCGAGTGCCACGGAATACCCAGGCACCGCTCACCCGGTCCGGGGAGCGTTCGACAGCGGGACATTGAGACCAATCCAGCATCGGGCCTATCCTGTGAAAGAGTCCACTTCGCGACGGCGGTCGCTTTTCATGGGACCACCCTAGCCCCATTCTACCAGTCTCGGAGGGGGGCGGTCTTGACATCATGCCCGATGACGTCGCGCGACAGCCTCCAATCGACGCACTCGTCGAGCAGGATTCTCACAATGCCTTGCCGACCAGAAGATCCTTGGCCTCTTCGAGAAAGCCGATCACCTGGTCGCGAGTCACCGTTGGGAAGCCTTCGAGAAAATCGTCGATGGTCTCCCCTGCCTCGAGATAATCGAGCACGGTCTGGACCGGCACGCGTGTTCCGGCGAACACCGGCGTTCCTCCCATCACGTCAGGGCTGCAGGAGATGATCGGCCGTTTCGTCATAGGAAAAGAATAGCTCCGCTGGGCCGGCAGAGCAAACGAGCCTCTTCAGCCTGGGAAATCAGGGTCGTAGACCGCCGGGGGAGCCGCACCGGCAGGTGAAGGTCATCGTCTACGACTTCGAGGAAGGATTTCACCAGATTCCCGCGGTTTTCCTCAGCCGCCAACACGCGCGACTCTCCCGCGCTTCCCCTGACGCCCAGGATGCGAAAGAATCCAGCCATGGGTCTCTTCGATACCGTCGGCCTGCGATAGGAATCTGCCTTGAGCGCGCCAAAACAGGGGGCTGCGGCTCCGGTGCCCGTCGATCTCGTGACCTACTACACCGAGGCGGGCATGGACTACCGTGCCTGGAGCCGCAACTTCAACATGCATTTCGGCTTCTATCGTTGGGGCATGAACCCGCTGGCTCTCGAGAGCATGCTCGAGGAGATGAGCCGGCAGGTCTTCCGCCGGCTCACCCTCCACGATGGCATGAAGGTCCTGGACCTCGGCTGCGGATTAGGGGCGCCGGCGCGGACGCTGATCCGGCAACACGACGTCGCGGCGACGGCCGTGACCAAGGTTGAATGGCAGATCGCGATGGCGCAGAAGCTCAGCGAGAGGACCTCGGCGCGCGGCAGCGTCGAGTGGAAGCTCGGCGACTTCACGGCCCTCGACCTGCCCGGCGGGGCCTATCAGGCGGCCTTCTCCATCGAGGCCTGCTGCCATGCTGGAGGCGCCGACAAGGAGGCGTTCGTCCGGGAGTGCTCCCGGCTGCTCGAGCCAGGAGCGAAGCTTGTAATCGCCGACGGCTTCATGAAGAAAAGCGTGGGCCTGCCGCGCTGGTACGCTGCGTTGCTCGACTATATGACGCGGAGCTGGGCGGTCGAGCGCTTCGCCGACCTCGCCGCCTTTTGCGCTTGCCTGGAACGGCACGGCCTCACCGTGCTGGCCCTCGAGGATATTTCCTGGCGCATCTCGCCGAGCGTCCTCCACGTGCCGCGAGTGACGCTCAAGTTCCTCGCCGGCGAGTTGCTTCTCCGTCGCAAGAAGCTCAACAGCGTGCGCTGGGGACACATCGTCGCTTGCCTGCTCGCGCCTTGGATCGGCCTGGGCCGCCGCTACTTTGGCTATTACCTGGTCACGGCACAGAAACGCTGAGGCCGGGAGCCACCGCGCATTGAGATCCTGTAGGAGCGTGAGATCTCTTCCTATTGACATTCGATATGAGTGGCTCCATACTCCTATCGGCACTCGATAGGAGGGATTATGAACGAGGAACCGAACGAGGAAAAGACCGAGCTGCTGCAGGGGACCCTCGACCTGCTGATCCTGAAGGCGGTCACCCTCGGGACGCATCACGGTCTGGGGGTCGCCCGGCGCATCGAGCAGATCACCCGGGGGGCGTTCCAGGTGAAGCCCGGCTCGCTGTTTCCGGCGCTCCACCGCCTCGAGGAGCACGGATTCCTGAAAGCGGAGTGGGGCGAATCCGAGAACAACCGCCGCGCCAAGTTCTATCGGCTGACGCCGGCCGGCCGGCGGCGGCTCGAGGTCGAGAAGCAGAGTTGGGAACGCATCGTGGCTGCCATCGCCCACGCGCTCGCGGCCACCTAATCTGACCAGCCGCGAGGAGGATGCCATGCCACTCTTGGCGCGTGGATCGAGCATGATGCGCAATCTGTTCCGGCGGGAGCGGGTCGACCAGGACCTCGACGAGGAGATCGGCTCCTACCTCGCTGCGCTCGTCGAGGAGAAGGTCGCCGCCGGGATGTCGCCGGAGGCGGCCCGCCGGGCGGCGGCGATCGAGGTGGGTGGCGTCGAGCAGGTCAAGGAGCGGGTGCGGCAAGCGCGCGCGGGGGCGCTGCTGGAGTCGCTGGTGCAGGATCTACGCTACGGCCTGCGCACCTTGGCGAGGAACCCCGGCTTCACCGCCGCGGCGGTCCTCACCCTCGGCCTCGGCATCGGCGCCAACACGGCGATCTTCTCCGTCGTCGACGGCGTCCTCTTGAGCCCTCTCGCGGGCCGCGACCCGGACCGTCTCGTGATGCTGTGGGAGATGACGCCGGACACGCCGCAGATCCCGGTGTCCTACCCCAACTACCTCGACTGGCGGCAGCGCGTGCGCAGCTTCGAGGACATTGCGGTCTACAACGGCTTCGATCAGTTTACGATGACCGGAGAGGGAGATCCCGAACGGGTCCGCGGCGGTCTGGCGTCGGGGAACCTCTTCACCGTCTTCGGCGTCGAGCCGGCGGCCGGGCGCCTCCTCGATCCCCGCGACGACAGTCTCGATGCCGAGCCGGCGGCGGTGATCGCCGATGGGTTCTGGCGCCGCCGCTTCGCCGCGGATCCCCGGGTGGTGGGCAAATCGATCCTGCTCGACGGCAACGCCTATACGATCGTCGGCGTGCTGCCGCCGAGCTTCCGGCTCGCCGGCTCGGAGGTCTGGCTCCCGCTCGGGCGCTTCACGCACACGCCGCGCTTCGTCCGCGCCAATCACGGGCTCATCGGCATCGGCCGGCTCAAACCCGAGGTGACGATCGACCGGATGCTCGCCGATCTCGGCGCGGTGGCCCGACAGCTCCAGCGCGACCATCCGGCCGACAACGCGGGCATCGGCGCCGCGGGAGCGCCGCTCAAGGAGATGATGGTCGGCAGCATCCGCCAGCCGCTGCGCGTGCTGGCGGCGGCGGTGGGGCTGGTGCTGCTCGTCGCCTGCGCGAACGTGGCGAACCTGCTGTTGAGCCGCGCCGCCTCGCGGCAGCACGAATTCGCGCTGCGCGTCGCGATCGGCGCCGGAAGGAGGAGGGTCGTCCGGCAGCTGATCACCGAGAGCCTCCTCCTCGCCGTCGCCGGCGGCGTGCTCGGGCTCGGCCTCGCCTGGGCCGGGGTGAAGCTCCTCGTGGCGTTGCGCCCCGCCAATGTCCCCCGCCTGATGGACATCCAGGTGGATGCCACCGTGCTGGCCTTCGCGCTCGGGCTCTCGGTGGTCACCGGTCTCCTCTTCGGCCTCGCTCCGGCGCTGCACCTGGCCCGCAGCGAGCCGATCCTCGCGCTGCAGGAGGGCGGACGGCGCACGAGCGGGGGGCGCGCGCGCCGCCGCCTGGCGACCGGGTTGACCGTCGCCGAGGTGGCGATAGCGCTCGTGCTCCTGGTGGTCGCGGGACTCCTCCTCCGCAGCTTCGCCAGGCTCACCGGGGTCGATCCCGGATTCGAGCCGCGCAACGCCACCGCCGCGCTGGTCTCGCTTCCCGAACGGGACTATCCCGACGAGGCGCGGCGCCGGCTCGCCTTCCGCGAGCTGCTGTGGCGCGTGCGCGCGCTGCCGCAAATGCAGGACGCCGCCCTCGCGACCGATCTGCCGTTGACGACGAGCTGGCAGACCCAGGTCACCTTCGCAGGGCGGCCGCCGGCCGACCCGGGGAGCGAGCCCTTCTTGAACGCCGTGATCGCGAGCCCCGAGTACTTCCGCACGATGCGCATCCGGCTCCTCGCCGGACGGGGCATCGAGCCGGCGGATGCCCAGGGGCGGTCGCGGGTGGTGGTGGTGAGCGAATCGGTCGCCCGGCGCTTCTTCGGCGGCCGCGGAGCGCTCGGACAGCGCATGAAGCAGGGCGGCGCCGGCGTCGAAAACCCCTGGCTCACCATCGTGGGCATCGTGGCCGACGTGAGGAACGACGGGCTCCGCATTGCCTCGCGCGGCACGATGTACGTCCCGCACGAACAGTCGGACGCGTCGTCGGCCTGGCTCGTGGTCCGCAGCGAGACGCCGCTCGAGCAGCTCCTCCCGCTGCTGCGCCGCGAGATCGCCGCGTTCGACCGCAATCTGCCGCTCGCCAACGTCACGACGCTCGACGACGCGCTGGATTCGTCCGTGGCGCAGGAGAGATTCTCGATGCTGATGGTCGGCATCTTCGCGGCCCTCGCCCTGGTGCTCGCCGCGGTCGGGATCTACGGCGTGATCGCCTACAGCGTCGCCCAGCGTTCGCAGGAGATCGGCGTCCGCATCGCGCTCGGAGCGCGGCGTGCCGACGTGCTCGCCCTGGTGGTGGGAGAAGGGATGCGGCTCACCCTGCTCGGCATCGTCCTCGGAGCGGCGGCGGCGTTGGGCGCCGGGCGGGTCATCGCCTCCCTGCTCTTCGAGATCGAGCCCGGCGACCCTGCCGTGCTCGCGGGCGCCGCGCTCCTGGTGGCCGCGGTGGCACTCCTCGCTGCGGGTCTGCCGGCCCTGCGCGCGGCGCAGACGGATCCGCGGGCTGCGCTCTCCGAGGGATAGGCGTCCACCCACCGTCCTCTCTCGCTTCCGTGGGTTAGAATTCGCGCGGAGGTACTTCCGATGCATCCGTTCCGTCCCATCCGAGCCCTGGCCCTCTTCTGCGCGGCCCTGGCTCTCCCCGGTCTGGCCGCCGCCCAGAAGACGCCGCCGGCCGCAGCGCACGACCCTCACGCGCACCATCAGGCTCCTCCTCCGCCCGCCGCGGCTCCGGAGGCCGGCGAGAAGGTCCATCTGGACATCCCGGACGTCACCCTGGTCGACCAGGAGGGCAAGCCGGTCCATTTCTATAGCGACCTCGTCCGCGGCAAGGTCGTGATGATCAACTTCGTCTTCACCTCCTGCACCACGATCTGCCCGCCGATGGGCGCCACGTTCGGCAAGGTGCAGCAGCTCCTGGGCGACCGGGTGGGGCGGGACATCCGTCTGATCTCGGTGAGCGTCGATCCGGCGACCGACACGCCCGAGCGGATGAAGGCCTGGGGGAAGAAGTTCGGCGCCGGGCCCGGCTGGACCCTGGTCACCGGCCAGCGCGAGACGGTCGTCCAGCTCTTGAAGGCGCTCGGCGTCTACACCCCGAACCTGAACGACCATACGCCGCTCGTCCTGGCGGGCAACGACCCGCGCGGCGAGTGGACGCGCGCCTATGGGCTCGCCGCTCCCGCCAAGCTCGTGGAGCTGCTCGACGGGCTGGCCGCGCCGGCGGCTGCCGCCGCGAGCTCAGACTCCAGTCCAGGTCAGAGCTACTTCGGCGAGATCCCCCTGGTCGACCAGGACGGGCAGACCCGGCGCCTGTACAGCGATCTCCTCCGCGGCAAGGTCGTGGTCGTCGACTTCATGTTCACGAGCTGCACCGGCGCCTGCCCGATCATGAGCACCAACTTCGCGAAGATCCAGGACTGGCTCGGCGACCGCCTCGGCAAGGACGTCTACCTCCTCTCGGTCAGCGTCGACCCGGTGAACGACACGCCCGCCAAGCTCAAGGAGTACGCGGCCCGCTTCAAGGCGCGTCCGGGCTGGTACTTCCTCACCGGCTCCAAGGAGAACGTCGACGCGGCCCTGCGCAAGCTCGGCAACTACGTCGAGACGCCGGAGGCCCACCAGAACCTCTTCATCATCGGCAACGAGCGCAGCGGCCTCTGGAAGAAGGCCTTCGGTCTCGCCCAGCCGGAGGCCCTGATCCCGATCGTCCAGAGCGTCGTCGAGGACAAGGGCTGAAACCGCTCCGGTGACAGGCAGTGACAGCGAGTGACTCCCGGGTGACCATTTTTGCCACCCGGGAGGTGGGACCTCGACGGAAACGCTTGAAAACAGGCATCATTTGGCAACCCTTCGACTGGCACGGCGCTTGCGATTCCCGGGATCGCCGGTCCTCTTTCTCGTCCGTGGGGGATGCTAATGAATCGAAGATCATCTATTTCTTCGCAGGGCTTCACCTTGATCGAGCTCTTGATCGTCGTCGCCATCATCGGGATCATTGCCTCCATGTTGATCCCCAACATGCTGGACGCCATGCAGAAGGCCAAGCAGAAGCGGACCATGGCCGACATGCGGATCGCCGGCGGCGCCATGTTCTCGTGGCTCACCGACCAGGTCGGCGCCGCCGCCGCTGGGCAGGCCAGCACCCAGGTCGACCTGGGAACCTATGGGGGCCTGAAGTCGGTCCCGGATCTGACCACGATCCTGGTGCCTCAGTACCTTCAGGACATCCCGGTCAAGGATGGCTGGAAGAGCCCCTTTGACTACTACCTGAATACCGCGAATCCGCACAGCCAGCACGTGATGGCGATCCGCAGCCGGGGGCGTGACTCGCAGCCGGACGCGACCAGCTATACGGTGACGGCGTTCGAGCCGACCGAGTACGACCGGGACGTGGTCTGGGCGGACGGCTTCATGGTCCGTTGGCCGGAGAAGCGCTGAGGCGGACCCCGGTTCTCCTGCTGGCGGCTGGCTGGCTGCTTGCTCTCTTCGGGCCTCTTCTCTCGCCCGGCCGGGTGCTGGCCAACCGGGACATCCCGCAGTTCCATCTCCCTCTGCGCACCGCTTTCCGCCGCCTGGCGGAGGGCGGTCTGCCGATGTGGAACCCATGGCTGCATGGCGGGCAGCCGATCCTCTCCAACCCGAGCTATGCGGCGTTCTATCCGCCGAGCTGGCTGGTCCTGGTGGTCCAGCCGGCGTATGCGCTGAGCCTCCTCGTCATTTTCCACGCCGCGGTCGGCTTCGCCGGCGCCTGGTGTCTGGCGCGCCGGCTCGGCGCCGGTCGCGGGGCGGCGGCCCTGGCGGCCGTGGGCTACACCGGGAGCGGAGCGCTCCTGTCGCTGCTCAGCGCCTTCACTCTGTTCTGCAGCATGGCCTGGTTTCCCTGGGTTCTGGTCTGCGGCGATGTGGCGCTCGAGCGCCGCGCCTGGCTGCGCCCGGCTCTGCTGGCGGGCGGCGCGCTCGCCTTGCAGCTCCTGAACGGCGAGCCGGTGACCGTGGTGGTGAGCGGTCTGGGGCTTCTGGCTTTGGCCGCGGCGCGGGCGGTGCGCCGGCCGTTCCACCCGGGGGCCGCGCTGCGGGTGGCGGTGCCCGTGCTGGTGGCGGTGGCGCTCGCCGCCGTGCAGCTCCTTCCCACCGCGCAGCGCCTGGCCGATTCGCCGCGGGCCGGCGGTCTCGACGCGGCGCAGGCCAACACCTGGTCGGCGCCGCCGTCGCGCCTGGTCGAGCTGGCGTTCCCGCGCTTCTTCGGGGACCCGGCGCGGCCGCAGACCGGGCGGTTCTTCGGCTGGAACCTGCACGACCGCGACTTCCCTTACGTGGCCTCGCTCTATCCGGGGCTTCTGCTGAGCGTCCTGGGCGTCTGTGCGCTGTCGCTCTGGCCGATCCCCCGGCGCGGCGCCTGGGCTCTCGGCGCGCTGATCGGCGCGTTCCTCGCTCTGGGACGGCACAACCCCCTGTTCGAGGCGCTGCGCGAAGCCGTGCCGGTGCTCGCCGTGGTGCGCTTCCCCGAGAAGTTCGCTCTCCTGACGGTGGTCTCGCTCGCCTTCGCGGGCGCCCTGGGCTGGCAGCGGCTGATGGACGAGCGGGCCGCCGGGCGCCGCTCAGCCGCCGACTTCCCGCTGGCTCTGGCCCTCGTCGTGCTCGCCACGGCGCTCACTCTCACCATTCTTCTCCAGGCGTCTCCGGGCACCGGCCTCTGGTTCGTGCGCAGCCACGGCGGCCCCGACCTGAACGATGCGACGGCGCTCCGCGGGCTGGCCTATCTGCGGGGCGAAGCCTGGGCTGCGGTGGCTACGGCGGCCGCCGTGGCCGGCCTCTTCGTCCTGTGCCGGGCGCGCCGCCCCTCGGGCCGCGCCCTCACCGCCGCCGCGCTGGCGCTCCTGGGGGTCGATCTCTGGCGCTATGGCCACGGGTTCGTAATCACCCTGCCGGCATCCTCCTACCGCGACCCACCCTTTCTGACCGACGCGATCCCGCCGGGCACGCGCCTGTTCATCGAGCCCGAGCGGGCGGGGCAGCTCGCCGTCTTCGCGCGCACCAGCGACCCGCACCTCGCGCCGGTCTATTCGCTGCTGGCGCGCCTGGAGCCCTACTCGGGTTCCCTCTGGGGGGTCCCCTACGCATTCCATCAGGATTACGACCTGATGCTCACCGGCTGGGGCCAGAAGTCGACGCTCGTGGCCCTGTCCGAATGGAATTCCGGGGAGCCGGGACGCGAGCTCGCCTTCCGCTTTCTGGGCGCCTGGAACGTCGGGACCGTCCTGATGCGCCTGCCGACCGCGGAGTGGGCTGCCTCCCTGGTCAGCGACCCGCGGGCGCCCGGCGTCCGGCTGGTGGTCGACCCCTATCTGATGCCGCGCTACCGTTTCGTGCCGCGGGTGAGCTTCCATCCGACCTGGGGCTCGGCGCTCTACCAGTCGCGCCGGCAGCGCTACGTGGTGGGCGGGCTCGAGCACTGCGTGCGGACGGACCAGCCCCCGGGCGAGACCGAGTACCCGGTGCGGCCGCAGCCGCTGGATCTGCGCGACGAAGGCAGCCGGGTGGTGCTGCGTTATCGCGCTCCGGACAAGGCGTTCTTCGTGGTGGCCTCGACCTATGACGACGGCTGGCGCGCCACGGTGGACGGCGCGCCGGTGCCGGCCTGGCCCACCGGTCTCGGCCAGATCGGGACCGAGCTGCCGGCGGGCGAGCACGAGCTCGTGCTCGCGTACCGGGAGCGGCTTCTGCCGGTGGGAGCGGCGGTGACGCTGGTGGCGCTGGGGATCTGGGGGCTGCTGCTGGTGCGGTTCCGCGCTGCCGGCTCAGACCCCGCTCTTCGGATCGCGGACACGTTCCAATGAGCCGCGGTCCCACTGGGCCAGATGCGCCGCGGCTTCATACGTCGACTGCAAGAAGTCGAGAAGCGTGCTGTCCGGAGATTCCGATCGACGGACGGCGTCGTACGGAAGAATGAACTCGCCAAATTCTGGGCTGAAGAAAGCGGCATCCGGCTTCACGGGCGCAGCCGGAAATTCGGCCGGTTGCGGATAGGCATACGAATAGAACGCGGCGTAGGGGATCGGACCTCCGCCAGGCCAGAATCCGCAGCTGCTCACTTCGTGGGAGTAGGCATCCCGGGTGATCCAGTCCGGCAGGTTGGGGATACCGCCCGGATGCTCCGGAGCTCGCCGTCCCGAAAACCGGGTGACGGCCAGGTCGGGGGCTCCCCAGAAGAAGTGCACGGGGCTGCACTTGCCGATGAACCGGGCGCGAAACTCTTTCAGGACCCGGTCAACCTGCACGAGGATGCGCCAGAAACGGCTGGCGTACTCCGGATCGTACGAGCGGTGCGTCTCATCCTGATCGAAGCGGATGGGGTCGGCCACCTCGTTGGGTCGCCGATGGATGTCCACGTGCAGCCCGAGCTTTTCCATCTCTTGCATGAAGCCCGTGTAGAACGCGGCCACGGACTGCGGCTCCAGCGCGAGATGGCCGGTGCCGCCGTCGCTCGACTGCAGGATCAGCTGGTGCGAGAGAAAGTCGAAATCGATCTGAAACGTCCGGTCGCCCTGCGGGATCGGGGACGTGGTGAGCCCGCGGGCTGTCACGTACAACGTGGCGTGCCAGGCATGGTTCACCCAGGGACTTTGGGCGAGACGAACCTTGCCAACGATTTGGGTCCACAGGTGCAGGGTCGCGTACGTCTCGCTCCAGGCCTCCAGGGGCAGGCTCGGCCACGGCTCCAGCTCTCGCGGCGTTTCGATCGGCATCGCAAGGACCTCCCTGGTTCCTTTCCAATTACTGCGCGCCACCGAATCTTTCGGCTGACCTGGCGCGAGCCCGCGCCGCCTCCACCTCGCGATCGTGAGGGGCGGCATTCGTCACGAGAGAAGCAAGAAGGACCTCTGCAGCTTCAGAGACCTGATCGATGGCGAGATCAAAAGCGGCTTCGTTCGCCTTCGACGGCTTCGTAAAGCCGCAAATCTTCCTCACAAACTGGAGCGACGCGGCCCGGATCTCCTCCTCGGTCGCCGGAGGCTCGAAGTTGAACAGGGTCTTGATGTTTCTGCACATCGGACACAGCTCCCTCGTTAGCTGGGGGATCTTATCTGAGCTGGCTTTAGATGCCGAGGACCCGCAGCCGGCTCGCGTTGGGCGCGAAGTCGCGGAGGCGCACGGGGACGCGCCGCGAGCCCCAGGTGCCCGGGGGGCCGGCGAAGCGGCCGGCGCAGGAAGTGCCGCAGGTGGTGCACTTGCCGTCGTCCGTCAGACGCCAATCGCTGAGAACGTACCAGTCGCGGCCGATCAGCTTCGTGCCGCAGCCGTGGCAGTAGGTGCTGCCGCCGTCCTCGTCGTGGACGTTCCCGGTGTAGGCGTAGCGGATGCCGTTGGCCAGGGCGATCTTCCGCGACCGGGTCAGGGTCGAGGCCGGGGTCGGCGGGTGGTCCATCATCTTCCAGTCGGGATGGAAGGCGGTGAAGTGGATCGGCACGTCGGGGCCGAGCTTGTCGACGATCCACTTCGTCATCTCGTCGATCTCCTGCGGCGAGTCGTTCTCGCCCGGGATCAGCAGGGTCGTGATCTCGAACCAGACGTCCGTCTCGTGCTTCAGGTAGACGAGGGTGTCCTGTACCGCGCCGAGCGAGCCGCCGCAGATCTTGCGGTAGAAGCGGTCGGTGAACGCCTTCAAGTCCACGTTCGCCGCGTCCATGTGGCGGTAGAGCTCGATGCGCGGCTCGGGGCAGATCTCGCCGGCCGTCACGGCCACCGCCTTAATTCCGAGCTCATGGCAGGCGTCCGCCACGTCGACGGCGTACTCTAAAAAGATCACCGGGTCGTTGTAGGTGAACGCGACGCTGGAGCAGCCGAGGCGGGCGGCGGCCTGGGCGATCGCTTCCGGGCTGGCCTGGTCGGCCAGGGTGTCCGTCTCGCGCGATTTGCTGATGTCCCAGTTCTGGCAGAACTTGCAGGCCAGGTTGCAGCCCGCGGTGCCGAACGAGAGGATGGGCGTGCCGGGAAGGAAGTGGTTCAGCGGCTTCTTCTCGATCGGGTCGATGCAGAAGCCGCTCGAGCGGCCGTAGGTCTTGAGCACGATCTCGTCGTTCTCTCGCGCCCGGACGAAGCACAGGCCGCGCTGCCCCTCCAGCAGCTTGCAGAAGCGGGGGCAGAGATCGCACTGGACCCGCCCGTTGTCGAGCTTGTGCCAGTACTTGGTGGGGACGGTGTCGTTGAGAATTGCTTCGTTCATTGCAGCCCCACCTGTTCCAACGACGCGCGGCGGAATGGCATTCCCCTCCGCGGCGGAGATTGCATTGATCTCGTGGAGCGCCACGAGCCTGGCGAGCCGTCCTAATCCTTGCGGCCGACCTCCCGGCCTAGAAATTCCAGCTCCTGGAGCGTCGAGCCGATGGCGAGGCGCGCCTCGCGGACCAGGAGGAGGCTCCCCCAGAGCAGGGCCGAAGCGCCAACCAGCCCGCTGACCACCGGAACCCAGCCGTACGCCCACTGCAGAGCGACCGAGACCCCGACCGCGATGCTGGTGGCGACGAGGAAGCCGATCGCCGCGTAGAGAGCTCCTAGAGCCGAGCGGAGGAGCAGGGCGCGTTTGGAGAGGACGGGAATCTGCTGCGCGATGAGCCGGCGTCGCGCCTCCGCCTGGACGGACGCCTCCTCCTTCCGCATCTGTTCCGCCTCGGCGGCCAGAACCCGGACCCGGTCGACCACGCGCGTCAGGCGGTTGGACGTGGAGAGGACGAGAGTCCCCGAAGCCGAGATGAGCACGGCCGGCGTGATCATGGCCCCGAGGACCTCGCTGGCGGCGAAGGTGGTGTTCATGTGAGGCCGAGGATAGCACCTGGAAAAAGAGGGAAGGTTCCCCCTTTCCCGGGTGGGTGTGAGTGCGTGTGGGAGAGGGGGTCAGGGGGTGAGGGTCCCGGCGAAGCCGGCTCTCGGTGCGCCGGGGCCCCTCTTCGCTACTGCGCGACCTGCGAGACCCAGGTCTGCATCGTGCTCGTGCTGCAGCCGTTCTTGCGCTGGCCAGCGCCCAGGCCGAGCTGGACGATGATCTGCTCGCAGGAGCAGCCCGCGGTCTGCTGAACTGTGAAGTTCAGGCCGGGGCCCGTGCCTCCGGACGACAAGGTGTCGAAGACGAGGTCGCCGTCGACCAGGGCCCAGCGGTTCGGGTTCAGGCCGGCGGTGGGCACGCTCTCCGGGATCTTCGTGCCCGGGCAGCGGTCGGCACAGGCGTCCGCCACGCCGTCGTGGTCGGCGTCCGCCTGGTCCGGATTGGGCGTCGTGGGGCAGTTGTCGCAGGCGTTTCCGACCCCGTCGCCGTCCACGTCCGCCTGGTCGGTGTTGGCCGTGACACGGCAGTTGTCGGCGTCGTCGGGACGGCTGTCGGCGTCGAAGTCGCTCATCAGGAAGAGCGCCAGACCATCGTGGTCGGCGGTGCGCAGAGCGGTCGTCGGGTCGGCCTGCAAGCTGTCGGGAGAGTCGGCGTTGCCCCGCACGTGGTCGAGGCCGCGAACGAAAGAATCCAGCGCCTGCGTCGTGATCGCATGATCGAGCGCCTGCGCGCTGCCGTCGAAGACGAAGGAGTAGCGCTCGGCCTCGGGCTCGGAGAAGAGCTGGTTCGTCAGGTTCGGGTCGACCACGTCCACGCCGGGCACGAGGGCGCCGGCCGGATCGAGGTTGCCGGTCACGATCCCCATCACGTCCACGTAGCCGTCGGTGAACTGGAAGGCGTTGAAGTCGCCGGTCGCCACCAGGCGGAGCGCCGGGTTGGCCGTCTGCCGGGCCTGGATCTGCTCGGCGAGATAGACCGCCTGCTCGAACCGCTTGGCCCGGATGCGCGCGCCGTCGGTGCCGTCGATGCCGCTCAACGACCGCTGGTGCACCGCGAGGACGGCGACGGGGAACGGCGCGCCGTTGCCCAGGTACGCGCCTTCGAGAAGGAACGGCGGCCGGTCGTTCAGCAGGGCGGTGTTGCCGTTGAAGGTGAAGGTCTCGTCCTTGCCGATCTGGGTCACGGCGTCGACCCGCACGGTGTCGCGCACCAGGAAACCGACGTCGATGCCGCCGATGTCGTTCCCCTCGGCGAGATAGGGGGTGTAGACGAGGCTCGGATCGTCCGCCTGGAGGCGGGCGGCCAGATCCTGGAGCACGGTCAGGTTCTCGACCTCCTCGGTCACCAGCACGTCGGGCGAGCCCAGACCCGTACGGATCAGCAGCGAGGACTTGGCGAGGCGATCAGCATACTGCTGCGGCGTGGGCACCTCGTCGGAGGTCGCCGGATCGTTCACCAGATCGAAGAGGCGGAGGAAGTTCTGGCTGGCCACGGTGAATTCGCCGGGCTGGCGGCTGCGGACCGGCTCGAGCTCCGGCTCGCCGGAGAAGGAGAAGGTCGTTGGCCAGATCTGATAGTCGCTGAAGGCGAAGGAGAGCGGCCCTTCGGCCACCTCGATGGTCGCGCCGGCCGCGATGTCCACGTCCGGCAGGCCGAGCGCGTCGGGGTCGACCTCGAAGATCTCGGGGTTGCCGTCCCAGACAGGCAGCCCGGGCAGCCCGGGATAGAGGAGGCCCGGCTCGCGGTAGGGACGGTTCGTGCCGGCCACGATGGGTGTATCGCCGAAGCGGTCGGTCGGACCGGAGGCCAGGCCGTTCTCGACGCGCACGCGCATCCCTTCGAACCGCTCGAGCTCGTTGGCCGGCTGCGGCTGGACCGGCGACGGCAACGTCGGGCCGAAGAGCACCGAAGCCGGCAGCGGGTTGCCCGTCGAGTCGATGGTCACGCTCTCCATCTGAATCTCGGTCAGGTTGAAGAACTCGACGACCGTGCCGGTCACGTCC
>DATFPH010000578.1:0-29079 GCA_035264905.1 Thermoanaerobaculia bacterium
ACACCTCTTGGACCTTCCGCATACTCAGTCTCCTTGCCGGCATCTGCCTCCCTTCGGAGGCCAGAGTGTCACGGCGTCGGAGCCCTGCTCGCCGCTCATTCCGACAGCAAGCCGGCCACCCTTCCGACGACCCTCAAAAAGTGGCCGCCTTCACGTCGGAACGGTGGCCGCCTTCGTCTCGGAATGGGTGGCCGCCTTCACGTCGGAATGGTGGCCGCCTTCGCGTCGGAATGGGTGGCCGGATTCGCTCGGAATCCCCAGGCTCGATCGAGGAGAGCCAAAGCCTCGTCAAAGCGGCGCTGATCCCGGCGCAAGGCAGCCTCCAGATCGAGCAGCCTCCCCGGATCGAGCACGCCGTCGGGATCGTCTCCGGCCTCCCAGAACCTCTTGGCGTTCTCCAGAAGCGCATCCGCTTCCTTTAGATGACCGCCGACCCGGAGCACGTTCGCCTGGTGCGCCAGGGCATAGCCTCGCACCCGGTCGCACCACCAGGCCGGCCCCTGCACCATCTCCGCGACCTTCACCGCGAGCCGGGCCAGGGCGGCCGCGCGCTTCAGGCTCCGCGACGCTTCGCGTACCGAAAGCTCGCAGACCTTCTCGCAGAAGCTCCAGCTCTGGTACTCGCGCAGGGCCGCCACCGCCTCCGGCCAGAACGCCCTGGGGCGGTCCTTCAGCCGTGCCCACAGCTCCTCGGCCCGGCGGCGCAGAGGAGCCCGGTCGAGCGGGCCGGGATAGCCGGCGGGCACCCTCCGCCGCGACAGGCGGGCGATCTCGATGAGATCCTCCCGGGTGCGGCGCGCCGCGTTCTGCGCCGTGCGCTCGATCGCAAGCAGCTCGTCCTCGGTGAGATCCGCGGCCCGGACCAGAGCCTCCAGAGTCTCCAGACACGCCGACAGGATCAGAACCACCACGGGCCGGCACCGCATCGCCTCCAGAATCCGCGCAAAGAGAGCGTCCTTGACCTCCCCGCGACTCAGATGCTGCGAGAGCTTGCTCTGCCCGACCTTGACGGCCGAGCTGAGCTGCTTCTGGGTCACGTCGTACCAGACCATCAACATCCGCACGAGCAGCGAGCGGAACCGCGACCTCACCTCCGACCTGGGCTGCCGCACCATGCAAGTCCTCCAAGCTGTCGATCCTTCCAGTAAATAAGAGTAGCTCGGGAGAACCGAAGCGGGACACCGGCAGGCAGGATTTTTGTCGTTTCGCGAAGGAATCTTTCCGCCTCCGACTCGGAAGCATCCTGGACCAGGGGCCGAGGCGCCTACCTTCCTTGCCCGGCAGGACCGACACAGGAGGAAGGAAGAATGAGCCAAATGACCGCCCTGCGCACCAGATTGCGCGACATCGTGAGAGACCTCGAACTGGAACGCGACCGTCTGCGAGAGCTCCGCGACACCATTCAGCTCCCACCGGCGGCGACCTCGCCAGAGGATGACGACGAAGAGCCGAACCCGCTTCTCGAGATCAGGACCGTCATCGAGTGCGGGCTGCACGACTGCCTGGAACCGCTGCTCCGGGATCTCCTCGCCGCCGTGGGAGACCAGGCAAAGTCGGACGGATGAGCCGGGTGGAGGCGCCGGGCCGGAAGCTGTGACTGCCGCGCCGGCTCATCCGGTCCTTCCCGCGGACGATTTCGACGCATCCTCGCCGGCGTGCATATCGCCGATGGACCCGGAATCGAAGCCGTTCCCAAGCCTGTCGGCCCCAGAAGCGCATATACGCCGCCGTCGATTTTGTTGACCCCTCTTAGCAACTGCTCTAAGCTCGCGTAACCGATGAGCGGAAAGCACATGGCACATTCCCCGGCCAAACCTGGATGCGCTTACACGACAGACTACGATGATTAAGCACGTCCTAGGACGGGGGCCGGACCGATGTCTTATGCGACACGCTCAGGGTGGTGGAGGAGGGCAGGGAGGATCGGATAAGTCGCTGTGTTGACGTGTAAGGGGTTGGGGGATTAGATGACTAGGTTAGATAAGGGTTCTGCGGCAGAGAACGAAGTGCAGAGAGGAGAAGAATGAGGCTGAAAACCAGTTGCGAAACAGTCACGAAGTTGCTATGCCTGGTAGGCTTGGTCGCCGTGTTCACTGGCTGCTGCCCGACGACAAAGGTGACGGGAAGATGGCAGTGTGGCATCATCAATATATCAGTTTATAGTGACGGTGTCGCATCGTTTTCAGGGTCAGGAGCAACGTGGTCAGCCATCGGGTCCGACGCAATACGGCTTGAATTTGGGGAAAAAGGGGATTCGGCTGTAGCCGAACTAAGAGTGAGCGGCAAGGCAGATAACAATTCGCGTACAGCGACGATTAACATAGGAGGCATTCAAACCAACTGTGCTGAGTTGCAACCCGAGGAAGGAAAATAGCCCATGGTAGGCCGGCTGTGCCAGACTTCTTTAACTTCTGTAATACCTTAGCATGAGAAGCGTTTAGTCCATTCTTCCAGTGAGAGGCAGAGATGACTAGAGGCCAGGCCGTAGCATACAAAGTTTTATCAGCCTTTTCCTTTGTAGCGGGGTTCCTTCTCCTCCGCTTTTCCTACCTCGCTATCTTCCGGAATGTCAACTACTCTGAAAACAAAAATTTACAAGGATTGATGTATAGCAAGATGGCAGCCATGCCTGCAAGCATCCTCGGGATAGTTGCAATTGTAGTTGCCTGCGTTATTTTAATAAAGGGCCTGGGAAAAGTCATGGAGTAGCCGCAGAACCACGCTGCCCAAGCGGATGCCTTGCGGCACCGCTTAGCAGCATCCCGTTGGGCGTCAGAATTCGTGGGAGGTAAGTCGGTGGCTTCAAATGAAGAAACGCGCTTGGACCAGATGATAAGGGAGCTTAAGAATCGCCCGTCCGTAGCCAGGGTATTTATTTTCTGCTTAGCTATCATTGGGCTAGGCCAAATAACTGGCGCCCTGACTTCTATTCTCGGTCTTGGCCATAAGCAGGCAGCAGAAGAGCCGAAACATGAAGAACCCAAGCGTGAATTGACACGGAAGAACTTTATCTACTCTCCCCCTCCAGATTGCCTAGATAACGATCAGGCCCCACCTCCAGAGCCTGTCCCGTTAAGAGATGCAGCTAGCAATTATTGGAACTTGGCTCTTCTAAGGTCTGCAAGGGCCAACGCTTCTTCATCTATAGAAAGCTATGGTGGAAGGCATCAAATCGCATTTCTTAATGATGGCTGGTACAACAATTGTCGGAGTTGGATCCCTGGCAACTGGGTCCCGGGTCAGAGGATGTCAGCATGGGGTGAAGTTGATCTAGGGGCTGAGTATAAGATTTTTAAGGTGGCGCTTGGGAGCGAGCATACGGTTTATTACGGGGATAGAACTTTTTCTCGTTTCGATGTGACGATAGACGGAAATCCGGCCGTTATGTATAACGATCCGAACAAGCCAATCCAGAGTACTACGTCTTTTATCCTGCCTTCGCCCATCATAGGCCAAGTTATACGTGTTAGCGTTCCTGACTCTGCCTTTCCTGTAAGGATTGATGAAGTTGAGGTATACGGGACACTGCCGCCATAACGAGGCATACCTATGAAAGAGGGAAGTTCATATAGTTTGTAGGAGCGCCCAACAGCGGACGGCTTACGCCGCACGCTGAGGCGCCACGCGTTGGGCCGAAAAGGAATTGATCGTCGTGTATAGCGGACTGGCGTACCTGGTTGTCCTGGCGCTTGTCGCGCGATTCGTGCTTTCGTCAGAGCATTCGGCCCGCGCGCGCCTTCTTGTGGCCGGCGCATACGGAATTACCTTCATCGCAGGTTACCTGTTGCCTCACTTTGCGCTGGCCGGCCTTCTCGGTCAGGTCGTGCTCGGCATCGCCCTCATCATCGTGTACCGTTGGGAACATTCCACGGATTCCGTCCTTTAACTCCCTCGCCGCAATATTGCGCTCACACCCTTAATGTCTCGGCACCGACCGTCGCGGTGCATTCACGGGGAGGGCTTGCCGGCGCACCAGATCAGGGCCACCACCAGCCTGCCAACTCTCTACTTAGGGTTCGTCACGAAATAGAGTCGGTATCCGGCCCAACGGGCCGGCAGATCCTAGCCCAGGGCTGAGGCCGAAGGTCGATGCCCTGGGTCAACAGACCCCCTCAATCCAGCGGCCTGCAAGGTCGCGAGAGTTTCTACCGCGGAGTTGGCCCAGCTCCCGTGTCAGGTTCTCGCGGCCTTGCAGGCCGCTGGGCTGGGGGGGCGGCGTTGTGAACCCAGGGCATCGGCCTGCGGCCTCAGCCCTGGGCTGTGCTCTGCCGGCCCGTTGGGCCGGTGGGAGAAACCCGAAGATTCTGCAACGACCGCGTTCGTTCATCTCCCGGCAGAGGGCCACGACGGTGTGATCAGTGTCCAGGTTATTTGATGTTCGAGGTGTACCTCGTGAGGCGACAGCTCGCCAGTGAACCTGGGCGGGCTAAAGGAACGCGCGGGCACCTATACTTCGGGTTCTAGGCTCGTAGTGTTGGCGCTGGCTGGCCCCTGCCTGAGGACCCCTACCTGAAGGTGACGGCTTTGAGCTTCTGGAAGGTGGGGGCATCGGCGATCCCCAGGAACTTCCGGCCGTCCTTCAAGCGTGCGTCGAAGCAGATCTCCTTCTGCTTTCGGGCCCCCCACAGCGCGCCCAGGAGAAGCCCCGTCGGACCGAGAAGGAAGGAGCCGACGAGCCCCCAACCGGCGGCACCCAGCAGGCTCCGGATCTCGTCTTCGGTCTGGATCGCGACGCTCTCCAGGTGTTCCTTGAGATCGATCTTCTCGTTCTGAGCCTCACCCTTGCCGCGGATACCCAGGAGCGGGCTGTCCAGGCAGGTGACGAGCTCGGCAGTCTGGTCGGGGAAATCAGGGCTGGCGATGATCTTGACGTCGGCCATAGCGCGACCTCCATGATCTGATCTGGAGTCACTATTCTACCAGATGCGCAGCGGAAATAGGTCACCCAAGTGAAAAGGAGTCGCTAAAGAACCGTCCCCTGTCGCTGCCAGAGCATGGCCCGCCCGGCCGTCTGCCAAGGAGTCCGACCTGACGGTTGTTGAGCGGGGAGTTGTGAGAGCTCCCCCTCCTCCCTCTGGACCGATTTCAGAAGATCCGCAGACCGAACAACTGTGGGGCTACGTTGGTGGCTGTACGGGAGACTTTGACCTCGACGACGTAATTGTTCGTGCCGAAGTTGAGCCCTGAGGGGAAGGTGCAGGTCACGCACGTGACCGAGGTGGAATCGACGCTGGCGACGCCGCACACGACGCTCGCTACGTTCGAGCAGCGGTTCACCCGGAAGAGGGTGGCGGAGACCGTGGATGCGGGATCGATGTCGAAGTAGGTCAGCTCCAGCGTGGTCCAGGGTGGTGTGTCGGTGATGCCGCCGCCGTAGGTGTTGGTGACGTTGAAGCGCGAGACGATGGTGCCCACAGCTCCCGCCTGGAAGAGCAGGTTGGTGGTGCCGACGGCATAGCTTCCGAGAGATGCCTCGTCGATGCTCCCGGTGGAACCGACGGCCGTCCAAGCTCCAGACTGGGCCGCCAGGGGGAGGGTGGCGAGGAACAACGCGAGAACGGCGCAGCAAACGATGCTTCTCTTCATAGGTTTCCTCCTTGAGGCTGAGTGAGTACCTCTAAAAGAGAAGGTGCGCAAGAAGGATAGAAGGGGACAGGGTGTCGATCTGGAGCGGGAGGGAGACAACCGCTCTGTGCTACGGGTCTGCGTCCGCTGGGAGGGCCGGCGTTTCGCCGGATCCCCGCCCCCGAAGTAGGTGCCACCCATCAGAAGGCTCTTGTCAACTCCCCACACCTCTCCCTCCCGGGAGTCTCCGGGTCTTGGGGGGTGGGGGAAGGTCGAGACTGCCGATTCAGCTTCCGGTTGCGCGTCCGCTTTCTCCGTTCTCGGGTGCAGAGATACGCACCAGCCACCCATCGGGTTCTAGGTGGGGGGAAGGCAGCCAGCTTTCCCCCCACCCCTGGCTCTGTTGAGAGCCCCCAGAGAATCGTCGGTTCCAGATCGCCGTCCAAGTGCCAAGGACACGCGCTGTGGCTCCCCGGGTAGGGGTCCAGCACCAGATGGCTCGGGACCTGGGCGCATCCCGTTGCAAAACGGCAGACCAGGGCAGGGTCCATTCACGCGCGTTGGTTGAGACCAGCACCTACTCAGGCTCCCTGCCCTGGTCTGTTTCAAATCAACCAAATGCCTGTTCAGCCCGGAAAGGCACCTGGTCGTGCAGGACGTAGAAGACGGCTCGGGCCGTCTTGTTGGCTACTGCCCTGAGCGCCAGGATAGGATTGGCCTTGGCACTCTTCCGCTCGTAGTAGCGCTTTGCCCGTGGTTCGAACCGGATGAGAAAATGGGCCGCTTCGGTAAAAGCCCAAGACAGATAAGGATTCCCATTCTTCACGTTACCCGAGCCTTTCACCTTGCCATTGCTGAGATGCTTGCTGGGCACGCAACGGCAGTAGGAGCAGAAGTGTCCGACATCAGGGAACCGGGCGATCGATCCCGCTTCACACATGATGGTCAACGCAAGAGTCTGTCCAATGCCTGGGATTTCCAGCAGTCGCTGGAAGTCAGGCCGTAGGCGGGCCTGCTTTAGGGCAGCCTTTTCAATCGTGGTGATCTGGGCGTTCAAATCAGAGATCACCTTGATAGTGCTCGTAAAAGACAGCGCCAAGCAGGGGTCGGTGAAGCGTTGCTCGATCTCCTCGACCTTGAGCCGCCTGAGCTCGTTGCTCGAGACCTGCTGGCCTGTTTGACGGCTAAAGAGGTTCTTCAGGCTCAGTAGGTTGGCTGTGCGCTGCCGGACCAGGAACGCGCGTCGGCGCAGAAGGTCCCGCAGCGGGCGCTCCTCTTTCGGGTAGATGTAGCCGCAGGGTAGGACCCCAAGTTGGAGTAGATGAGCAAGCCACCGGGCATCGTGGCGATCATCTCGGTACTTGAGTCCCTCATACTGCCGTACGGCGGACGTATTGACGAGTTGGACATGGTAGCCCTGCTCCATGAGCCCGTCGACGAGCCAGTACCAGTTGAAGGTCGACTCCACGGCGATACCTACGAGCTGCTCGCGGTAAGGGGCCAGGCAGTCCAAGATCGTTTCAAGGCAATTGGGTAGCTTTCGGCTCAACACAACCTGGCGTTCGTCGTCGAGGACGACCAGGTAGTTGTTGTTTGAGTGTAAGTCGATTCCGCAGTACACTTTCATCTCGCTCCTCCTTCCTGTGGATTAGCCTCCCGACAAGCTTACCGCTCGTCAGAAGGAGGAGCCTTCTGGATGATCCTCACGCGTTTCTTTAGCCCCCAGGTTCACTGGCGGGCTGCCGCCTCACGAGGTACACCTCGACCATCAGTGTTGGCGCTGGCTGGCCCCTGCCTGAGGACCCCTACCTGAAGGTGACGGCTTTGAGCTTCTGGAAGGTGGGGGCATCGGCGATCCCAAGGAACTTCCGGCCGTCCTTGAAGCGTGCGTCGAAGCAGATCTCCTTCTGCTTTCGGGCCCCCCACAGCGCGCCCAGGAGAAGCCCCGTCGGACCGAGAAGGAAGGAGCCGACGAGCCCCCAACCGGCGGCACCCAGCAGGTTCCGGATCTCGTCTTCGGTCTGGATCGCGACGCTTTCCAGGTGTTCCTTGAGATCGATCTTCTCGCTCTGAGCCTCGCCCTTGCCGCGGATACCCAGGAGCAGGCTGTCCAGGCAGGTGACGAGCTCGGCAGTCTGCTCGGGGAAATCCGGACTGGCGATGATCTTGACGTCGGCCATGGCGCGACCTCCAATGATCTGGTCTGGAGTCACTATTGAGATAGACGGACACGGTCCTGCGATTCCCGCCGGAGAAGACTACAGGCACACCTCGGCCACCGGCCGCGCATGGCCGAAGTAGGGTGCCAAGCGTTTCTTGAGAGCATGGATGGCTGGCCAGGAGTGATACCCTGACGCCATGCGACAGACGACTGCTGGCAAGTCCTGGATCGGGGGGATGCTCTTCGCCCTGTTGCTGTGCGTGGGTGGTTTCGCCAGTGCCGTATTACTCCTGCTGGAGAGGGATTGCAAATCACTCGAGGTGCCGGGATCCATCCAGTATCGCGCGATTGGAGATGGGCTGCGCTATTGGTGCCAACATTGGGGGCTGTGGGCCCCCGTATCGTTCGACGTGTTCTTTGGACTGATCGGCCTGGCTCTCCTCGTGTTCTCCTGGCGCGACCGCCGGCGACGCTCGCCCTGAGAGCGAAGTAGGTCCACGCGTTTCTTTAGGCGCTGGCTGGCCCTGCCTGAGGACCCCTACCTGAAGGTGACGGCTTTGAGCTTCTGGAAGGTGGGGGCATCGGCGATCCCCAGGAACTTCCGGCGGTCCTTCAAGCGTGCGTCGAAGCAGATCTCCTTCTGCTTTCGCGCCCCCCACAGCGCGCCCAGGAGAAGCCCCGTCGGACCGAGAAGGAAGGAGAAGGCGTCCCTGGATGGTGCGGCAGGTGACCTCGACGAGGGCCCCGCCTTCGGGCACGAAACGGAGATGTCGGCTCATGCCCAATATCAGTCGGAAAACGGAGGTCGAATCTTGCACTCGACTCGAAGATCGTCGCACTTTAGTCGTGTCTTTAGGAGAGGCTGGCACCTATCTGTTCGGCACCTACTCTCCCGGGGAACCGCTGCCGGCCCGCGGTCGTCGCGGCGTCCGTCTTAAACCAAGGGAGGTATATCTGGGTGTCTGAGCTCCGCCAACTGCTCGCCGGGTCCGAGCTCCGGTTCGCGGTGCGCCGCCTTCGGCGCGCCCCGAGCTTCGCCGGAGCGGTGGTCCTCGTGCTCGCGCTCGGCGTCGGCACTACGACGGCCGTGTTCAGCCTCGTGAACAGCATCCTGCTCGAGCCGCTCCCATACCCGGACTCGGACCGCCTCACGCGGCTGACGCATACGGTTAGCAACGCCGGGCGCGCGGCGGTGGACCAGTCCGACGCCATGGTCATGCTCTACCAGAGCGAAGCGCGCGCGTTCGACGGTGTCGCCGCATGGCGATTCGACGACGGCGACCTTGGCGCCTCGGAGGCAGGCCAGAACGCCATTCGCGTCCGTGGAGCGCGCGTCACGGCGAACTTCTTCGACGTCCTGGGCGTTCGCCCAGCACTCGGCAGGGGGTTCGCCCTGGGCGAAGACCGGCCCGGCGCTGGGCGGGTCGTCGTCGTGTCGCACCGCCTCTGGCAGGAACGCCTTCACGGCGACCCCAATGCCATCGGTCGACAGATCGTGGTGAACGATGTTCCGCGCACGATCGTCGGGATCATGCCGCCGCGCTTCGCGTATCCCGCGCGCCACGTAGAGCTCTGGCTGCCGCTCGCACTCGACCCGGCACATACGCGGCCTGCCACGCTCAATCTTGCCGGCATCGGACGGCTCAGGCGCAACGTGTCGACCGAGGCCGCGCGGGCTGACCTCGCGCGCGTGCTGCCCCACGTTGGCGACTACGTCCAGGGCGACGCCTCGCCAGCAACATGGCAGGGAGCGCACATCACGCCACACGTGCAGTCGCTGCGGGATTCGATCGTCGGCCCCATCTCACACCTGCTCTGGTTCGTGTTCGGGAGCGTGCTGCTCGTGCTTCTCGTCGCGTGCACGAACGTGGCCGGGCTGCTGCTCGTGCGTGCCGAGCGCGTGCGGACGGAGCTCGCCGTGCGTGCCGCGCTCGGCTCCGGTTTCATGGGGATGGTCGCGCTGACGCTGAGCGAATCCGTGCTGCTGAGCGTCCTGGGCGGTGGCGCCGGCGTGCTCCTGGCTGCGGCGGCCATGCGAGTGGTGCTGAGCACGGGCACGGCGCTGTCGCTCCCGCGACTGGAGGACGTCGGAGTCGACGCGCCGGTTCTGTTGTTCGCGGTGGGAATCACCGTGTTCTGCGCGCTGTTCGTGAGCGTGCTCCCGCTCCTCCGCGCGCGCCGGGTGTCCATCGCGCAGATCCTTCGAAGCGCCGGCACCGGGGGCACCGGATCGGGGGGCGGTCGCTCACCACAACGAGCACGAGAGGCTCTCGTGGTCGCACAGATCGCGCTGGCCGTCGTGCTGGTCGCTTTGTCGGGCCTGATGACGCGCAGCTTCCTTCGCCTGCATGAGGTGCGGCCCGGATTCGACGCCGGCCACGTCGTCACCTCCCGTGTCCTGCTGCCCTATGCCAGGTACAGCGGCGCCGCCTCGCGCCTGAATTTTTTCGAGGCCCTGGTCCGCCAGGCGCGGGCGATCCCAGGGGCGCACGATGTGGCACTGACCAACTGGGTGCCCTTGAGCGGCGACCGTCACGACATGGCGATCGAGGTCGAGGACGATCGGCCGCAGGCGAATGCCGGCGGGGCCGAGCACGCCGTCGCGCATGTGGATGGCAACTATTTCCAGGCACTGCGCATCCCACTGCGTCGCGGCCGGACGTTCGGCCCGCAGGATGCCACCCATCCATCGGACGACGCGATCGTGAGCCATGCCTTTGCCGAGCGGTACTGGCCCGGCGTGAGTCCGCTCGGCAAGCGCGTTCGCCCGCTCGGAGGCCGCTGGTACACCATCGTCGGCGAGGTGGGCGACGTGCACTACGACCGCCTCGATGAGCCAGCGAACGAGATCGTGTACTTCCCCGTTGTCACCGCCGCGCAGCCGGAAGCCAGCGCGTCACTGCCGTCCGCGCTCTCGGTGGTCGTCCGGACCGATGCCCGAGAGGGCGAGACATTGTCGGCCATCCGCCGGATCGTACGTTCGCTCGACTCCGCCATCCCAACCTATGACGAGGGCTCGCTGAACGAGCTTGTGCACGACGCGTCGGCGCGCGCCCGCGCGCTGGTCGTGCTGCTTGCAATTGCCAGCATCGTGACATCCCTGCTCGGAGCTGTCGGCCTGTACGGCATCATGGCGTACAGCGTCAGCATCCGCCGCCGCGAGCTCGGCATTCGGATGGCGCTTGGTGCTCGACCGGAAGACGTGAGCCGCATGATCTCGCTGGACGGCTTGCGTCTCGCCGGGCTCGGCATCGTGATCGGCACGGCATGCGCGCTCGCTGCCTCGCGGTTGCTACGCGGGTTGCTCTATGGCGTAGGTCCGACCGACTTGGTGACGCTGAGCGTGACACCCGTGGCGCTCCTCGTCGTCGCGTTCATCGCGAGCTGGATACCTGCGCGCCGTGCGGCCGCCGTCCATCCAGCCGAGGCCTTGCAGTCGCAGTGACAGCAGTGACAGCCTGGAAATGAACCGACCACAGCGGTGACTGATGTCTCGCGTTCCCCGGTGAGCGCCGGGGTGGTCTGCATCGCTGAGGAAGCGGCACGGCAGGTCATGGCCGCGCTCGGGTGACAGGCCCCGCCTCCGGCGAAGGACCATACGGAGTGACATAGTCCTCTCGGAAGACCACCGGCGCGTTCTTGTCGTCGCCGGGCTCGCGCACCGCCGGCAGGATGTACCGGGGCGGGAGGTTCTGCGGGTTTCCCATGCCCTTGCTGCTGAAGTTGCCGATGAAGGTGGCGATGACGAGGTCGAGATCCGGAACCGCCATCACCATCTGGCCGCCTGCACCGATGGCGAAGAAGGCGTGCACGGTGCGGTCCTTGTAGGGGTAGTCGATGCCCCACCAGAGATAACCGTAAGTAATCCCGCGGAGGTGGTACAACGGCGCGGAGGCGCGGGCTACGAAATCGCGGCTGAGGATCCTGCGGCCCTGCCAGGTTCCGCCATCGAGCATGAGCTGCCCGAACTTCATGAAGTCGCGCGGCAGAATCTGCACGCCGCCGCCGCCGTAAGGGTTCCCCGCTGGATCGAGCGGCCACCCGTAGCGCTCGATCTTCATCGGCACGCCGATCAGGCGGTCGAAGGTGTCGAGCGGAAATTCACCCGTGGCGCGGCCCACGACGCCGAGGGCGAGGTTGGGACTGGCGCTGCAGTAGACGGCCTTCTCTCCGGGCTCCCAGGCCATCGGGACCTTGAGCGTGTAGCGGTAAAAGTCCGGCTCCTCCTGCTGATTGGCCATGAGCTCTTCGCTGCCGGGCGCTTCGGGATTGGTGTCGTCGCAGAAGTAACCGGACGACATCGTCAACAGGTGCTCGAGTGTCATGGCCCGCTTCCGCGGCTCCAGGTCCGCCGGGAAGGCGCCGCCGTTCATGATCCGGTAAACGGGAGTGGAGAGCTTCAGCGGCGCTCCGGCCTGCATGGCGGCGCCCACGAGGGTGGCCGTCACGCTCTTGGCCGCCGAGCGCGTCTCGTGCGTCTTGTCGCGGTGCTGGCCGTGGAAGTACTCCTCCAGCACCAGCTTGCCGTGCCGCGCAATCAGAATGCCGTGGATTTCCGGAGAGTCCACCGACTCCATCGGCGCATCGACGATCCTCTGGATGAGCTTCTCGATGGCCGCGTGATCGATGCCCACCTCGTCCAGCGTCCCTGCCGGCCAGCCGTCGTCGCGCGCCAGCGGCGGTCTATACTCATAACGCGCCGGGTTCTTGCCGCGGGGATAGAAGTCGCTGTCGTCGCCGTCGCGCCGGAAGTCGTAGGGCCCTCCTCGATTGGGAAAGAAGAGGGTGATCACTTCGCTTTCCGCGTCGTACGTTCCACTGGCAACTTCTCCCTCTTCCTTCCAACCCGGACGCTTTCCGATGAGCTTCACGGCATCGCCGTCACGCACGAGCCGATTGACGCCGAGCCATGCGCCGAAGTCACGCTCCGGGTTGCGCAGGACTACGCCCAGGGTTCCGTCGGGCCGTTCCTGCGCCAGGAGATAGAAGGTGAACGCATCCTCCCAAGGCACGACGGCTCCGCTCCACCGATTTGGACCCTCCGGCTTCAAACGCACAGGCGAAACGAATATGCCGCCAGCGTTCTGGGCCATTCCCTTGGGTGGAAACCAATGGCCGGCAATGGCGCCACCGGCCTGCAGCCTGCCGCGAAATGCGCCCTCGCCATTCGGCAGCTCGAACGACAGCTCGCCTTTCTCGTCGCGGACGGGCACGTTCCGCCCGACCATTTCGGCCGAGTACGCCGCACCGGTTCGTTGGATGACCAGTAGACCTCGGGCGTCCGGCCCGAACCGCCGCTTCGCCTTCCAGAGGCCGGCGAGCTCGTCGGCCGGTGTGTCGGCCGCCATGCCGGCGGCCGTCGGTGCGATCGACAAGACGACGAGGCAGGTCAAGATTCGAAATGTTTTCACCTTCGTACGTCTCCGATCAGCGCCGGATTGCCGGAATGATCTCCCGGCCGAGGACTTCTTCGGGCCAACGACTCCAGATGCCGCCCTGCCGATAATTCCCGCCGGTAAAAACGGCCACCAATTCGACTTCGGGGATCACAATGAGGATTTGGCCGCCATTGCCGCTCGCCGCATAGGAGCGATAGGTGCGCTCGCCGGAACGAACCTCGCCGAGGTGCCAGGCATAGGCGTCGTCCGCCTCACCGTAGAACTCCGGGAATTGTTCCTCGCTGAGTCCCGTCGTAGCCGGCGAAATGTGCATCCGCGGCGCGGTGGATTGCGTCACCCAGGACGCACCGACGATCCGCCGTCCCCGCCACACGCCGCCGTCGAGATAGGCCTGGCCGACTTTCAGCAGGTCCCGCGGCCGCAGCCACGAGCCGCCGCCGAGATAGCCGTCGTCGGTCGGCATCAGGTTCCAGTGCCAGGGGCCAAACTGCAGCGGGTCCGCCACCGCGCGCCGGAACAGCTCGGGCAGCCAGGTCCCGGTCGCGGTCGTCAGCGCAGCGCCCATCAGGTTCATGTTCGCCGAGCAGTAGGCATAGCGGCGCCCCGGATCGTGCGCCATCGGCAGATCGAGTGTGAGCTTCCACCAGTTGGGCTCGCGCGTTTGAGTCTGCAGCGTGTTCTCGTTGCCGGGCGAGGCGTCGTCATTGTCGTTGCAGGCGAAGCCCGCGGTGTGAGTCATGAGATGGGCGAGGGTGATCTGCTGCTTGCGCGGATCGGGATGGGCGAACGGTCCCATTCCCGCGAGCAGGTCATAGACCTTGGTCTCGGGCCCGATCTTCTTGTCCTGCATCATCGCCGCGCCCAGCAGGACCGAGGCGAACGTCTTGCCGGCCGAGCGCGTGTCGTGCGGCGTGTCGCGATCGAAGCCGAAGAAGTACTCTTCGAGCACCAGCTTGCCGCGCCGCGCCACCAGCAGCGAATGGATCAGCGACGGACGGCGGACGGAGGGATCGGCATCGATCAGTTTTTGCACCACGCGCGTGAGCGCGGCCTCGTCGATGCCGACCTCGCTAGCGCCCGCCGTGCGCCAACCGTCGCCGGTGGCGGGCGGCTTCTTGTACGCGTACAGCCGCTCGCCCGGCGGGCGCGGAAAGAAATCCGGCGCCTGCTTCGACGTGCGATGGGTCAGGTCGAGAACGCGGCCGACGTCGGGCCAGAAAATCTGCAGCCGGTCCGGAGAACGGGCGAGCGTCGCGCTTTGACGGACCTCAGGCGTGCCGTCCAGCGGCGCGGTGAAGAGCACCTTCTCACTCTCCTGCGTCACGCGAAACAGCGACGCGCCGCCGTTCGAGTTGAAATCCGGATTGCGGAATGCGCCGACGAGCACTCCCTCGGCGTTTTGATAGATCTTCAGGTAGAGCGTGAAGCGCTGTTCCAAAGGCCGCACCGTGCCGCGCCACCTGCCGCGGCCCACGCGTTGCAGGACGAGTGGCGTCGCGAACGCCTGGCGCGAGCCCACCGGGTCGGGGCGCTCCTCGGTCGTGCCTTGGGGCTGCAGCCAGAAACCCGAGATCGCTCTGCCGCCGGCCGTCATCACGCCGCGGAATTTCCCTCGATCGCCGGAAAACGTGAAACGGACGACGTCGCCGGTCACGTTGAACCTCGAGTCGGCGCCCGCCAGCGTCGCGTGCCAGCTTTTCCCCTCGCGCGCGACGGTGAGCTCGCCGCGCAGCGCGGGACCGAACGTCGTCTCGCTCGCCCAGATGCCCAGGAGGGAATCGTCCGCCGCAGCGGGAATGGCCGCGGCGATCGCCACGAAGGCGATCCACATCCACCGAATCTTTGTCATAGATACCTTCCCACGGCGCTACGCCGAAGAGCAACGCACTCATCCCTCGTTCATGCCTCTAGTATAGCCATAGTGGTTATACACGTCAAGGCTATAGTTGTGAGCACCGGGCGGGTGATGAGCATGCGGCCGGGGCGAATCCCTCGATCGTGGTATTTCCCCGTACTTGAGGCGCTTTAGACGGCGACGGCGAGGCCACGAACACGACATGCGCCGGGGAGCTCAGGACGAAACCCGGTGCATGCAGGATGGCCCAGAGCGGGCTCGCCGACCTCACCGGGTCGAGGAGGTTGTGCCCCGCGATCAGGAGGGCGCCGAGCACGGTGGCTAGATCGCGTCCCGTAACATCGCGGAGGGCGCGCGTGATGTCTTTTGTCGCCGCCGATTTCAAAGGGCAGGGAATCTTTCCGCCTCTGACTCGGAAGCCTCCTGGACCAGGGGCCGAGGCGCCTACCTTCCTTGCCCGACAGGACCGACACAGGAGGAAGGAAGAATGAGCCAGGTGACCGCCCTGCGCACCAGATTGCGCGACATCGTGAGAGACCTCGAGCGGGAACGCGACCGTCTGCAAGAGCTCCGCGACACCATTCAGCTCCCACCGGCGGCGACCTCGCCGGAGGATGACGACGAAGAGCCGGATCTGCTTCTCGAGCCGGGTGGAGACGCCGGGCCGGGAGCTGTAACTGCCGCGCCGGCTCATCCGGTCCTTCCTGGCGGACGATCTCGACGCGTCCTCGCCGGCATGCGTATCGCCGATAGACCCGGAATCGAAGCCGTTCCCAAGCCTGCCGGCCCCAGAAGCGCATATACGCCGCCGTCGATTTCGTTGACCCCTCTTAGCAACTGCTCTAAGCTCGCGGTTAGGGAGGGTCGGATAAGTCGCTGCGTTGACGTGTAAAGGGTTGGGGATTAGATGACGAGGTCAGATAAGGGTAGCCGGAAGCAGTCATGTAGCCTATGTCTACCATCAAGTCTTTTGAAGCTTTCCGGGAGGTGCTTCGCGGCACGAAGCCTGGTGACCGCGACTTCTTCCGCGGAGAGGCACGAGATGACTACACGCTCATACCAAAGATTGGTCGCCTCACAACTGTCCGTCCAAAGCATCCGGACGGCAAGCCAAAGCTCGATTTACGCTATACCGTCGAAGTTGTGGGCGAGCAAAAAATCTTTGAGCGTTTCAAGAAGGGGGCTCTACCCCTCGTCTCCATAGTTCCGCGCGACGATTGGGAGTGGCTAGCGTTGGCTCAACACCATGGTCTTCCGACCCGCCTGCTCGATTGGACCGCAAATCCGCTTATCGCTCTGTATTTCGCAGTTGGAACTAAGGCTCTAGACGTTTCGTGTGATGCAGTCTTCTACCACCTTTCAACGAAGAGCGGGCTTGTTGACACTCAGAGTCATGCCCCCTTCGATGTTGACGTCGGACTCTTCTCAGCGTCTGTAGTCACAAACCGTATTCGCTCCCAGTCCGGGTTTTTCACGATTCAGGGCGATATTCATAGATCACTTAGCGAGCTGTGGAACCCCAAACGCTTACAGCGCTACGTGATTCCATCTGACGCACGGGAGCCTTTGAGGCAGGAACTGCTATTATATGGTGTAAATCATTATTCGGTATTCCCGGACCTTGACGGACTTTGCAGGCATCTACAGGACCAAGTTAATGACTGAACAGCGGCTAGCCCCTGCACCGGACGGCTGCGCCGCCGGTGAGGGGCGGAGGCGCTGGGGCTTCGGGCACCGGATCGAGGCAGTCGAGCGGACGGAAGCCGCAAGCAGCGCGGTTCCGCCGCTCACCTTTGCGACGTTGGGCGTCTCTAAGGAGAGCAATCTGGAGGATTAAATGCCAGCCTTCATAAGTCACAGTTTCAAGGATGAGGCAGTCTATTCGGCGGTCTGCCTAGCCGTAGACGCTGCCGGCATTAAGCGCTGGGATCCTGCGATGATGTCGCCGGGAGAATCTTTGGCAGACCAACTCCGCAATGCGATTCGCGAGTGCGAGGTTTGTGCGTTCATCGCAACCCGTCGCTCCATTGAATCTCCTTGGTGCCTCGCAGAACTCGGCGCGTTTTGGGGTGCCGACAAGAAAGTTCTTCTCTTCATGGCAGATCCTGATCTCGCTGACTCGATGCTTCCTCCTCAATTTAAGGGAAACCTGAGGGTGAGCACTGCCCAAGAGTTGATTAAGGCGCTTGCCGCCACGACAGAGGAGCACGACAAAGCCATTGCTCGGGCGAAGGCCGAAGCACCCTATGAGTTCTTCGAGACTTCAGGCAACTACGGCAAAGAAAAGGACTGGCAGACTCTCATACAGGGAGCAGAAAAAAACTTCGATATCATGGGCGTTGCTCTTGTGCATTGGCGTAAGACACCTGGCTTCAAGGAAACGGTCTTGGCAAAAGCCGGCGCGGGTTGTTCTGTCAGAATACTATTAATGCATGAAGACAATAAGGTACTCAGGGGCCTACTCTATGACGACGGAGATCTCCACTCCGTAGTGCACGATATCAAAGAAAGTCACGCCTATTACTCCAGTCTTGCTGCCAAGGAGTCGAATGTCGAGGTTCGACAGATTCGTCATGGCATACCTCATTTCTTTCTTACCAGGACCGATCAGCTCGCGGTTATTATCCAATACCTTTCGTCCGAAACTTGGGGATCGGGCCCAACGTGGCGATGTCCAGCGCAATCTAAGCTATTTAGCGTGGCAGTGAGGGAGTTCGAGCACCTATGGACTTTGGGGACAGCGGGCGATACTGGGACGCGTGGAACAGCGGCGTTGTCCCCTGATTCGAATGCCTCGGGGAATGAAAACGAAACAGCGCCCAACACTCCAGCGGACGCCTGACGCAGTTCCGGGCTATAAATGGCCTACGGTCGGAATTATTTTAAGGAGAGCTTATGTGGCCTGCGGCCAGGCGCTCGCTGAACTCCCAGCCGTTAGACGTCGGAAGCACTACCCTTGCACGCTTCAGCCAACATCGGAGGTCCGAATGCGAAGAGTCACAGGCATTGGCGGCATCTTCATGAGCGCCAAGGATCCCAAGGCGCTATGCGATTGGTACAAGAAGCACCTCGGGATCGACGTTCAGCCCTGGGGTGGAGCAGCCTTCGAGTGGACTGACTCCGAAGGCAACCCGACCAAGGGAACTACGGCCTGGTCGATCGGTCCAGCGGACGGCAAGCACTTCGCTCCGAGCAAGTCGACCTTCATGGTCAACTATCGCGTCGAAGATCTGGCAGCACTTCTCAAAGCACTGCGCGAGGAAGGCTGCAATGTGCTCGAGAAGACCGACGACTCGGAGTACGGGAAATTCGGATGGGTCATGGATCCAGAGGGCAACAAGGTTGAGCTCTGGCAACCGCCACAAGGGCAATGAGGATCGGTTACTCGCGAGGAGAACCGACGTCCAACCCCAGGCGGTCGAGCGGACGGGCACCGCCCTATCGCGCGGCCCCGCCGCTCACCGCCGCACAGTGACGCAGCGCCGGAATGGTACGCTCATGACGATGGAGAAGTGACATGATGAAGCCAGCGAAGAATACGGTTTGCCTTTGGTACGATGGCGACGCCGAGGACGCGGCGCGGTTTTACGCCAAGACCTTTCCCGATTCCTCCGTCGACGCGGTGCACCTCGCACCGGGAGACTTTCCTTCGGGGAAGAAAGGGGATGTGTTGACGGTCGAGTTTACCGTGATGGGGATTCCCTGCCTCGGGCTCAATGGCGGACCCGGGGTCAAGCATAACTGGGCATTCTCGTTTCAGGTCGCAACCGCTGACCAGGCCGAAACGGATCGCTACTGGAACGCGATCGTCGGCAACGGCGGCGAAGAGAGTGCGTGCGGCTGGTGCCAGGACAAATGGGGCTTGTCCTGGCAGATTACGCCGATCGTTCTGACCCAAGCGATAACCGATCCCGACCCCGCCGTTGCCAAGCGCGCGTTCGATGCGATGATGGAGATGAAAAAGATCGACGTCGCTGCAATCGAGGCGGCGCGCCGCGGTTGAGGTTGCATCTTCGAAGCGTGCATCTCGGAAGCGCAAGGGGGACATGACGGGATGCCAACGCGCCCGCCGAAAGCCTGAAACTTCCGCCTGTTCCAGGCGTATCTGGCTCACCATGAGGGAGATCCTGCGCATGCGCAACGCGACGCTCGCCATCCTTTTGACCCTGTTCGTCTCGACCACCGCCGTCAGCGCTGACGAAGCCCCCAAGGACGACAAGAGCGCGGAGAAGGCCGCGGCGGCGCCAGCCGCACCTCGCAAGTTCGTCACCCACCATCGCTTCACCGCCGGCGGGATGGACGTCCCCTACACCGCCACGGCGGAGGACATCGACCTCAAGGACCGCGACGGCAAGCCCACGGCGCGCTTCTTCACGATCTCCTACATCGCGGAGGGTGTGAAGCGGCAGGAGGACCGGCCGATCACGTTCTTCTTCAACGGTGGGCCGGGCTCCTCCTCGATCTGGCTGCACCTCGGTTTCGTCGGCCCCAAGCGCATCGACATCCCGAGCGACGCGCAGGACCCGGGCGCGCCGCCCTACCGGCTCAAGGACAATCCGGCGAGCCTGCTGCGCTTCACCGACCTCGTCGAGGTCGACCCGGTCGGCACCGGCTTCAGCCGCGCGCTCGGCGACAAGAAGGACGCCGACTTCTGGGGCTACGACGAGGACGCCGACTCCGTCGCCGACTTCATCCGCGCCTTCCTCACCCTGCACGACCGCTGGAACTCGCCCAAGTACATCCTCGGCGAGAGCTACGGCGGCATCCGCGGCTCGATGCTCGTACCGCGGCTCCAGGGGCAGATGAACATCGGCCTCAACGGCCTAATCCTCATCTCACCGGCGATCAACATGGGCGCCCTGCCCTTCAACACCAACGGCAACGATCTCACCTACATCACGCACCTGCCGACGCTCGCCGCGACGGCGTGGTACCACAAGAAGCTCCCGGACTCCTGGCCGAGCCTGCAGGCGCTGCTCACCGAGGTCGAGCGGTTCGCCTCCGGCGAGTACCTGCAGGCCCTCTTCCGCGGCGATTCGCTCTCGGAGGCGGAGAAGGGGCAGATCGCCGACAAGCTGCACCGCTACACGGGCGTGTCCAAGCAATACGTCCTCAACAGCGACCTGCGTCTCTACGCGCCCCGCTTTGCCAAGGAGCTGCTGCGCGACGAGGGGATGGCCACGGGCCTCCTCGACGGTCGTTACAAGCAGAAGGAGCTCGACAACGCATCGGATTCCCCCAACAGCGACCCGTTCGACGTCAAGACGGGGCCGATCTACGTCTCGCTCTTCCACCAGTACCTGCGCAATGAGCTCGGCGCCGACATCCAGGAGCCCTACCTGCCCCAGAGCGGCGAGGCCGGCCAGAGCTGGAAGCGGCGGAGGAACGCGACCGGCGCCTTCGCCGGCTACGTCGACGTCACCGGAGATCTGGCGCAGGGCACCAAGGACAACGAGGCGCTGCGCGTGTTCACCGCCAGCGGCTACTACGACATGGCGACGGCCTACTTCGCCAACGCCTACATGCTGCACCACAGCGGCATCGACCCGGCGCGGGTGACGATCCGGAACTACCCGGCGGGGCACATGATGTACCTCCACCAGGGTTCGCTCGAGCAGCTGTCGAGAGACATCGGGGAGTTCATCCAGGGGAAGTGAGGGGAGGTGAGGACCGGCGGTGCTGTCCGGAGGTAGAATTCCGTGTATGGCGCGGCCGGTAGATCGGGCGCGCCGCCTCACCGCGCTTCGACGCGAAACCAGCAGGGGAGGGATGTTTCTGTGGCGTGCTGCCGGTTGTCGCGGTGGCGGGGGCCATGAGACGGCCCGGCTGTGTGCACCCGGTCGGTTCGTGCCATCGGACTGGGCCGTCTCTACGGCAGGCTCGTGGTTGGCGAGGGCGTCAGGTTGACTTCCTCCCCAATCAGCCGCTCCAGATCGACCGCGACAACGACGTAGCTCCGCAGCGCAAGCTCCTCGCCTCGGCGCCGCAGCAATGCGGTGCCGTAGCGGCGAGCCTGCGCCCGCGCGTCGGAGAGCGCTTGGACGACGGCAGGCAGCCGCCGGAGCTCTGCCTCGGACATCTCGCGCAAGTCGTGACCGCTCTTGCCCAGATCTTTGCGACGGATCAGCTTGAGCTCGAAGAGAAAATCGAGAAATCCGAAGCGGCGCATCTCCGGGCGGACGAGCAGGCAGAGGTCCGCGTAGGAACGCTCGACCTCCATCTCGGACCAGGTGACGTACCGCGTGTCATCAAAGAGGACGGAGAGGAAGAGCGTTTTGAGCACCATCTCGTTGATGCCGCCGCCGCTCCCGCCCTCCTGCCTGGGTGACGCTCCACGGTCGCGATTGGAGAGAACCGGCAGAAGCTTTTCCTCGAAGAAGGTGAGCAGTGGGGCCAGATCGCCGTTCTGGAAGAAGCGCAGGGCGGTCTCCCGCGCCGCATAGCTCGCGCTGGGCTCAGGGAGATAGATCTCCAGGAGCCGTTCGAGGAAAAGCTTTCTCACCACCAGGTTTGGAACCCTCAACCGTCCGGGGACCTCGGTCAAGGTGAGGAGGCCCATGAAGTAGAGGAGCGATGCGACAGAGCCACGATCTTCTCGGATTCGGGCCACCAGGCTGTCCAACGAAAAGCTCATCTCCAAGTGCGGGACGGAAAGCTCACCATTGCCCTCGGTGATCTCCTCGATCACCTCGGCTCCGGCGCCGGTGCTGGCGAGAAAGGCGAGCTTGCCGCGGTCGGTGCGCAGGTTCTCGTCGTGGAGCCTCTGCGGGGCCAGCTGACGTGCTCGCGGAGGCTTTCGGCGATCTGCTCGACGGTGCCGCTGGGATCGACCACGGAGAAGTTCCACTGAAGGACGAAGTACTGGTGGGCGAGCGGGGTCGGCTGGCGGCCGATCTCCAGATCTCCGAAGAGGCCGGCGTGCTCTAGGGTGCTGCCGAGCCGCTCGATGGCGCGAAGGTAGGCCGTCCGGTCGACGTAGACCATCCCCTGCTGGCGGATGCGGCGGAAGTCGGCAATGCCGTACGGGAGCTCGATCATGGCCTCGTGGACCACTGTACCAGACCCGCGGGGTCGGGGTGCCACCGCATAGACCTCCAAGGCCGGCATTTCTTCCAGGGTTGTGGGGAGGTCAACGCCGAGCGCGCGCGGGGGTGTTCAATAGGGCTTCCTTGCGTCCACCGTTGGGAGCGGCTGGAAATGCTTGAGATTCGTGGTGTACAGCGGAATCGCGAGCCGGGCGGCCACCGAAGCAGGAGGAAACGCGCGCAGCAAATCGATGGGGATCGAGGTATCGACGATCGCGTCGGTCACCATGAGTATCGCGGAGAGGCCCGCCGGAGTTTCTCGACGTACTCCGCACCACTTTGGTTCTTCTCCTCAGCCCAGGCTCCGATCTCCGGCGAAGCGGCGATCTCTTGCGCGGTGAGGCCGGCCCCTCTCAGGTCTTCTTCCGCCAGCTCAAGGTCATCCTCAGGCAGCGGCTCCAGGATGACGATCACTTTCCCACGAGGCAACTCGGGCGGCAGATCAACGAGCAAGTGCCCGTCTTCGGTAATCTCGCCTTCTACTCTCAGTGCGATCTTCATGGCGTGTCTACCCAGAACAGCTTACCACATGGGGCGCAGGAATCGGAGCCCGCTCGCCTCGCCGCGCCCGCCGCTTTACCCCGTATAGGGAATCGGCCACGCCGGCTCTTCGCCGCTTCGCCAGCTCTTACCCTGCAAGGGCGGAACCCGGCGCCCGCTCCCAGCTCCTCCCTGCCCTTGACCGCTGAAGGCGAAAGAGAGTACCTTGGTCAGGGTTGGTCAAGCATGGGAGCTGCCAGTGTCTGAAGTCATCTACAATCTGTACGAAGCGAAGACTTCACTCTCGCGACTCGTCGATCGTGCGGCGCGCGGCGAGGAGATCATTCTTTCCAAGGCGGGCAAACCAATGGCCAAGCTCGTGCCGTTCCACCAGTCGCCAGAGCCTCGCCAGCCCGGCGGCTGGGAAGGTCGAGTGCGCATTTCGGATGATTTTGACTCTCCCTTACCTCCGGAGATCGAAGATGCTTTTGAGGGTCGTGGGTGACGGCGAGCCGGCTTTTGCTCGACACGCACGTCTTCCTCTGGTGGCGCGGAGAGCCTGCCCGCCTGGGCTCCGCGGTGCGGGATCGCATCGCGACGGCAGACATCGTATTCGTGAGCGTGGCTTCGGCCTGGGAGGCTGCCATCAAAGCCTCCTTGGGCCGCATCGAGCTTCCCGATACGATCGAGGCGGGTGTGCTCGCCAGCGGCTTTGAGAAGCTTCTCATCACCTTCTCCCATGCCGAGCGTGTCACCGCCTTGCCTCCACATCACCGGGACCCCTTTGACCGCATGCTGGTCGCCCAGGCCCAATCTGAAGGCTTGACCCTCGTCACCCACGATCGTCTCCTGGAGCCCTACGAAGTTGAAATCCTCTGGGCTTGAGCCCGTGGAACCGATCAATCTTTTCGAGCTCGAGGCGATCGCCCGCGAGAAGCTCCCGCGGGAGGCCTACGATTACTACGCGAGCGGCGCGGAGGACGAGGTCACTCTGCGCGAGAACCGCGCCGCCTACGAACGCCTCTCCCTGGCCTATCGGGTCCTGGTGGACGTCTCCCGCCGGGACATGACGACCACTGTCCTCGGCCAGCCGGTCGCGCTGCCCCTTCTCGTCGCTCCGACGGCGTTCCAGCGCCTCGCCACGCCAGAGGGCGAGCTCGCGACGGTCCGGGCCGCCGGCGCGGTGGGGACGGTGATGATCCTGTCCACCCTCTCGAATACCCCGGTGGAGGAGGTGGTCGCTGCCGCCTCGGGTCCGGTCTTTTTTCAGCTCTATGTCTACCGCGACCGCAAGGCGACGAAGGGGCTGGTGCGGCGGGCCGAGGCGGCCGGGTGCAAGGCGCTCGTGCTCACGGTGGACGCTCCGCTCATCGGGCGGCGCGAGCGCGACGTGCGCAACCGCTTCCATCTGCCGCCGGGGCTCTCGGTGGCCAACCTGCTGCCGGAGGGCTATGGCGGCTTGCCGATGGCTGCCGGTGATTCAGGCCTCGCGGCCTACGTGTCGTCGCTGATCGATCCTTCGCTGTCCTGGAAGGACGTGGCCTGGCTCCGGTCGATCACCTCGCTGCCGATCGTGATCAAGGGGATCGTCCGGCCCGATGACGCCCTGCGCGCGGCCGAGGCGGGCGCCGCGGCGGTAGTGGTGTCGAACCATGGCGGACGCCAGCTCGACACCGCGCCGGCCACGATCGAGGTCCTGCCGGAGATCGCGGATGCGTTGCGCGGCCATCCGGTCGAGGTGCTGGTCGACGGCGGCGTGCGGCGGGGCACGGACATTGTGAAAGCCCTCGCCCTGGGCGCGCGGGCGGTGCTCGTCGGCCGGCCGGTCCTCTGGGGGCTCGCCGTGGGTGGAGAAGCCGGCGCAACGTCGGTTCTGCGCCTGCTGCGGGCCGAGCTCGATCTCGCGATGGCTCTCGCGGGGACTCCCACTCTCGCCGACGTGACCCGCGATCTGGTCCGTAGAGCCGGTTAAGGAGAAGGATGCGCCCGGGCCTTGAGATCCTCAAGAAGCCAGCACGGACTCATAGAGCGTCCGGTAGCTGGCGCACAAAACGTCGAAGGAGTAGCGCTCCTCGGCCCGTTTTCGATTGAGCGCGCCGAGCTCCTGGCGCAGGTGGGGGAGCCGGGCCAGATCGGCGATCCGGCGGGCGAGGCCCGCGGCTGCGGCAGGATCTGAAGGGACCAGGAAGGGTGCCTGCTCCGGAGGGAGGATCACGCGGACGTCCCCCACGTCGGTGGAGGTGACGGGCAGGGACGAAGCCATGGCTTCGAGGAGGGCGACCGGCATCTGCTCGCTCTCCGACGACAGGGCGAAGAGGTCCATGGCCCGATAGAACGGGGCCGGCGTCTCCTGATAGCCGGCGAAGCAGACCCGGCCGGCGAGGTCCGGCGCCGCGGCCCGGGACTCCAGGGCCGGCCGCTCCTCCCCATCTCCCACCAGCAGGAGGTGGAGGTTCCTCATCGTGGCGCCGGCCTGGGCCACGGCCTCCAGCAGGCGGGCATGGTTCTTCACCGCCCGCAGGCTCCCCGCCGTGCCCACCACCAGCGCCTCCGCCGGAACGCCCAGGCGGGCGCGCAGCTCGGGGTTGCCGTCGGCGGGCGCGAATCGATCGAGGCGGATGCCGTTGGGGATCAGCCGCATCCGCTCCGGCGGGAGCCGCCACAGCTCGACCGCGACCTGCCGCAGGCGCTCGGAGGGGACCACCACGGCCGCCGCGCCGGGCAAGGCGAGCCGCCGCGCCCAGACGCGCCGGCGCTTGAAGCTCTCGGCCTCGTCTTCGTTGAACCCCTCTTCGTGGTGGATCACCCGCCGGAAGCCGGCGCTGCGGGCGGCGAGGAGCATGTCGAACGCTCCCCAGTTGTAGGTGAGCACGAGGTCGGGCCGCTCCGCGCGGAGGAGCCGGCGGAGCCGGCGGGCGGTCGCGAGCGAGCCGGCCTTGGGGGGTGAAGAGAGGATGCGCACGTCGACGTCGGGCGGGAGCCGCTCCGCAGCGCTCGTCCGGCCGTCCATGGACACGATGGAGTGGCGGAAAGCCCGCCCGAACGCGCCGATCAGCTCCACCGTCCGCAGCTCCGGACCGGTCGGCACGAAGTTCGGGAAGACGTGCAGCAGGTGGGGTGCGCTCACGCGGCCTTGCCGCCGCCAGCCTCAGGACGACCATCGGGACGACCGGGCCGGTCGGCATAGATGCGCACGGTCTGTTCGAGGAGGCGCTCGCGATCCTCGACCGGCGTCCAACCGAGGACCTCGCGGGCCGTGCGCGAGGAGAAGGCGGGGACGAGAGCCCGGGCCTTGAGGTCGCGATAGGCGGGGAAGGTCACGCCCGGCCGGCGTCCGGCCTTCTTGACGATCCACTTGCCGATCTCCAGGATCTGGCTCAGCCACAAGGGGCGCGGATGGAAGTGGAGATCCCGCCCGGTGGCGTGCCGCAGCTGCTCCACGACCTCGCGGGCCGAGAGCGGCGGCCGGCCGCAGAGGTTCAAGGCCCGCCCATGGAGGCCGTCCCCGGCATGGAGGGCGGTGCGGACCAGGGCCTCGGCCACGTCGTCGGCGGTGACCAGGGGGAGCGGATGATCGCCCAGCCCCCAGCCGACGCAGTGGTTGTCCCGCACCCAGAGGCCGAGGCCCGAATGCTGGAACGGCGTGCCTTCGCCGAGGACGACGCCCGGCCGGACGATGACCAGCGGCAGGCCGCGCTCGCGATGGAGGGCGACCAGGGCGCGCTCGGTCTCGGCCTTGCCGCGGCTGTAGACGTCCCGGGCCTCCGGCCGTGGGTCGGTCTCCAGCGAGTCCTCGAGGATCTCCGTGCCGCAGTCGGGACCGCCGTAGAGCGCGGCGATCGACGAGACGTAGACGAAGCGCCCGACTCCCTGGGCCAGGGCCTCTTCCGCCGCGCCGACCGAGCCCCGGATCATCGAGCGCTCGACCTTCTCCCAGGTGTCCCCTCCGCCGGTGGCGAGGTGGAGGACGGTCCCCGCTCCCCGGAACGCCGCGGCCAGCGAGGGGCGGTCCTCCAGGCTTCCGCGGAGCAGCCGCAGGCGCCCCTCCCGCGCGGCGTCCAGCAGGACGGGCGGCAGGCCCTGGCTGCGCCGCACCACGGCGGTGACCGGGACGCCGCGGGCGAGCAGGCCGCTCACCACCCGGCGGCCGATGAAGCCGGTGCCGCCGAGGACCACCACCTCGCCGGGGCGCGCCGGGCCCGGCGCGGCGAGAGGCTCCGCGGCGGGGCGGCTCTCGGGCAGGGGCCGGCGCGCGGCTTCGGCCACGGCCTCGCACCACTCCAGCACCTCGGCGCCCCGCGCGGCGTCCACCGGCAGTGCCTCGCCCGCGCGCAACGAGGCGTAGAACGCCTCGATGGAGCCCCGCATGCCGGCGAAGTAGCTGTCCTCCCGCCGGCCGAGGCCGAGGGTGTAGAGCGAGTATCCCAGGAGGTTCCGGCGGCTGTCGCGGCGGAGCGCTCGGGCCCGCCGCCGGCCGGCGAGAAAACCGTTCCAGAAGTCGAGCCAGGGGGTCTTCTCCTCGAAGGAGAAGAAATTGTGGCCGAGGTCGGCCTCGGCGCAGCCGTCGGTGCCCAGGACCTCCAGAGTCCAGCGGTTGAAGGGCCGGCCGAAGGCCATGTAGATCTCCGCCGTGCCCCCCTCGCCCCGCGCCGCCACGAGCCAGCGCTCGTGGAAGAGCTGGCCCGGATGGAGCTCCCGCGTCGCGAGGAGCGTGGTCCGCGCCTCCCGCACCGGGCCGATCAACGCATGGAGCTGGGAGAACGGATGCGGTGCCTGCTCGAAGACGATGTTCTCGGGCGCCCGGAACATCCAGTGGGAGAAATCCCCGGCGTCGAGCTGGGCGAGAGGTACCGAGATGCAGATCCGCACGTGCTCGACGCGGCCGATCCGCCCCGCCCGCACCCAGGCCAGGAGGCGGGCGAAAGCCGGGTGGTAGAGATTGTTGTGATTGACTGCGAGAGGCACCCGCCGCGCCGCGGCGAGCTCCGCGAGCTCCCGCGCCTCGCGGCTCGACAGGGCGAGAGGCTTCTCCACGAACGCGCCGATCCCCGCCTCGAGGAGCTGCCGGGTCACCTGCACGTGGAGGTCGGGCGGCGTGAGCACGTGGGCGACCTGGACTCCGAGGCCGGCCAGCTCCTCGATGGACGCCACGGCGGCGGGGACGCTCCACTGCCGCGCCAGGTCCTGCGCCCGCTCGAGCGCCGGATCGCACACCGCGGCGATCTCCAGCCCGGGGATTCCGGCCATCGCTTCGAGATGGAAGCGGGCCACGTACCCCGCCCCGACGAGCGCCGCGCGGATCTTCGGAGGCGCGGTCTCAGAGGGCGCCATAGCCGTACCTCCGGTTGAGCGGCGCCACCCGGCGCTCGATCGTGGCCATCTGCGTGGGAGCGAGGGCCGTCTTCCAGCGCTCGTCGAGGCGGATGTCCGAGGTGGACGCCAGGCGCATGCGGTTGCCGATGATGTGGTGCTCGCCCCCTCGGAGCTCGGGGAGCCCGTCGGCCGGAGGCAGGCCGGTGAAGGAGTAGATGCGGGAGAGGGCCCCGGGAGGGTCCGCGCAGACGTCCTCGTGACGGAGGGTCAGCCAGCGGTCCGCCGGGAAGTAGCGGCGCGCCTGCTCGGACGCCCGGTTGTCGGCGATCCAGGAGTCCGCCGCCGCTTCGGGTCCGAGCCCCAGGTTCTTCATGTTCGACCAGGAAACGGCGCGGCCGTCCCGGACGAGATGGATCACCCGCAGGTCGAAGCTCGGGATGCGGCGCATGAAGACCGCCCGCTCGGGCCGCTTGGAGCTGTCCAGGAAGATACGGCTTCCCTTGATGCCGGTCACGATCTCGGCGAGGGCCTCGATCCGGGAGAGCACCCGGGCGAGCTCCCGCCGGGCTCCGGGGACGACCTGGACGCCGATGCTGCGGGCCATCTCCAGGGCCGGTCCGCGCTGGACCGCCCGCAGGATCACGTCGGAGAGCCCGCCGCCCCGGGCGCGGAGCTCCAGCTCGGAGTCCCAGACGTCGAACTCGTGCCCCCGTTCCGCCATCTCCCGGCGGACGCGCTGCCAGAAGGGGCACTTCCGGACAGAGAGATGGCAGGAGCAGAGATATTCCTCCGGGGTGGTCTGCCGTTTGGTCCGCTCGGCGATCCCGAGCTCGCCGATGGTGGCGATCTGCGGATGAGAGCCCAGGAGAAAGGTGAGGAGGGTCGAGCCGGAGTATCCGTGGCCCATGAGGTAGAGGACGTCTGTCATAGGGAGGACTGCCACGCAAGCATCGGCGTATTATATCAAGTTTCAGAGACAGCTCAATTTGGGGGAGGGAGACTGGCGCCGGCAGGCCGCGAGGAGAGACCTCGCGGCCTGCCGGAGGGGGAAGGGGAAATGCCTAGTCGGTGCTGACCGGCAGGACGACGCCACCCGAAACCGCGGTGTTGGCGTTGTCGAGCTGGATCGCGTCGAAGCCGACGCTGAACCGGCCCTCGGCGTCCATCACCACCGTCACCCAGGCCTGGGCGATGTTGATGTAGCCGGCGCCCAGCGTGGCG
>DATFPH010000579.1:0-35821 GCA_035264905.1 Thermoanaerobaculia bacterium
GCGCCGGCGCCTCGCGTGCCAGGCGGGCGCCCATCCGCAGGCGCGACTGCGCCACCGAGACGCCGAAGACCTTGCTGTCCGGACGGGCGAAGTAGACGTGCTCGAAGATGCACCGCGTGGGCTCGGGACGCTGCTCCAGCCGGTAGCTCTCGATCCGGCCGTTGCGCGCCACCACCACCTCGCCGGGCTCCAGCTCGCGCTCCACCCGCGCTCCCAGCAGGTCGAACGCGCAGCTCTCGGAGGCGAAGCAGGGGGCGCCGTCCAGGTTGCCCATCACCAGCGGGCGGAAGCCGTTCGGGTCGCGCGCCGCGATCAGGCAATCCTCGGCGACCAGCAGGAGCGAGTACGCCCCGCGCACCTGCTCGAGCGCGAGCATGAACGACTCGACCACGTCAGGACGCGGCGCGCGGGCCATCAGGTGGAGGATCACCTCGGTGTCGCTGGTGGTCTGGAAGATCGAGCCTTCGCCCTCCAGCCGATGACGGATCTCCCCCGGGTTCACCAGGTTGCCGTTGTGCACGAGGGCGAACTGCCCCATCGAGGTCCGCACCACGATGGGCTGCGCGTTGTCGATCACGCTCGTTCCCGCCGTCGAGTAGCGCGTATGGCCGATGGCCCGCGTACCGGAAAGCCCGGCCAGCGCCTTCTCGTGGAAGACGTCGGACACATGCCCCATCCCGCGCAGAAGGTTGAGCTTGCGGCCGTCCCAGGAGACCATGCCGGAGCTCTCCTGCCCGCGATGCTGCAGGGCATAGAGACCGAGATACGTGAGGTTGGCCGCGTCATCGCAGCCGTCGATGCCGAAGATTCCGCACATGAACGTCAATTCCTGTAGGCAACGGAACCGGGAGCGGCCCGCTCCTGCCGTAACGGATGAGAACGCTACGAAATTCTACAGCCCCAACACCTTCGGCAACGCCGTCGACCAGACGGCGTGGAGGTCCGCCACCGGCGCCCGCAGCAGATCGCTCCCGGCGCGGACCACCAGCTCGCCGCCGCCGGCCTCGCCGATCTCCGCCGCCGGCACGCCCGCCTCCTCCGCCGCGCGCAGCACCTGATCGACCGCGGCCGGCGCGCAGGCCACGAGCGCCCGCGCCTGCGTCTCGGAGAACAGGTCGGCCCCTTCGAGCGCCACTTCGACGGTCGCGCCCAGCCCGCGGCCGAGGCAGAGCTCGGTCAGCGAGAGGAGGAAGCCGCCGTCCGACAGATCGTGCGCCGCGCGGAGCAGATGCCGCGCCACCAGACCCTGCAGGAGCTTCGCCAGGCGCGCCTCGGCGTCCAGGTCCACCTCCGGCGGCCGCCCCTGCTCGATGCCGTGGAGCAGCCGCAGGTAGGCGGCGCCGCCGAATTCGGAGCGGTCGCGGCCGAGGAGGATGACTCGATCTCCCTGGTTCTGGAAGAACGCGGCCGGTGCGTGGGCGACCGCCGGGATCACCCCGACCATGCCGACGGTCGGCGTCGGATAGATCGACTCTCCCTCGGTCTCGTTGTAGAAGGAGACGTTGCCCGAGATGACCGGCACGCCCAGCGCCCGGCATGCCTCGGACATGCCGCGGATCGCCTCGCGGAACTGCCACGAGACCTCCGGGTTCTCCGGGTTGCCGAAGTTGAGGCAGTCGGTCAAGCCGACCGGCTCGGCGCCGGTGCAGGCCAGGTTGCGCACCGCCTCGGCCACGGCCTGCGCACCGCCCCGCCGCGGGTCCAGATCGCAATAGACCGGATTGACGTCGGACGTCATGGCCAGACCCGCGGGCGTCCCCTTGAGCAGGAGCACCGCGGCGTCGCCCCCCGGCCCCTGCACCGTGTTGGTGCGGACCGTGTGGTCGTACTGGGTCCAGATCCAGGCCTTGCTGGCGAAGTCCGGCGTGGCCAGGAGCTTCTCCAGCGTCCCGCGGAGATCCGCGGGCTGCGGCACCTCGGGCGCCTCCCAGCGCTGGGCGAGATCGGCCGGCTCCGTCACGGGCCGGCGGTAGACCGGGGCCTCCTCGGTGAGCGGCTGGATCGGGATGTCCGCTACCACGCTCCCCTTCCATTCGAGGACCGCGCGGCCGGTGTTCGTGATCTCGCCGATGTCCGCCACCTCGAGACCCCAGCGGCGGAAGACCTTCTCCAGCTCCTCCTCGCGCCCCTTCTTCGCCACCAGGACCATACGCTCCTGCGACTCGGAGAGCATCATCTCGTACGGCGTGAGCCCCTCTTCGCGCAGCGGCACCCGGTCGAGCACCAGGCTGAGCCCCGTGCCGCCGCGGCCGGCCATCTCGAAGGTCGTGCTGGTCAGGCCGGCGGCGCCCATGTCCTGGATCGCCACGATGGCGCCCGTGCGCATCGCCTCCAGGCAGGCCTCCAGCAGGACCTTCTCGGTGAACGGATCGCCGACCTGGACGGTCGGCCGCTGCCGCTCGCTCTCGGCGTCGAAGGCGTCCGACGCCATGGTGGCGCCGTGGATGCCGTCGCGCCCGGTGCGGCTGCCGGCGTAGAGGATCGGATTGCCCACGCCGCTCGCGCGGGCGCGGAAGATCTCGTCGTGGCGGGCGACGCCCAGGGCGAAGGCGTTGACCAGGATGTTCTTGTTGTAGGAGCGGTGGAAGCCGGTCTCGCCGCCGACCGTGGGGATGCCCACGCAGTTGCCGTAGTCGCCGATGCCGCGCACCACGCCGTCGATCAGGAACCGCATGCGCGGCGCATCGATCTCGCCGAAGCGCAGCGAGTCCATGCAGGCGATCGGCCGCGCGCCCATCGTGAAGATGTCGCGCAGGATGCCGCCGACGCCGGTCATCGACCCCTGGTAGGGCTCGATGAAGCTCGGATGGTTGTGCGACTCCATCTTGAAGGCCGCCACCCAGCCGTGGCCGACGTCCACGATGCCGGCGTTCTCGCCCGGCCCCTGGACCACGTGCGGCCCCTCGGAGGGAAACTCCTTCAGGTAGATCTTGGAGGACTTGTAGGAGCAGTGCTCGGACCACAGGGCGGAGGTGATGCCGAGCTCGGTCCAGCTCGGGTCGCGCCCCAGGATCTGCCGGAGGCGGTCGTACTCCTCCGCCGTCATCTTGTGCCGCTTCAGGATCTCCGGCGTGGCCTGGACGGTCTCCTCCTGGAGCGTCGTCATCGCACCGCCCCCGCTTTTTTCTCAAAAAGAATTCTGCCTCCCACTTCCACCGCGCTGGCGAAGAGGGCGAGGCCGTCCGTGTTGCCGAGGATCTCCTCGGAGCAGCGCTCCGGATGGGGCATCAGGCCGAGCACGTTCCCCTGCGCGTTGCAGATGCCGGCGATGTTGCGAGCCGCGCCGTTGGGATTGGCCTCGGGCGTCACCTCGCCCGCGGGCGTAGAGTAGCGGAAGACCACCTGGCCGGCGGCCTCCAGGGCGTCGAGCTTCTCCGGCGCGTCCTCGTAGTTCCCCTCGGCGTGAGCGACCGGCATGCGCAGCACCTGCCCGGCGCGCAGCTGGTTGGTGAACGGGAGGTCGGTCCGCTCGACCTTCAGATGCACGTCCTTGCACTGGAAGCGGAGGCTCGCGTTGCGCCGCATGGCGCCGGGGAGCAATCCGGCTTCGAGCAGGACCTGGAAGCCGTTGCAGATGCCCAGGACCAGTCCGCCCGCCTCGGCGTGCCGCTGGACCGCGCCCATCACCGGCGACAGGGCGGCCATGGCCCCGGCGCGCAGGTAGTCGCCGTAGGAGAAGCCACCAGGCAGGACGACCAGGTCGCACCCCTGGAGCGAGTCGTCCTGGTGCCACAGGAAGGTGGTGTCCTGATCCAGCACGTGCTTGAGCACGTGGTAGGCGTCGTGATCGCAGTTGCTGCCTGGGAAGACGACGACGCCGCTCTTCATGGACGGACCCCCGCCTCGGCGCCGAGCAGCTCGACGGAGTAGTCCTCCACAACGGTGTTGGCGAGCAGCTTTTCGCACATATTTCGGAGGTCGCGTTGCGCCTGCTCGGGATCGTCGGTGCCGAGGGAGATCTCGAAGCTCTTGCCGGCGCGGACGTCGTCGACGCCGGCGAAGCCGACGCGGCTCAAAGCGTCGCGGATGGCCTTGCCCTGCGGGTCCAGGATCTCGCGGCGCGGATAGACGGTCACTCTTGCCTTCACGAAGTCACCTCCAGCCAGGGGGTTGGATGGTCCTGCTCGGAGACCGCGAGCTGGGCGGGGCACCGCTCCCGGTCGAGCGCCTCGCCGATCGCCGCGGCGGCGAGGGCGGGGAGGTTGTTGGTCCGGGACAGGTGATAGAGGACCACCCAGCGCAGGCGGTCGTTGATCAGCTCGGGGAGGCCTTCCGCGGCTTCCCGGTTCGACAGGTGGCCATGGCGGCCGGCCACCCGCTGCTTCAGGCTCCAAGGATAGGGGCCGTTGCGCAGCATGTCGAGGTCGTGGTTCGTCTCGAGGATCAGGACGTCCAGGTCGTGCAGCCGCCCCCAGGCGAGGCTGGTGCGGCAGCCGAGGTCGGCGACGAGGCCGACGCGGCGTCCTTGTGAGTCCTCGACCACGACGCCGACCGGCTCGCGCGCGTCGTGCGGCAGCGTGAACGGCTCGATCCAGAAACCGGCGACCTCACGCGGCACGCCCGAGCGGATCAACACGGCCGACCGGGCCGCCTCTTCCCGCAGCGGGGTCCCCACCAGGGTCCCTTCGGTCCCATAGACCGGCACCTTGTATTTCTTGGCGAAGCCGTCGGCTCCCCGGCAGTGGTCCTGGTGCTCGTGGGTGAGGACGAGCGCCTCGACGCCTGAGGGATCGACTCCGAGGAGCTTCATCCGCTTGCCGAGCTCGCGGGCGGAGAATCCGGCGTCGAGGAGAATCCGGTGCTTGCCGGACTCGATGACCACCGCGTTGCCGCCGCTCCCCGAGCCGAGCACGCCGACGCGCAGAGGTGGTCCGGCTGGACGGGGGGTCAGAGGCGGAGAGGCTGGCTCGAGAGTGGGCTCGGATCGGGCCGGAGGCGCAGCGAGCTCTTCCCCGAAATCGAGGAAACCCTGCATCGAGGCGCTCTCCGGCCGACGACGCTTCCCAAGATGTTTGAAGGGAGAGAACACCGCAAGGGAAGGGTACCACAATCCCTGTGACCACTAGAGGTTGTATCAGGAGATCGGCGTGAACCCGCTGTTGTGGCCGGGGATGCTCGCGGATTAAGCTCCCGGTTGGTTAAACTAAAACGGAGTGGGCTCCCGAATGATCAGAATCGAACGGGCTTTTCAAATGACCTTGCCGGTCCACCAGTCGGCATTTCTTTGGGGACCCCGCAAGACCGGGAAAAGCACCTATCTCCGGTCGGCGTTTCCTGGCAGTCTCTCTTTCGACCTGCTCCAGACGGACCTTATGCTGGAGCTCGCCAAGCGCCCGGCCCTGCTCCGCGAGCGCCTCCTGGCGGCCCCGCCCGAGAAGCTGAGCTCTCCGGTGATCATAGATGAGGTCCAGAAGGTTCCCCAACTGCTGGACGAAGTCCACTGGCTCATCGAGAACCGGGGGCTGAGCTTCATCCTGTGCGGGTCGAGCGCTCGCAAGCTCAAGAGGGGCGGTGTCAACCTCCTGGGCGGGCGCGCCTGGCGCTACGAGATGCACCCGCTCGTTTCCATCGAGATCGGGGATCTCGATCTCCTGCAGGCGCTCAACCGGGGCCTTGTCCCAGCGCACTACCTGGACCCGGAGTACAGGCGCTCGCTGGAGGCCTACGTGGTGGACTACCTGAAGGAGGAAGTCTTCGACGAAGGGCTCACCCGCAACGTGGCCGCCTTCTCGCGTTTCTTCGAGGCCATGGGCTACTCCCACGGCGACCTCACGAACTACGCCAACATCGCGAGGGACTGCGGTGTCGATGCGAAGACCGTCAAGGAGTACTACCAGATCCTCGTCGATACGCTGCTCGGCACCTTCGTCGAGCCGTGGAAGAGACGCCAGGAGCGGCAGGTCATCGGAAAGGCTCCGAAGTTCTATCTGTTCGACGTGGGGGTGGCAGGCGCCCTGACGCGCCGGCGCATCGCGGAGGAAAGGGGTGAGCTCTTCGGCCGGGCGCTCGAGCACTTTATCCTCATGGAGATCCTGGCTCACCGAGCCTACCGGGACCTCGGCTATGAGGTCCATTTCTGGCGGACGAAGAGCGGCCTCGAGGTCGACTTTGTGCTCGGGGACGGCGAGGTCGCGGTGGAAGTGAAGGGGACCTCGCGAGTCGACCCCTCGGATTTCCGGTCCCTCCATGCGTTCATCGAAGACAACCGCCCGCGCCGCGCCATCCTCGTCTGCAACGAGCGCGCCCCCCGTCTCGTCGAAGGCAACGAGGTCCTTCCCTGGCGGGAGTTCCTGGCACGCCTGTGGGATGGGCGCGTCCTGAGCTAGAACGCTAGAACGCTAGAACTTGTATTCCTTGCCTTGCTCCAGAAACTCCAGGTCGGGATTGCGGAGCTGCCTGACCTCCACCTTGATGCGCTCGACACAGGTGGGCTTCAGGTGATGCAGGAGGATCGGTACCCTCTTCTCCAGCTTGCGCAGCTCGACCTCCAGGGTCCCCGGCGTCAGGTGGAACGACACGTCGGCGATCTCCTGGAGCGCGTTGTCGAAGCTGGCCTCGATGCAGACCGCCCGCAGGTTGGGCGTCCGGTTGGCGATCTCCCAGAAGCGCTGCGTCGGCCCGGTGTCGCTCGACCAGAGGACCGCGGCGCCGTTCTGCTCGATCAGGAAGCCGTAGGTGGGGACCAGGTGGTCCACCGGGATCGGCGTGAACCGTACTCCGTCGATGACGAACGGGACCTCCGCCTCCTTCTCGTGGAAGCGCAGCACCGGCACCAGGTGGTTCGGCAGGCGGGTGAAGTCCGGCCAGGTGTCGTTGTTGAACAGGTGCTTGCGAATGGCGTAGACCGTGGCCGGCGAGGCGTGGATGTCGATCGGCCGCTCGGTCTTGCCGAAGACGTTCTCGATGAAGAAGGGGAGCGAATTCGTATGGTCCATGTGCGAGTGGGAGAGCACGATCGAGTGCACTCCGACCTGCCGCTCGATCGACAGGGCCTGCGACAGCGAGCCCGCATCGAGCGCGATGGTGCCGTTGATGAGCAGGCACGTCATCCGGCACTCCAGGCTCTCCCCACCATAGCCGCCTAGGACCTGGATCAACATATATTGAGGGGATTGTATCTTTTCGAGTGGCGAAGCAACAAGCGAGGGGCCCCCCGCGGGGGGCCCCGAGGCGGGTCTAGAACCGTGTCCCGATCCAGAACGACGTCCGCGTGTCCAGGATCTCCTTGAAGTCCCAGCGCTTGGCGACGTCCCAGTTCAGGTCGAGCCCGAGGAAGCGCACCGTGACGCCCACGCCGTAGGCCGCGATGCCGTTCTGCAGGCGGTTCTCGTCACTGTTGTAGAACTTGTACGACTCCAGGTCGTTGTACCAGGCGCTGCCGATGTCGAAGAACGCGACACCGCGGATCCCCTGGAAAGCCAGGAGCGGCGTAGCCAGGTAGTCGATCAGCGGGAACCGGTACTCGACGTTGGCGAAGAACGCGCGGTCGCCGACGAGCTCGCCCCAGTTGGTGCCGCGGAGAGTGTCCAGACCGCCGAAGTAGATCGGGATCGGCTGGTTGCCCGAGCTCGCCCCGGCGAACAGCCGCAGCGCGATGTTGCTGCGCAGGGTCACCGGGATGTACTGCCGCGCATCGACGTCCACGGATTCGGTGAGCGTGCCGCTCTCGTCGAAGTCGGGGGCCCAGAACGCGTCGAGCCGCCAGCGCCGTCCGGAGATCGGTCCCCACGAGGCGAACCGCGCCGAGTCGCCCACCAGAGCTCCCTGGACGAGCGGGAAGTCGATCTGGCCGTCGATGTAGTCGACCCTCTCCTGTCCGGACTCGTCGACGTTGATGAAGGGCCGCGCGTATTCCCAGTACTGATAGCCGACGCCCACCTCGGCGCGGCGGTAGAAAGAGAACGGGAAGATGAGAGAGCCGGTGGCGCCGGTGACCGAGTACCTTTTGTGGTCGCGCTGGAAGGCGCCGCGCACCGGGTCATAGGCCTGATAGTACCGGCGGTCGTCGAACAGGCGCACCTGCCACTGCAGCCGGTTGCTCAGGTCGGCGTAGACCACGTCGAAGTTGGAGAAGCTGTCCACCGAGCTCAGGTCTGCGATGATCCGCCGGTCGCCCAGGTTGTCGGAAAAGCTGAGGACCACGCGGCCCAGGAAGGTCTGGTCGTTGTCGATGCCGACGTAGGTCTGGGCGTCTTCCAGGAAGAACTTGTAGCCGCGGTAAGCCCCCTTGTTGGCGTCGTCGAGGGTCACCTCGATGTCCGGCTTGAACTCCAGGAGGCCTTCGCCCTGGGCGGGCTCCTGGGCGAGCTGGACCGTCTCGGGGGCCTTGACCGGCTCGTCGACGTCGGCTACGTAGAGGTCCATGGCCCCCTTCCAGAAGCCATTGAAGACGAGGCGCTCCTCGCCGTCCGGCTCGCGCAGGACGGTCGGCATGGAGGCGCCGGTCACCACGTTGGTGTACTGGCTGAGCTGGCCCGTGGTCAGGTCGAGACCAAAGATGTTGTCGTGCCCGTCGCGGTCCGAGGTGAAGTACAGACGCTTGCCGTCGGGCGAGTAGACTGGATCGTTCTCGTTCGACTCGCCGGTGGTGACCGGGATGCGCCGGCCCGGTTGATCGAGGTTGGCCCGGAACAGCTTGCTGAAGCCGCCGCCCACCACGCTGGCGAAGGCGAGGGACTTGCCGTCCGGCGAGAAGGCCGGAGCGCCGTCGAACAGGTCGTCGTCGGTGAAGTTGCGGTAGGTGCCGGACTCGACGTCGATCAGGAAGATGTCGAACTTGTTGTTCTTGTTGCCCGAGAAGGCGATGGTCCGGCCGTCCGGGCTCCACGAGAGCCCGATCTGCTGCTCGATGTCGTTCATCTCGTAGATGCGGTGGGTGCCGCCGTTGAGCACGTCGAGCAGGACGAGGCTGCGCCCCCTCTCGCGCTTCGCGAAGACAGCCAGGTAGTTGCCGTCCGGCGAGAACGCGAGGTCGCGCCCCATCTCCCGGGCGAGGGTCAGCTCCTGCGCCGCGAGGTACTGGTAGTCGTTCGTGTAGCCCTTGGTGAGGCTGCGCAGGAACGTCCGCTTCTCGGCGTCGTAGAGGACGACGTCGACATCGCCCCGGTACGCGCTGAAGGCGGCCACCAGGTCGCCCGACGGGGAGGCCACCGGCGAGGTCGCGTAGTCCTCGCCGATCGCCTTCTCGTTGCGGAAGCGGCGGCCGAAGTCACCGGGCTCGCCGGTCTCCACCAGCTCGGACAGGTACTTCTTGCGCACCCAGCGGCGGAACTCCGCGTCGAACTCCTCGGCGTCCAGCTTGAAGGCGCGCTCGACCGCGCGGTCGACCCGCGCGCCGATCGTGTTGCGGATCTCATAGATGAAGTCGAGGAACCCTTCCTTGCCCCAGCGCTCCTCGATGAAGTCGAAGACCGCGTGCCCGTAGCGGTAGGCGAAAAAGCCGGTGACGTTCGACTTGATCGAAGGGATCCGGTCGTTGACCACGGCGTCGCGCAGGAACATCTTGTCGCGCGCGCTCTCGTCCTTGGCCATGTAGCTCGCCATGCCTTCCATGAACCAGGTGGGCGGCGTGGAGGCCACGGCCTTGGCCAGGCTCCCCTGGAAGAGCATGTGGTACTGGAAGATGTGCGTCAGCTCGTGCGAGATCAGCTCGTAGAGCTCGGTGTCCGGCATGTCGATGGGCAGCACCATCCGATAGCGGGCAGGGGTGGCGAACGCACCGATGCCCTCGGGGATGAAGTTCAGGATGATGTTGTTCTGCTCGAACGCCGAATGGGTGGCGAAGTAGATCAGCGGGACCGGGTCCTTGATCTGGAAGTTGAACTCGCGGGAGAGCTGGTCGTAGGCGCTCTCCGCGAAGGAGACGACCTTCTGGAGGCTGGGCTCCTCGGCCGTGTAGTAGTGGACGTTGAAGTGAGGCGAATGGTAGATCTGCCAGGCGAAGTCCCGGTACTGGATCTTGTTCTTGCCATATCCGTAGCCGCCCCACTGCGGGCCGATCTGGCCCTGGGCGAAGAGCGGCACGGAAGACAGGGTGGCCCCGAGCGCGAGCAGGGTCACGGACAGCCGGATGGATCGACGGATCAAGGGCATCTCCTCCACGTCGTCTACTGAGTGAACAGGATGCGCGAGGCCTCAACCTCTTTCTGGGTGAAGACGTTGAGAATCCGGTCCTCGAGCGAGAGGAGGTTCTCGAACATGCCGGCCAGAGGATCCGTGTTCTCCCCCTCGAAGTTCTGAAAGTCCTTGAAGTTGTCCTGATACAGCAGCGCGCCGTTCTTGCCGTCGTACACCTGCATCAGGATGTCGTACTCGAAGCCGGTCTGCTCGACCAGGACCTGGCGGTAGTAGGTCTTGCCGTTGAACGGCGAGATGTACTCCTCGGTGCGGTAGCCGGTGCGGTCCTGGATGTCGAAGTCGAGGCCGCCGGCGAGGATCAGGTCGGCCTGCGTCCGCTCGCCCAGGGCGCTCCAGAAGTCCCCCTGCTTGGCGAGCTGGTCGAGGTCGTAGACCGGGAAGTCGACCGGCCCGGGCTCGATCACCCGGAGGTCGGTCTCGCGGCGCAGGACCTTCAAGAGATAGCGCTCGAACTCCTTCTGCACGTCGATGTCACGCCCCTGCACGCGGTCGGCGCCTTCCTTGGTGACCACGATGAAGGGGGCGACGGCCACGCTCTTGCGCCCCTGCAGGTCCAGGCGGGCGCGCTGCGGCAGCTTGAGCTTGACCTCCACCGAGCCGGCCGCGGCGGGCAGGGCGGCGCACGAGATGACCAGGAGGGACAGGACGGCAATCGTCCTCAAGTTTTTCATTTCATTCCTCCTCGCGCCATGGGCGCGACCAGATTGCGGACCATGCCCTCCGAAGGGTCGAAACCCTCTCCCTCCGCGAAAATCTGGGAATCCTGCAAAAAATGTGTGCCATCGCCCTCACCGTGCCTCAGGACACGGGCGGGCGCGCCGGCGCAGTGGGCGGCTCCGGAATCTCCGGCTCCGGCATCGGCGGCGGCTCCGGCTGCGGCTTCCCGCCGGTGACCGTCGGACCGGGAGCCGGCGGCGCCGGACGCGGCGCCTGTCCCGTCGTCTCGTCGGGCTTGAAGCCCTGGTAGAACTCGACGAAACGGGCGTAGTTGGCGCGCAGGTCCCGGCTGTCCGGGGACATCTTGAGGGCCTTCTGGTAGTACTCCAGGGCCTTCTGGTAGTCGCCGGTCGCCTCATAGGCGACAGCCAGGTTGTTATAGACCCGCGGGTTGTTGGGATCCAGCCGCTCCGCCTGGTGGAAGCGGAACAACGCTTCGCTCCACAGGCTGCGCTTGGCCATGTCCACGCCGAAGGAGAGCTGGCTGTCAGCCGAATCGGGCCGGCCGTAGCCGCCGCCACAGGCGACGAGGATCAGGGGAAGCGAGAGGATCAGGGCGCGCAGACGAAAGGGTTCGCGCATTCAAAAAGCTCCGGAGAAAGGTGACCGGACCATGAGGGAGCTAGTATACATGTCCGCCGAGGGGTGCCCACCCCTCGCGACTCCCTTCCTTACAACCCCCGGTCCGGCCCAGGTCCGAGATCCCGGCGATCTCCAAAGAAAATCGCCCGCGAGTGCAAGATTCTCCCCCCGTTTTCCGACTGATATAGGGGTGGAGACCACAACCATGCCCTCGAACCTCACTACGAAGCCATCCTCGACCCCGGATTTGCGCGCGCTGCGGATCGCCCTGAACGCCACTCCGACGCTGTCGCGCCCCGCCCTCTACCGCCTGGCCCAGGATCTCGACGCCTGGGCCGGCTCGCCCGAGCCGCCCGGGCCGCCCGATCGGCGCGCCGCGGCCCTGGGCGTCCCCCGCACCCAGATGCGCCGGGCCCTGGCCATCCTGGCCGAGGCCCCGGCGATCGCCGCCCGCGAGCGCGAGGCGGCCGGGCGCCTCGGCGCCCGGCTCATCGTCCTCGGCGATCCGGACTACCCCGCCGACCTGCACCACCTCGCGCTGCCGCCGCCCGTCCTCTGCGTCCGCGGCGAGCTGCCCCTCGGACCCGCGGTGGCCATGGTGGGCTCGCGGCGGACCGACGCCTACGGCCAGGAGGTGGCGGAGCTGTTCGCCGGTTCTCTCGCCGCCGCCGGAGTGACGATCGTCTCCGGCTTCGCGCGCGGGATCGACGCCGCGGCCCACCGCGGAGCCCTGGCCGCCGAGGGGGGGCGGACCGTGGCCGTGCTCGGCTGCGGGCTCGGCGTCGACTATCCGGCCGGGCACGAGCGGCTCGGCCGCGAGATCGCGGCCCAGGGCGCCCTCCTCTCCGAGTTCCCCTGCGGCCTGTCGCCGCGCAGCTGGCATTTCCCGATGCGCAACCGCGTCATCGCCGCGCTCTCGGCCGGCACCCTCGTCGTGCAGGCGGCACCGCGCTCCGGCTCGCTCCTCACGGCGCGCTGGGCCGCCGACCTGGGGCGGGAGGTCTGGGCCATCCCCGGGCGCATCTTCGACGAGCGCTCCCTGGGGCCCAACGCCCTGATCCAGGACGGCGCCCCTCTCGTGCAGCACCCGCGCGACATCCTCGAAGCGCTGCGGCCCTCCATCCAGTTCCCGCTCCGCGAGCCCACCCTGCGACAGCCGGAGCCCGTCGCTGAAGCAATCGAGGAAGAACCCGTCGCCGGCTTTCCCGGCACCGTGCTCGCCACCCTCCCTCCGGGAGCCCTCCGCCTCCCCGAGGAGATCGCCGCCGGCCTGGAGGCGCCGGTCGACCAGGTTTTGGGAGCGCTCCTCGAGCTGGAGCTGGCCGGCCGGGTGCGCCGCCACCCGGGGTCGGCGTATGGGAGGGCCTGAATTCCGAGTCGGGCTGGGCCTCCGCCAGCCCGACCTCACCCCCCCGGCCCCCTCTCCCATCGCCCACCCATCCCCCGGGAGAGGGGGGAGCTGCTTTTTTGCCGTTGGGTGGTGGCGCCCCTCTCCCGGTTGGAGGGGTGGGCGATGGGAGAGGGGTCGGGGGTGAGGTCGGGCGGGGGAACGCTGGCAGGAGATTGAACGGAGGACTTGACAGGCATGCCATTCTCGGAGTCGCATGATGGCTCGCTTGCGGCAGCCGTGCGGCGGATGGTAGTGTCGCCGCCCTGCCCAGCGCTCCAGAAATTTGGGAACGTCTGCCGGCGTTCTGAAGGGACCCATGGCCAAGAATCTCGTTATTGTCGAAAGCCCCGCGAAGACCCGAACCCTGAAGAAGTTCCTCGGCCGCCAATATGCCGTCGAGGCCTCGCTCGGGCACATCCGAGACCTCGCGAAGGGCAAAAAGCGCGACATCGGCGTCGGCGAGGACTACGAGCCCCGCTACGAGATCCTGTCCGAGAAGAAGGATGTCGTGAAGAAGCTCCGCAAGGCCGCCGAGGGCGCGGAGACCGTCTACCTCGCCCCCGATCCGGACCGCGAGGGCGAGGCCATCGCCTGGCACATCGCCGCCGTCCTCGACAAGGATCCGGCGGCGGTCCGGCGGGTGACCTTCAACGAGATCACCAAGGGGGCCGTGCTCAAGGCGCTGGAGAACCCCGGGCAGATCGACCTCCGCAAGGTCGACGCCCAGCAGGCCCGCCGCATCCTCGACCGGATGATGGGCTTCCGCCTGTCCCCCCTCCTCTGGGAGAAGATCAAGCAGGGGCTGTCGGCCGGCCGCGTCCAGTCCGTGGCCTTGAAGATGGTCTGCGACCGCCAGGACGAGATCGACGCCTTCGTATCCGAGGAGTACTGGCTGCTCGGCGCCGACTTGAAAGCCGATCAGCCGCCGCCGTTCCACGCCCGCCTCCACCGGATCGACGGCAAGAAGGCCGAGGTGGACAACGGCGAGCTCGCCGCGAAGATCGTCCGCGACCTCGAATCCGGCCGCTTCGTGGTCGGCAAGGTCGAGCGCAAGGAGTCGAAGCAGCGGCCGCAGCCCCCGTTCATCACCAGCCGGCTCCAGCAGGAGGCGGCGCGCCGCTTCGGCTTCTCGGTGAAACGGACCATGGCTCTCGCGCAGGGCCTCTATGAAGGACGCGACGTGGGCGACCACGGCTCGATCGGTCTCATCACCTACATGCGGACCGACTCGACCCGCATCGCCGACGAGGCGCTCGACGCGGTGCGCCAGACGATCGGCTCGACCTACGGCGCCGACGCGGTGCCGGAGGCGCCGAACCGCTACGCCTCCAAGAAGGGGGCCCAGGACGCCCACGAGGCGATCCGCCCGACGACGTTCGACTTGCCGCCGGACGCGGTCCGCGACTATCTGAAAGCGGACGAGCACAAGCTCTACAAGCTGATCTGGGACCGCTTCATCGCCTCCCAGATGAAGCCCGCGGTCTTCGACGTCACCCAGGCTGATATCGAAAACGGCCCGTACGTGCTGCGCGTCACCGGCAAGGTCCTGAAGAGCCGCGGCTTCCTCGCCGTGTATCACGAGGCGCCGGACGAGGAGACCCCGGCGGGCGAGAACGGCGCCGCGGAGGACGCCGCCGAAGGGATGCTGCCACCGCTGCGCGAAGGGCAGACCCTCGAGCTCCAGAAGCTCGTCAGCGAGCAGAAGTTCACCCAGCCGCCGGCGCAGTACAGCGAAGCGACCCTGGTCAAGGCGCTGGAGGAGAACGGCATCGGCCGGCCGTCGACCTACGCGACGATCCTCTCCACCATCACCGACCGCAACTACGTCGACAAGGTGGAGACCCGGTTCCGCCCCACCCCTCTGGGCAAGGTCGTCAACACGATGCTCCAGAAGGGCTTCAACGACATCATCAACGAGGGGTACACGGCGTCGCTGGAGGAGCAGCTCGACGAGATCGAGGACGGCCGGCTGCCCTGGAAGCAGGCGCTCGCCGAGTTCGACCTCAAGTTCTCCAGGGACCTGGAGACCGCCGGCGAGCAGATGCCGAACGTCAAGCGGGACGGCATTCCTCTGGACGAGGTCTGCCCGGAGGACGGCGGTCCGCTTCTGATGCGCTTCGGCCGCTACGGCGCCTTCATCGCCTGCGCGAACTACCCCGAGTGCAAGTACACCCGCAACGTCGAGGACACCCCCGCGGCGGCCTCGACGGACGGGGACGGCAGCGAAGCGGGCGCCGGGACGGCCGCCGCCGCGCCCGAAGAGGAGATCCCGCCCTGCGAGAAGTGCGGCAAGCCGATGGCCCTGCGCCGCAGCCGCTTCGGCACCTTCTACGGCTGCACCGGTTACCCGGAGTGCAAGAACCTGCGCAAGCCGGGCAAGCAGGCGGCAACGGCGGAGCCCAAGCTGACCGGCGTCACCTGCCCGGAGTGCAAGCAGGGCGACATCCTGGAGAAGAGCTCGCGCCGCGGCAAGACCTTCTGGTCATGCAGCCGCTTCCCGGACTGCAAGTTCGCCCTCTGGAAGAAGCCGATCCCCAAGGAGTGCCCGCAATGCGGCGCCGCCTTCCTCCTGGAGAAGGTGACCAAGCGCCACGGCGCGCAGCTCATCTGCAACACGGAAGGGTGCGGCTACGTCGAGGACGTGGAGGCAGTCGAGGAAAGCGCGTGACCCGGTGATCCGACGGAGCCGTCCGATCCGACCGAGCCGTCGGATGCGTACAAAGGAATGTCATGAGACAGCTCACCAAGGCCCTGCTCTTCCTGCTGCTCGTGGCCCCGGCTGTGCTCACCGCCGCCGCCCCGCCGCCCGACTACAAGCCCTGGCAAGACCTCCTCGCGAAGTATTACGACCCCGCCCGCGGGATGAGCTACAAGGCCCTCAAGGCGAACGACAAGGCCACCCTCGACCGGCTGCGCCAGCAGATGGCAATGGTCGACCCCAACGGCCTGGCCCCGAAGGATCGCCTCGCCTACTGGATCAACCTCTACAACATCTCCGTGGTGGGCATCGTCGTCGACAACTACCCGGTCGACTCGATCCGGGACATCTCAACAGACCCGATTATCCGGCTGAACGTCTTCAAGAAGGACTCGGTCCCGACGAAGAACGGCAACATCTCGCTGGACACCATCGAGAACGAGAAGATCCGGGAGGCCTTCAAGGACCCGCGCATCCACTTCGCCATCAACTGCGCCGCCAAGAGCTGCCCGCCGATCCGTCCCGAGCCGTACGTGGGCGCCCGCCTCGACCAGCAGCTCGACGACCAAGTGCGGACGTTCTTCAAAAGCCCGCACAACGCCCTGTTCGAGAAGGACAAGCGCGGCGTCGTCATCCACGTCACCAAGATCATGGACTGGTTCGCGGACGACTTCGAAAAGTGGGGCGGCGGCCGGCTCGCCTTCCTCCGCAAGTACCTTGGCCCCGACCGCGGGCGCACGATCGATCCCGCCAAGGGAAACGTCACGCTGGAGTTCAACGACTACAGCTGGGATCTGAACGACACGTCGCGGTAGGCACGGCCCGGAAGCAAGGCGTACAATGCCCTGGGAGTTAGGGAATGCGAACGAACATTGACCTCGACGATGAGTTGGTTGCAGAAGCCTTCGCCTTGACCGGCGCGCAGACCAAGAGAGAGCTCCTCCGCCTGGCGCTCTGCGAGCTCATTCGGGTCCGGCGGAAAAAGGACTTGAGCGAGCTCGCGGGACGGATTTCCCTGCGCGACGATTTCGACCACAAGGCCCTGCGGGCAACCCGGCGTGATCCTGGTTGATACCTCCGTCTGGATTGAAGTCTTCCGCGACAAGAGCCAAACCAAGCGCAAAGCCCTCTTGGCGGCGTTAGCGGGAGACGAAGTCGTTCTCACGCGTTTCACTCAACTCGAGCTGCTCCAAGGCTGCCGGGACGAGCGAGAATGGAGCCTCCTGCAATCGTACCTCGATAGCCAGGACTATCTCGAGGCCTCCGCCACCACCTGGGAAGACGCTGCCAGGCTCTACTTTGACCTCCGGCGTATCGGTCTGACTGTACGGAGCCCGATCGATTGCTGCATTGCACAGCTTGCGCTGAAAAACGACCTGATGCTTTTCCATTGCGACCGAGACTTCGAAGTCATCGCGCAGGCGCGTTCGTCCTTCCGGCAGCTTTGGCTCAAGTGGCCGTAGGCCTACTTCCCTCGGTGCGACCTATAATTTCGCACCATGCTCTCCCGCAAGCTGCGCCTCCTGGCATCGTGCGCCCTGGCCCTCGTCCTTTTCGCCTGTTTCGAGCCGCCGGTCCTCGAAACCCTCGACCTCCGGTTCCTGCGGGATGGCTCCTTCGTGGTGACGAGCACCGTGGAAGTCTCTGACGAGAAGGGGGAGGCGAACCCTGCACTGACCCGGCGGCTCGCCCAGGTGCGCCAGGAGCTGGAGGAAGGCACGGACCCCTGGGGCCGCCGCTTCGCCTCTCTGGAGCCCGTGGCCGAGCGCTTCGCCTGGGAGAAGCAGCTCGGCGCCCTCCGGCGAGGCACCCGCGCTGCAATCGCCACCGAGCCGGCGGGCCTGCACGCCTTCTTCGGCGACACCTCCCTGAACGTTTCCTACGAGATCCGCGATGGGGTCGCTGAGCTCGCCATCGCCCCCGGATCTCCAGCCCGCGCCTCGCGGTCACAGCGCGACGAGGTCGAGCGCACGCTCGACGCCTGGAGCGGCCACGTGGCGGCGTATCTAAAGGAAGCGGGCGATCTCTGGACCTACCTGGACGAACGGCCCGACCGCGCCCACTCCTGCCTGGGCACCCTCTTCGAAGACCTCCTGGCCGACGAGGTCCGGGAAAAGCTCGAGCCGCTGACCGAGGACGAGCTCGAAAGAATCGACCTCCTGCGCCAGGCCATGGAGCAAGTCATGGCCGTCCTCCTCGTATCGGAGGGAGCGGACCACTCCCCGGACGAGCTCTCACACCTCGTCTACGATCCCTTCCCCGCCCGGCTGACCGTCCGCCTGCCCGGCCGGCCGCTGGAGGCACCGGAAGGTTTCGCGATCGATCCCGATGGAAAAACGCTGGTCGCCACGGGACCCGGTCTATGGCAGGCCCTCCAATCCCTCGAAGGCCGTTGGCTCGCCCCGGACCCTGCGCTCCTCTACGTGCAGCGCGACGGGCGCGACCAAAAAGAGCCACTGGATCTGGATACGCTGGTCGCCCTGGCGCGCCGGTCCGAGCCGGCACCGTACGCGGACGAGGTGCGGGAGGCGCTGGAGGACCGGCTGCATCCGGAGCCCCTCTACCGGGTCACCTTCGCCGTCCAACCGGACGCGGAGCCCACGGCGGCGGAGATCGGCTGGAGCTTCTGACGAAGGATCTTCCGGGGTCTGCCAGGATGTCTCCAGGGTGATCACCACCGGTTTGGCATGGCGGAGGAGCTCAGCGTTTTGCGAAAGAAGGCTCAATTACCTATGATGTCGAAGACACGGAGGAACGTCTATCCAGATGCCTGCCATCGTCTTGACGTATGGGGAGTACGAAGAGTCTGCGCAACAGAAGTCCGGCAGCGAGGCCTGGAAGCACCGGAAGGTCGCCAACGTGCTCGCCGGCTATGCCAAGGCGCTCCTTGGCCGCATGCCAGAGTCGTACACCATCTGGGATCTTGGCAACGCCTCTCGTTCCACTTTCGAGGAAGCCCTCGCTGAGTCTTCGCCCGAAGCCCTCTTTTTCTTCGGGCACGGGATCGAAGGACCTGACGGAGGGCTTCAAGGCAAGGACTCGACCCTGATCCTCGACTCAGCCAACCTTGGCCTGCTCAAAGAAGCAATCCTCTACACGGTGGCCTGTTGGTCGGCTGCCGGATTCGGCAGGATCGCTGCCGACCTTGGTGCCGCCGTCCTCGGATACCGCGAGCAGCTTTGGGTTCCGCTACGCGAGCCCTTCATCTCTCGGATGAGGCCCGCTGTCCTCTCGGGCGCGCTCGTGCTCTTTGAGGGCAGGTCCATCTCTCAAGCCTTCACGACGACAGTCGAGGAATATAACGCCCTCGCGCAGGCACTCTTCGCTGAGGGCACCGCGGCGAAGGTAATGGCAACCTTCATCATAATGAACGTCAAGTCTCTCACTCTCCTCGGAAACGGTCAGCGGACTCTAACTCGTTAACCTCATGAACAGCTTGGTATGTGCATTGCGGGCAAGTGCGTCGCTTGACGGTCCGCCTACAGTTCTTTACCCTGATCTCAGTAAGGAGTGGGACTGGGAACAGGGAGAAGGGAAGGTTGCCATGGTTTCGATAAAGACCTCAGACCCGAGCTTCGAGCTCCAGCGCAACCAGGTGCTGCAAGAGCTCAAGGAGTGGGTTCAGTCGAGCGATGATGCTGACGAACCCTTCGCCGGTCTCGCCAACGGCATGGGGACGCTGTCCCCGCGCCAGATCCTGTCAGAGGTCGAGAATCGTTCACCCCTCGGCGTTGAATTCGTGAAGCACTGGGGCGAGTTGGCCAAGGCTTCGGCCGGGTTTGACCACACGCACTCTTCGAGCCGGTCGCGGCGACTCGCTTGAGCGGTCAGCCCAGGCGGCAGCGAAGGGCATCCCCGGACGAGCTGTCACACCTCGTCTACGATCCCTTCCCCGCCCGGCTGACCGTCCGCATGCCCGACCGGCCTCTGGAGGCGCCGGAAGGCTTCGCGCTCGATCCCGATGGAAAAACCCTGGTCGCCGCAGGACCAGGTCTGTGGCAGGCCCTCCAATCCCTCGAAGGCCGCTGGCTCGCCCCGGACCCCGCGCTCCTCTACGTGCAGCAGGCGTCAACGATCAGCTCGCTCACGCGACACGTCCAAGTCGAGGTCGAGGTCGAGCTTCCCGCGGAGCGCGATCGCCTTTTGGTAGGCGCGAGTCCTGCGCACAAGCTCCAAGCCCTCGATCAGGGTCTCGGAGACCCCCTTGTTCGTCACGCCCATGGCTTCCCTCAGGAGATCCTCCGGCACGTCGGCGGTGATATGCCTCATCGTCCCCATTCCTCCATCATGCCTGCGGTCCAGAAGCCGGTCAAGAACATCCAGCCTTTTCTTCAGGTGATGCACAGTGTCGAGCCTAATTGCAGCGAAGAGGAACTGGAACTCGCCTTCCGGAGAATTGCAATCCCGTGACCTACGGAGATCCTGCGGCTCGCTGACCCGGTTTGCCGCGACTCCAGCCTTCAGGATCAAGGGGGTAAGGTCTTCAGGCGGAGGAGGATCGGGCGGGCCGCATCAGGCGAAAGGGTTGACGATCTCCAGGCCCTCGATCTTGCGCCCTGCCTGGAGATCTTCCGAGAAGAGAACAGAGCAGCCGGAGCGGAGGGCGGCGCGGACGATCAAGCAATCCCAGAAGTGAAACTGATGGAGGCGGTGGAGATCGATCGCGGCCAGACCAGCAGATTGGAGTCGAAGAAGCTACGTCCGCTCATGGATCTCCTGGCGGTCGAACTTCCACCCCCTGGATCGCCCTTGGCCTTCGAGAGACAGCCGGCGCAACTCCTCCATCTCCCCCACGACGGTCGCAGGGGATGCGAGCTCCTCGAGATACTCTCGAATGACTTGGTTGAGGCTCTTGCCCTGGCTCTCTGCAATTTTGCGGGCTTGCTCGACGAGCCGCTCATCCACGGCAAGGGTCAGGTTCATCGGCCACCTCCTGTCCACATATTACGTGCCCACGGAGCAGGGAGCAATCTGAAGGTGGGTACCCTACGGGCGCGAGTAGAAAGAGCCGCTGGAACTGCACACTGGTCGCCTCTACGAAGCTGTTCGGCCGGGATCGACGGATTGACAGGGTCCCAGGGGGACTCTAGAGTGGAGCTATGCGAACCGTTCGCGCAGCCGACCTGGGACAGACGGTCCTCGATGAAGTGGAGCGGACCGGGGAGCCGGTCACGATTCTTCGCGGAAACCGGCCCGTTGCTCTCCTGGTTCCCACCCAGGTGGCACCGCCAATTCTGCCCCAGCGGTCTCTCCTTGGGACCGTCGAGATCGTGGGCGACATCATAGAGCCGGTTCTGCCGCCTGAAGCATGGGACGCCGAGGCCGCGCGCTCTCTTTGAAGGTTCTGCTGGATACTCACCCCGCAGACCGCATCATCGTCGCCTCCGCCAGGGTCGTCGGCGCGACTCTCCTGACGCAAGACCGCCGGATCATCGATTCGGGTCTCGTCCCAAGGATCTAATTACACCACTCCTTGAAACGGTTGCACCTAATCATTGGGGGCTATGACTCATGGTGTTCGGCATAGGTGCAGCGATTAAGACAGTCTTCAAGATTCGCGAAAACAAGGCTAAGGTAGGAAAGCTAGAAACGCTTGTGGCGCAGCTAGAACATCAACAGAGGGAACCATTTTTTAACGTTCTTTCCGGAATTGAGAGATTTGATACGTTATTACCTCTGCTCGACGCCGCATTTGCCCAGAAGGTCAAGGCCGTTGCCAAAGAAGAGCTACAAAAAACCCCTGCATCAAGAGCCGAAGTTGCAGCCCTAGGCCTTGCTTTGCGCGAAGTGTCTGTCACCCTTGACAAGGAGATTGGAAGTCTTCGTGACAAAGGGGAAGAAACCTTCAAGAGGCAAGCTTCGCGATACGGTACTCTAGAAGAGGATCTGCGAAAGAGAGTTGAAAACGACCATGAGGGCCATCAGCGAGAAATCTCCTCTCACCTTACGAGAGAGTTCTCTCGGCAATCCGCGTACATCGAAACAAAAGCTAACGAGAATCGGGATACTCTCCTCTCTGAGTTAAAAAAGGGGGTGGCCGATGTCAATAGTAGAACGCAAAGCCTTGTTCAAGAAAATCACAAAGCTCTTTCTCTGGAATTGCGCGCGCTTCTTGAAGCGGCGCGGAAAGATCTCAAGGCTGAAGTCGAGGCGCGCTTTGACAGGTTTTCAATAGAGATGGGCAGGCGCTTGGACGAAACTAACGCTCTACAAACCAAGGCTTTGGAACAGATGAACCACCAAGTTCATACCATGGCCAATGAGCAAGCCTTATTCGCTCAGAACATTGGTCAGCAGATGCAACAGACTCGGAACAAGGTTCTTCTTCTTGCCTCATCAGCACTTATTCTGGTCGCCATCCATCTCCTGCTGTATTTGATGAACGCGTAATGGATGCACCCCTCCACTCCGAAACACTAGGAATGCGGAAATCTGGTGTTCCCGACCACACCTTACAGGGGCAGAGCGGCGAGACAGCGGTCGATCTCGTCTTCGCTATTGTAGAAATGGGGAGAGATACGTAGGCGGCCAGCCCGGGCGGAGACGACGATGTCCTGGCTGGCGAGGTGGCGTACGAGGTCCTTGGCGTCGATCTGCGGGTGGATGGCGGTCACGATTCCGGAAGCTTCGCCAATACGCCGGGAGCTGATCACTCTGAAGCCTAGGCCAGCGAGCCCTTGGGCGGCGCGCTCCGTCAGGGAGAGGATGCGCTCCTCGGCTCCTGCCACGAAGGCCTCCAAGAGGATCTCCAGCGAGCCGCCTAGAGCAGCGATGCCGTACATGTTCATCGTGCCGCATTCGAAACGCTTCGCCCCTTCTTGAAAGTCAACGTCGAGCTTCAGCCAATCGAACATATCACGCATCGAGCGCCAGCCAGAGCGTACCGGACGAAACCGCTCGATGACCCGGTCGGAAACGTAGAGGAGCCCGATCCCTTCCGCGCCGAGCAGCCACTTGTGTGCCGATGCGGCAACCACGTCGATTAGCTCCATCTCTACATCGTGGGCTAACGCCCCCAGGCTTTGGATGGCATCCACCACGAAAAGCACGCCTCGCTCACGGCAGAAGGCACCCAACTGGCGGAGGTCGACTCGGTAGCCGCTGGCGTACTGCACGGAGGAGAGCACCAGCATACGGGTGTTCCCGTCGATACGCGCCAGCAATTCCTCCTCGTCGATCCGGCCCTCGCGCTCCGGCACGGTGCGGTAATCGACGCCGCGGTCGACCAGACACATCCAGGGGTAAACGTTAGAGGGGTATTCGAGCTCAGCACTCACCACGTTGTCGCCAGGCTGCCAAGGGAACCCCTCTGCGACCAGCGAAAGGCCGGTGGAGGTATTCTCCACGAACGCGACCTCCCTGGGCTCGTGCGCTCCGAGCAAGCGGGCGGCAAGGCCCCGCACGCGTTCCACCTCTGCGTTACGCTCCAGCCACCGTCGGTCGCCGGTCACTGACACCAGATCCGCGAGCGCTTTCATGCGATCGGCGGCGAGGCGGGGCAGCGCCGCCATACCTGCGTGATTCAGATAGGCGCAAGCTTCGATAACCGGGAATTCGGCCTGGAGGCGCTGCAGAACCTGTGAGTCCATTATTGCGTTCCGCCGATTACCTCGACCAGCAAAGCCTGGATTACAGGAATTTTGCAGCGGACTGATCAAAAACGAGCGAACGCTTATGGTAAAGGGCACTGGGGGCGACTTCATCTCCAGCGGGCATCGAGTGCATGAGATGTAGTCGAAAGTGAACTTCAAGCGTATCCACCGTGATTTGGTATAGCGTCGCGCCAACCTCCCGAGCCGATCCCATTGGTGCCCGTGTGCCGAGAAAAACAACATCGGCCGTGTCCAACATCTCCTCGAGTCCATCAATCCTACTCAGCATGCCCGAGACCCCGGCACTCCTATAGACTTGATCGTTCATTCGCACAGCCACGTCGTGAGGCAGCAACACCTAGATGCCGGCTTTCGTAAAGATATCGACAAGACTGTTGCAGACGGCATTCGGCGGCCCGACGTAGGCCACAGTCACGCCGGCGGCCTTGCCGAAATGCCGCTGGATCGTCATCAGGTCCGCTATCGCCTGAACGGGATGATACCGCTCGGTCCGGGCATTTATCACTGGGCAAGCGGCTGCGTCACAGGCGATCTCCACATCCTGATGTTGGCTCGCACGAATGATCAGGGCATCGCACAGGCGCGAAAGACAGGCTATTGTATACCTTCCTCAACTAGGTATCGTCGCACGCCAATTTAAGCCTTCACTTCCTGTCGGTTGTTTCCTCGTCTACAACCTTGAAAGGCTCACGTCTCGGAAAGGCGAGACAAAAGAGGGTTGTCACCACGATGATTCCGACCGATGAAGCCACCGTCAGTCCTACCAAGCCCTTATAATTGGCATAAACAAAAACCGGGATACCTACTATGAAAGCAGTCAAGACTCCCCGCACGACACCGCGAGAATCCAGCCGACTCCAGTATAAACTCAGCACAGTAGGCACAGCTACACAGGCCGCAATGGTATTGAAAACCCACCACAGGTACTGCAAGCCGAATCCAGGAATGTAAAGCACCGCAAGGGCAACGATGAGCCCCGCAATTGTTATACCAACCATTGCGCTCCGACTTCTCCTCAGGCTCTTCAGATCAAGCGCCCTCCTTACTGCTTGCTCCTGCTCTGTCAAGTCCTGCCCGACCCGCTCTCGCTCCAAAACAGTTCTCTCGGCCTCGGTGTAGGCAAAGCAGTTGATAGCATAAAGAGAACCGGCAGCACAAAGACCAGAATCAAGAGTGGAGCAAAGGCCGCAAAGCAACATAATTGCAAAAGTCGCTACCGCCCACTGAGGTAAAAATTTCGCCACCACGGCCACCCCAATCAACGAAGCATCCGTGCCAGCCGGAAGAGATACACCCAGAGCCGGATTTGCCCCCAAGAATCCGAGAAGAGCCAACCCTATAGGAACAATTCCAAACAAAATTCCTGCCGCTATATAAGAAATTCTTAACTGTTCCTTACGGATTGTAAAAGCTCTCTGCCAATGTTGTTGGTCCGACAAAACCCCGGAGATTAGGCCGATGGTAGTTACAATGCCAAAATTATATGCAACCATCGGATCAAAGAGACTACGATGCTCACCTGTCACGCCACCGAGACCGGCAGCGACGGCCGAAAATCCCCCAGCCTTTGCCACCGTCCAAGGAAGAACAAGAAGGCCGCCGAAAAAGATTGCGGCATACTGAAGAAAATCGGTTAATATGGATGCCCTCATACCCGAGATAACCGCGTAAGCAAGTGTCGTGCCGGCCAAAATGAACATCACCGCCTGTACAGGAACGCCGCTGAGCAACGCGAAAATGCTTCCTCCCGCGTAAAGCTGGACAGTTACTGCCATAAGTTGATACCAGAAGAATGGAATTAGGTAGATCTTATGCGTCCTCTCTCCAAATCTATAGCGAATCCATTCCGGCTGCGTATAACCACCTGGAAGATAACGGCGTATGCGAAGCGCCAAAGGCGCCATGATAAACAGGCATAGAATGTTTGGAAGTGTAAACCAAAAAATACCTGGAATCCCCTGTTGGTAGGCCTGCTGAACACTCACAAATAACGCCGGTGCCCAAATCCATGAAACCGCGATCGAGAATGCGCCTAGCCACCAGTTCACGTTTCGCCCAGCCGCAAGGAAGCCCTTTTGCGTTCTCCACTTTTCTCCGCGCGAGCCAAGATACGTAAGCAAGATCATTAGAAGCCCAAAGCCCCAGAGCAGTGCGTACCCTGCAAATGGTGTCATGATGTTCATATGTTTGTTCCTTAACCTCCAGCAACGCCTTGTTTATAATCTCAAGCAGCCCTGAGCTACCAAGGTGCCGATAAAAACGCATCCAAATCAGCCGCGCGACACCGATCCGCGTCCAAGCGCATGAGTGTCATGGCCACCCAATGACTCTAACGGGAACATGCAGACACTTTCCAACACAATAATCCTTCACCTTCCCTTCTTTCTCCACTAGCCATGGTGCCACTATGACGAGCCACAGTGCAAAAATTAATCATCTATTAGCTCCGCCACAAGCGCATCCTGCGCTTCCATCGCACAGCGAAAGCCCATATCTTGATTCGTATTTTGAGGAATCAAGAACCTCCGGTAGGCGCAGGCAAGCTCATGACAGTCCCTATCGGTGCCCGACAAGAACGAACCTCCCCGAAACACGCGCTCGCTCCCGAATCGGGGTCCGCTCGGGTTTATCACTGTCAAGCCTTTCGCTGCCTCGGTTCTTAAATACTCGAAGTAACCCTCACCCCACCAATCCGAAATCCATTCATTAACATTTCCGCTCATTGAAAATAACTTATAGCCTGTGCTGGCTGGCGTTAATTCCGATGGAACTGTACGTCTCTCGCGAATCAGTCTAAGGAATGCCTCCGGAATTTCATCTATATCATCTCCCCACGGATAGATTAGATCATCAGAATGCTTACCGTCGCGAAGAGCAAACTCCCACTCCGCTTCTGTAGGTAGTCTCTTCCCAGCCCATCTAGCGTAGGCTTCTGCGGCAAACCAACTCACATATACAACCGGGTTCTCAAGCTCTTCCTGAGGCGGCTCGTCTCCATCGCTCCAAGGCTTCAAATAGTAGGCGTTCTTCAAGCGATCCACACCCGCAAGCTTGCCCCATTCCGGATTCGCATCAACAAATTTCTTAAACTGACGATTGGTCACAGGATGGATGTCAATTGCAAATCCCCTAACAATTACTTCGTGCTGTGGTCCCTCCCACGGATCAAAAAAAGAAACATCGGGCCGAGCTCCTGCCAAGAACCGGCCACCTTCTAGTAGACGCATCTTTGTAAGGCCGTCAATTCCAATCGCATGAACCTTCCGCTCTCCTTTTTTTGAAAGTTCCACAGCCGCCAGAAACGATGCCGGTGCCCCTGCCGCAGTGGCGAGGCCACTGCTTTGAACAATGACCGCGCTACCATTTATTTTAACATCCTCAAGCTGCGCAAGGTCGAAATCACATCGAATGAATTGTGCGCCCTCCAGCTCGGTATCACGAAAAATCGCTCTCTGAAATTTACAATTCTCGAACATTGAACCGCGAAAATTTGCACCCGAGAGATCTACGTCGGATAAGTTGGTGCCGCTCAAATTCAAATTTGAAAGATCTCCACTAAGCTTTCTATTCTGCAGGTGCGCGATTATCGTTAAGCAATTCCCGCCTAGATATCTCATTGTGTTGGGGTTCTTCGTGATCCGAGCCGCCCTGAGATATTCCATCAAAATGCTAATTTTAGGCAGGGTAAGCATATCAATTATAAACTCCTTCACATCTTCATCGAGGGGTCGGATTCCCAATGAATGGGGAATAGCTCGAATCTGCGCACGGTTACGTGTGATAGAAGCGTCCCAAGGGTACGTAGTGCGCAATAGCTCGCGCTTAAGAGCCGCGGCGGAAAAAAATGCCTTGATCGATTCATCGAGAAAACCATAGCGGCCTTCCGGATTGCGGTTCAGAAACGAGCAGGTGCGAATTGCGTATTCAAAGAAACCTAGAAACACGTCTGGTAACGAAGGAAGTTTGGTTCTTAGATAGGCCGCAATCTCCTCCGCAAGAAGCCATGGTCGCCTCTCAAGTTTCATTTCTAACGCGAGCGCCTCAATGAAGCGGGTGAGAAGTTCCTCGGACCAAGCACCAAGGTCGATTTTGGGATTGACCGCAGGTAGGAGATCAGTTCCACGAGTGGAGGAAAGATCTCGTTCGATAGTCTCACTGAACTCCTCCAAGAATTGCGCAAACCGCCACCTATCTCGAGCAAGCCAGCCTGCTAAATAGCGGTCGAAAATTGCTGATTCGCGAATACGCTTGGCACCGGCGGGAGTTTCATTGACCAACTCCACAAACGTTGACAGCAGAAAAGGTCTCTTACTTAACTCGCTGACACCTAGCGTGCCAGCTTCCCTCATCCTCTGAATAAGAGGTTTCTTGGCAGGGGCTATACATGTGCTGAGATACTGGTAAACTTGCTGGATATCAAAAGGATTCAAGTCGAATATCAGCGTCTCTGACCAGGGAAAGCCGGCCTCTGCCAGCAAATTGAACAACTCGTTATCACTACGAAAATAGTGGGTCCTACAACTGAGGACAAGACGGCCTCCCACTGCGACCAATTGCTCGATAAGCCTCAAGTGCGTCAGCACGGATTCTCGCCGACCATCTTGACTCATTTCATCTAGTCCATCCAGGACGAATAGTACTCGACCTTGCCTACAATTTTCGCATAGATCTCTCCAGAATAACGTCATACCATACTCATTCTGAAGGCAATCCATTAAGATGCCACGAAACTTTCTTAGTGCCTCCTCGAAAGCGTCGGCTTTAGCCCGAGCGGGACGACCATGGAGTCGCACATCGGCAAAAAGGCGTAAATCTAAATATAGGGGAAGTGTGTGTAGGGTACGCGCAAGAAACTGATCAGCAAGGTCAATCCAAAAACGTTGAAGTAGCGTTGTTTTGCCTACTCCGGTGTCACCTTGAATTAAACTAAGCTTGTCTGTCCCTGAAAGCCAGCTCTCTAGTTCCGCGAGTGTATCTCGAGGATCCTCCTCTTCTACCGGATCAAACTCCGGACCCTCAATGTGTTCTCGCGGTTTTATGGCGGAAATCTTCCTAAACTGCCTCGATTTATCTCTCTTTCGTTCCTCAATTCTAAAAATACCAGAACTCGGTCGAATGAAATGACTCGCTGCAAATACAGGTGAAGATCTAAACTCTCGCAGGAGTTTGCGGAGTGGAACGTCGAAAGAACCTTCAACGAGAGGACCAGAATTAACGCTCGATGCTGCCACAGGTCGAGCAGGGACTGCAAGAACAATAGATCCCTTCGGCACCTTACAGACGGCCTGCTGTGGAGTTCCCTCGAGTGCACCGATCAGAAAGCTCGCCAGAGACTCGGCAGTCACTTCACCGTCGACTACTGCTCCTTCTGAGCCACGAAGTCCAGCTATGAAATTGGTCGTGAATAGACTTTGGTGGCCCCCAGGTGCCGCGAAGGATTCCTCCCCCTCAGCACAGGACGCAAAGATAGCGGTAGATTCAACCTCGGATAATTCTTCGGAGGCCCGCGCCACCGCTAGATTACCCGCGAAACAGGCGTCCACCACCAGAATGAGAGTAGCACGTGAACTGGCTATGAGTTCTTGAATCCAGGTGAACGGTATCCCAGTACTATCTGGGTCCGAGTGGCTCGTATTGTAGGTGACCAAACTCGCACGTTCATAGACTGGATCGAGCACGCCATGTCCCGAGAAATAGGCGAGCACAAGAGTCTTTTTGTCAATTTGCTTATCCGTACATCTTTTCCATAATAGGTCTTTGACTTGCCTGTTAGTACAGTCAGCTTCCGGAATATCAACTTCATCAAAACAGTAGGATAATCCGAGTTCATTCTTGAGAACCGAAGCAAGTCCCTCTTCTCCCTCGATATCATTCCTTACGTATGGCAAAGGACTCCAGTATCGATCCGAATAGTTCGGAACACCGATCAGAATTGCGATTCTCCTATCATACATGACAACATCCCCATCAATCGTCCTGCTTGCTACGGATCTTTAACTGCTTGGAGTTCCTCTTGAGAGCCTCCGTCATTAATTGGGACAATTCGCGAAGCTGCCTGGGCGATATTCGCGGTCCCGAAACGATAAGCTTTCCAACCTCGGGAAAATCAAGCTCATAGGTGGTCGGTATGCGGGTCCGGCAAGCTTCAATTATTTGAACGACCAGCTTTGCCGCGGCAGCCACTCCCATTGGCGTAAGGATTATGGAAAGTGCGTCGATTATTTGGGGATCCATCTTCGCGGGTAAACTACTAGCTGGCATGGGTATGACAGAGATTATAGAGCCTCGCGCCTCCTTCTCAGCATTGACCAACTCCTGCACAAGATCGCTTAGCTCGCTGGCTTCCCGAGCGTGATGCGCTAAACGACTAAGGCGCTCGGAAGCTGCTCGGGGTTCACGGAGGTCAATTTCGATTCGAAGCGATTCTGTTGCCGTAATTGAAGCCATGGTTGGTCCTCCGATTAAACCGCGCAATTTGAAACTAATTTCCCTAGCCAGGTCTACAGCCCCAGTCGGGCAGCCTGACCAAGCTAGTCTCCCTTTAAACTAAGAAAATCTAGTATCAAAATCGACATCGGCCATAAGCGCCAGACATTCCATGCACCACGACAAGGCTCCGCATCACCCAGATCCGAACGGCAACAGGAGTTATCGGCGAAGCGTAGCTCTCTCCGGAGGTGCGAGTCAGCTAGTAATGAGGAGGCTACCAGCCGCGACAGTAGATGTCAATGTAAAGATGTATCTGCATATACGAACTCCCAGGAGTCATCGGCTCTCTACGTTGGTAGCGGTTGGTGCCATGGGATCCTTGAGTATCCTTGAAGGCTCTCCTTAAGGAATGCTCCCCCACCCCTGTGCACTCCTCAGAACTACCAGTTCTCCCCTCCTAAGCCCGTCTCGCGAGCCTTACGGCCCTCAGGCAACCTTATTTAGTTTAGAAGGAGCAAGCACACCTCCCCCTCGGCAAGCTCGCATCAGCTCGCCACAGCGCTCAAGGATTCCGGTGGCGGCCGGCGGCCGCCAAGTCTCCCGCCGCCGCGGTCGCCGCCTCAGGCTGTCACAAACGGCAGCCGAGGCGGGAAGCTCGGAAGCTCACCGGCGGAAAAGCCCCGCTCCGATCTCCGGCTTGCAGTTTCTCCGCCGCCTCGCGGAACGCCGCCAGGAACAGCCTATAGGCCTCCCACAGGGACTTGCGGACCTTCTTCCGCACGGCGTGGAAGAACGGCGCCGGCGACTTCTTGATCTTCTTGGGACGGCTCTCCGGATTCTGCGCCCGCACACCGGCCGGCCCCAGCGGCGCGATCAACGACTCCGACCGCGCAGCCGCCGCGGATTCGTCGATCTCTCGCACGAGCTCCGCGATCCGGGCCCGATAGGTCTCCTCCGCCAGGTGCTTCCAGCAGGGGAGCGGACTGAGGCGAACCCAAGTGTAGGTGCCAGCCAGCCCTCACGCTCGTCACCACTCGTCATTCAGATCGCGTCAGGCTCAAACGCAGCCGGATTCACCCAGTGCCGGCGATAGTATTCCCGGATCTGCTCGAACACCCGACTGGCTCGCTGGTTCGCCACGGCGTCCTCGAAGACGAGCCAAGCGGCCAGGGCGTACCGATGGAGTCCCCAGGACACCATGATCGGATAGCACTGCTTCAGGAGCTCCGCAACGCGACCCGGCTCTCCTTGGCGGAAGAGCACCTCGGCCAGGTCGATCGAGACGAGGACGAGCTCGTGGTTGAGGTTGCGGCTGCGCAGCTCTTCCCAGAGTTGCTGAAAGATGCTCTCGGCTCCGGCGAGGTCCCCGAGGTTGCGCGCGATCTTGCCTTCCAACCAGTGCAGGCGGAGTTGGGCCCACTCATCCGGAAACTGCCGATAGAGGGGACGGGCACGGTCGAGGACAGCGAGGGCCTCCTCTGGCTGGCCGCTCTCGTTGAGGTAGAGCGCCAGGTCGTGCTGGGCACACAGATCGAGTCGCGGCTCCTTCGACGCGTCGATCAGCGCAAGGCCCAGGCGGATATGCGTGAGCGCCCGCTCAGGGTGGATGTCTCCGATGGCGTCGCCCATTTTGAGGAGGGTCCTTCCCTGCAGATGGGCATCCCCGACCTCCTCATAGAGCTTCAGGGCCTCCTCGAGCGCGGTCTCGGCCGTTTCGAATTCGCCCATGTCGCGGATGTAACCAGCCTCCAAGCAGAGGAGGTTCGCTTCTTCGAGCGGATCTCCCGTTCCCCCTTCGAGGATCCGCCATGCTTCGTTGAAGGCGTGACGCGATCCCTCGAAATCGGAGGCCAGCCGCAGCACGTTACCGAGCGCAGCCCATGCAGCGGCTTGGAGGTCGGCGATGCGTTCCGCGCCCATCGAAGCCGTATCGAGCCGCTCGGCGACCAGAATGGCCAGCCGCACGATATCCACGGCCTCGGCCGGCTCCCTCCGCATGAACCAGCGACTCGCTTCAAGGAGTCGACCGTAGAGCCCGACCGTGTGGCAGCTCGGGTCGGCCTCGACCCGCAAGAACCGCGCCTCCGGAGCCAGAGGCTCCAGCTCAGCCCATTGAGCCCACCCTCGGAGTCTCTCCATGGCGAACCGTTTCTCCTCCCCACTCGCGAAGGCGAGCACGCGCTCGATCGCCTCGTCGTAATCCCGCTCACCGAGCGGCTCCCCGCCCGCCGCCACCGTGGACCACAAGGCGCCCTCCGAGGTTTCACGGTATGCCAGCTCGGAACACTCAGGACACCCAGACAGAAGATGCCTCACGACCTGCTGCGCCTCCTCCCTCGAAGCACCAGCACGGAGAAACCGCTCCAACAGCTCGCCAGAGATGTGCCACTCCGCCATGTAGCCCTCCCGTCTATGTTCCGTGACTACGACACGGCGATCTTACTTCACGAACATGGCGGTGGTCCATCCTGGACAAAAGCGCCGCCGGCAGAAACCCGGCGGCACCCGGTCAAGAGGCCAGCGGCGTCAAGGTCGCCCGTCGGGGTCCATCCCTGCATGCGAATCGCTTTCCGAGCTCGCCGTTCCCGGACCGGGGCCTGTGGTCGTAGGCGTGCCATCCGGGTCCATCCCGGCGTGGCTCTCGGCGATCCCCGGGACGATTTGGCCGAGAGCTTGCCAGAACCAGGCGAAGAGGCTCGCGGGCTCCGGAATTGGCAAAACTTGCTCAGGCGCTGAAGCGATGACTGGTGAGCCGAGCAGGGCGAGCAGGAGGAGGACGGAGAAGACGCGACACGGCAGAGTGCGGTTCATGGAGGTACCTCTCTCGGAAGTGACATCTCAACCAGCCCCACCGCTGGAGCCGTGGAGTCACCCCTCAGTACCTACAGTGCCTGATTTCCCACGAATCGCAGAGCCGGGGCGGAAGGCTGGCGGTCCGGTGGCGGTTCTTTCACTCGGGGGCTTTCTTCGCGAGCTCGGCCAGCAGGCAAACCTGCCGGCCAGAAAAGGCTCCCCCGAACAGCGTCATGCTAGGATTCCGGGGTCATGGACGGCTGGCGCTTTGCCCCAATGATGAATCTTCTCGACCGAGCGACGGGATGAAGTTCAGCGAGCTGGTCCGACTTCTGGAGGCCAACGGATTCAGGCTCGTCAAACAGAAGGGCTCCGTCCGCTACTATGGCAAGCCGGGTTTCGATCGCCTGATCCGCGTAGACTTCCATGGCTCGCGGGAGGTTCCACGCGGCACCTGCCAGGCTATCCTCAAGACGGCAGGCATCAACGCCAAGTAAAAGGAGCTGCGATGCTCGATCTCAATTACTCCCTGATCATCGAAGCCACCGACGATCCCAATTTCTTTGGATTCTTCTCCCCAGATCTGGATGGGTTCACTGGAGTCGGCCATTCGATCGAGGATTGCCTTTACCAGGCAAGATGGGGGATGAAGGAGCATGTCGAGCTCCTGGAGGAACAAGGTCTGCCGGTGCCCCCGAAGGCGGCAAGGCCCACCGTGCTCATACAGAACGAGGAACAGGCCGCTTAAGCCGGGATGGGAGCCTGCCCGCATCAGAGACGGCGAGACTTGCTGGCGTTTCCCGCCGATGTGGTGGACGACCTCGGGTATGCCCTGAGCGTCGTCCAGCACGGCGGAACGCCACCTTCCGCCAAGGCGTGGAAGGGCGAAGGGCCGGGAGTGCGCTATGCGAAAAAAGAAGGCGGAGACGGTCGACGTAGGAAGTGGTGACGTGCTGGTGGATCTTGGCTTTCCGGACGCCGACGAGCGGAAGCTGCGCGTGCAACTCGCGATGCGGCTCAACGAGCTGATTGCTGCCCGCCGGTTGACGCAGGCACGCGCGGCACAGCTGTTCGGCATTCCGCAGCCCCACGTCTCGGAGCTCAAGCACTACAAGCTGAACCGGTTCTCCTCCGAACGGCTGCTGCGCTTCGTGACTCTTCCTCGACCGCGACGTCGAGATCATTATCCGGCCGAAGGCTGAGGGCCATGCGTCGGGAGTTGTGTCTGTGTCGGTTGCCTGAGCTGTCGGCACCACGGATCACCCCTCCCTCCTTCATCACCTCGCGCTGCTTCTGCTTCATTGAAACGCCGCGCACCGGTTCGGGCCGCCCCCGCCGGGATCTGCGCCCCGTCAAGCCTCCACGAACGGCGGGTGTCCGGGCCCCGGCCTCCGGCGAGGTACTGCAAACTTTCTTCCCGGAAGTCTCGCGCCAGGCGGACTGCCCTAGATCGAGCACCGGCCTGTGATACCCTGACCTCCCTGGCAGGAACTTGCGTGCCCTGAATACAAGACGCCTCAGCCCAGGAGGAGTCGTGTGTATTGACGTGGTATATACGCCCAGCTTACCCTTGCTATGGATATCGTCTACCGCCTGAGCGATGTCCATTTCGTCTGGGACCGAGCGAAAGCCCAGGCCAATCTCCAGAAGCATGGAGTCTCTCTGGAGTCGGCGTGCGAGGTTTTCTTCGACCCGTTTGTCCGCCTTCTCCGGTCCGAGCGGGTCGGAGGAGAGGAGCGTGAGGTGGCAATCGGACTGACCAAAGCTTGGGAGCTCCTGGTGGTGGTCCACACTTTCCGCGGTGAAGCCATTCGGATCATCTCGGCACGGCCTGCAACCAGTCCGGAGAGGAGAGCTTATGAAGATGAATGACCTCCGCGAACGCCTCCGCAGCGATCGTCCGATGACCACCATCAGCTTCCGTATCCCAGAAGATGTTGTGGAACAGCTCAAGCTCATTGCGCCCTTGCTGGGATTTTCTGGCTATCAGCCCTTGATCCGCGCCTATATCGGACAAGGGCTTCGACAGGACTTGGAGCGCCTCGAACAAAACCCCGGCCTCGACCGGTTCGTGGAGAGCCTCCGCCGCCACGGGGTGGCCGACGAGATCATCAGCTCCGCTTTCGCAGAGTCGAAGACCGCCTGACGTGCACAAGAGGGCGCGGAACGTTTCACCATGTCTCAGTAACGTCCCACCTCCCGCGCCGAGGGCTTGTCCTCCCTCCCCCGCCCTCTCCTCCCTCATCGCCTTCCTTCCGCCTTTCCCTCACACCTTCAGTGACTTACACTCTCCTCTTCAGGGACGTGGCGGAGCTCCGGCGGCGGCCCTTGACGTGTTTGTGAGACGCTGCGGAAGCTTATGGAGACATTGCGGAGGGTTCCGAAGGCGCTGCGGTGGCTTGGTTGAGACGCTAGGGAACGATCAGACGCGGCGAGGAGCGGTCAAAACGGCTTTGGCGGGAGGTCAGAGACGCTCCGGACGGCTCCGGACGAGCTCTGACGGGCTTCGTTTGTGGCTCAACAAAGCCGTGAGACGTTACGGAAGCTTCCGCCGCGTTTCTGGAAGCTTCCGTAGTGTTTCTGTAAGCTTCCGCCGCGTCTCAACAACGCTCCGCCGCTCTTCTTGAGGCTGCCGCACGGGCTTGGTCAGCTTCCGCGCAGCGTCCGTAAGCCTCCGCCGCGTTTCCGGAGGCTTCCGCCACGTCGCACATCTCTGTCTCCCGGCGTTGCGTGGTCTCCGCGGCGCGTCTCGGAGCTTCCGGGGTGCTTCTGAAGCTTTCCGCGGTGCGCTCCGAGGCTTCCGCCGGCCTTCAGCTTACTTGCCCGCGAGCCTTCCTCGAAGCTACGCTGGTGCTCGAGGAGTCCCCTGATGAAAAGGAGCGAGTACGAGCGGCGGCGCCGCGCGCTGGAGGAGACATTCGGGTCCGAGCTTGCGATGCTCCGGGGCGCGCACGAGGTCCGGATGCGCTCTCTGGAGGAGATCTGGCTCGCCAACCCGGAGGAGGATGCTCCCTCTCCGGTCCTGGCCGCGCCACCTATACCCTCGGTGCCCCAGCCACCTCAACCCCCGATCGCCGAAGCTCTCGAAGAGATCCTCCCGCTCCTGCCGGAGGTCTTCGACAAGAACGACGTCATCCGCCTCCTCGGGTGGAATCCCCCGCGCGCCACTCTTTTCCGTGCACTGCAGAACCTCATCTTCGCCGGACGTCTCGCCCTTAAAAGCTACGGCGGAGGCAGGACGTCCAATGTGTACCGCAAGAACGACCCGGACGCGAAGGCACAACATCCGTCGCCGGGACAGTAGCCGCGGATCACCAAGCGGCCGGCTTCGCCGGGACCCTCACCCCCTAGCCCCCTCTCCCACACGCACTTCCATGAGAAGGCCTGTGTAAGTCAAGTCCGTGGGGCCGCGCAGCGGCCCCGGTCTCGCTGGGTAGGGCGGGGGGGAGATTGGCATGAGAG
>DATFPH010000580.1:0-2313 GCA_035264905.1 Thermoanaerobaculia bacterium
GCGCCGGCGCCTCGCGTGCCAGGCGGGCGCCCATCCGCAGGCGCGACTGCGCCACCGAGACGCCGAAGACCTTGCTGTCCGGACGGGCGAAGTAGACGTGCTCGAAGATGCACCGCGTGGGCTCGGGACGCTGCTCCAGCCCGGCCTGCTCGAACACCGCCCCCTCGCTCAACACCCGCGACCGCCCGCCGCCACCCTCCGGCCGCTCCCAGGAATCCTCGTGGAAACGTCCGGAGCCGTCCTCCGCTTCGATGGCGGCGCAGATGCGGTCCTGGAGACCGAGGAGGTAGGACTTGACGGCGGGAAGGTTGGGGCGATCGGGCATCGAAGAAGTCTATAGTTGAGGCTCCGTTCCGGACAGTCCCCGGACGGACCCTCCCCAAGGAGCTCCCGATGACGACGCCCTCTCCCGCTATCTTCGTCGCCGCCATGGTCCGGCGCACCGAGAACAAAATCGTGAGCGAGCTCCGCTCCGCGGGAGCCACGGCGCCGGACCGCGCCACCATCCTCGAACCCTGGAGCCCGCTCGCCCGGCGGCGCCTGGAGCGTCTGAAAAAGGCCGGGGCGCTACGGGAAGCCGGAGCTGGGCGCATTTACCTGGACGAGCCGCGCTGGGAACGCCACCGCCGGATGAAACGGACCTTCGCCCTGGGTGTCGGAGGCGCGGCCACCGCGGTGGCGTTGCTGCTGTGGCTCTTGTCGGGAAGCGAGCCGTAGCACTTCCTGCCGAGGCAAGGGCTCCGCCTAGCTCTCTTTGCCGAAATAAAACAAGTTGGCGGGAGAATCCAGCGCGATCCGAAGTCGATCCAACAAACCCGTGTAGCCGAGAAATGTGCCCCCTCTCCAACTCTGGGAAATGAAGAATGTCGCGTCCACCTCAAGGGAGCGCCCCTCGTCGGCCACCAGGCTCATGGGAAGGCGAACAAGCTTTCCGCTCAGGAGGCCAAGCCGAGTGCTGATTCTCGTCTACTGGCCCTCCCAATTGAAGAGGTCCAACGCCGTGGCTATCTCCACCTCCAAAACAGAATAAGCGGCCCCCGTGTCGATCTGGGCGACCCAGTATCCGTTCAGCCCGGGGAACTCGAGCTTCACGAACACCTTGGCTGTCGGCTCTGGAAATCGAGGATCGTGGTCAAGGAATCTGGAACGCCCCGAGGCAAAGCGCTCGCCGTTCAGGGTCAGCATCGTCAGATCAGGTGGTGGATCAGCGGCTTCTGTTCCAACCTGAGCTCGGCCAGCCGGGCAAGAAGCTCTTTCAGAGTATCCGTGGAAGCGACCAGGTTCTCCCCGACGAGAGCCACCCACTTCCCCTGGTACTCAGCCGCCTTTGTCTTGAGCCAATGAAACTCCGCGCTCCGGTCGACATCCCTGACGTCACTCTCTCGAACGCGCGCGGGGCTCAGGACCTCCCGGATCATCGATCCTTCCGGGACGCGATCCCCCGCCGACTTCAGAAGCTGTTGCGCTTCCCAGATCCGCCCCTCCTCGACGAGAGAGCGTATCTGTTGCTCGATGTCGGGTTGGTCTTCCCGGGAAGGGCGATGGAATGGCGCGCTCATGTCGCCATTCTACGACACGGCGGGCTCGCTTGGGAAGACTACCCCTCCTCCACCCGCACCGGGAACAGCTCCGCCTGCCGCTGGTCCCAGGCGGAGATGGGGACGCGGTAGTCGCCGGTCCAGCAGGCGGTGCAGTAGCTGTCGGCGGGGCCTCCCACAGCGGTGAGCATGCCATCGAGCGAGAGGTAGGCCAGGCTGTCCGCCTCGATGAACTGGCGGATCTCTTCGATGGAGTGGTGCGCGGCGATCAGCTCACCGCGGGTCGGGGTGTCGATCCCGTAGTGGCAGGGCCACTGCGTCGGCGGCGCCGAGATGCGCAGGTGCACCTCCGCGGCTCCGCCTTCGCGCACCATACGGACGATCTTCTTCGAGGTGGTGCCGCGGACGATCGAGTCGTCGACCAGCACGACCCGCTTCCCTTCCAGCAGCTCGTGCACCGGGTTCAGCTTGATCTTCACCCCGAAGTGCCGGATCGACTGCTTGGGCTCGATGAAGGTACGCCCCACGTAGTGGTTGCGGGTCAGCCCGAGCTCCAGCGGCAGCCCCGACTCCCGGCTGTAGCCCATGGCCGCGTACATGCCGCTGTCCGGCACCGGGACCACAATGTCCGCCGGCGCCGGCGCCTCGCGTGCCAGGCGGGCGCCCATCCGCAGGCGCGACTGCGCCACCGAGACGCCGAAGACCTTGCTGTCCGGACGGGCGAAGTAGACGTGCTCGAAGATGCACCGCGTGGGCTCGGGACGCTGCTCCAGCC